>NZ_JAGYGF010000034.1:0-62735 GCF_019947305.1 Pseudomonas sp. BF-RE-21 | reverse complement strand
CGCCTCCACCGCCGCCGCCAAAACCACCACCGCCGAAACCACCACTCGAACCACCCGACCCGCCTCGGCCCGCCGGCAGAACCCCGAACATCTGCAAGACGAATATCGTCAGGATGAACAGCACCACCAGAAACACGAAAATCCCCGGGTGTCGGGAAACAAAATCACCGTCCTGATCGCCGCCCGACTCATAAATAGTCGACGGTTCATCCAGCGGGCTGCCGCCCAACACCACCAGCATCGCCGCGACCCCGTCGCTGATGCCCTTGCTGAAGTTACCGGCCTTGAACGCCGGGGTGATCACCTGATGGATGATCACCGAACTCTGCGCATCGGTCAGGCGATCTTCCAGGCCATAACCGACTTCAATCCGCAGCTTGCGCTCATCACGGGCGACGATCAGCAGCGCGCCATTGTTCTTGTCCTTCTGGCCGATGCCCCAATGGCGCCCGAGTTGGTAACCGAAGTCGGCAATCTCGGCGCCCTGCAAGTCCGGCAACGTCACCACCACCAACTGCTCGCCGGTGGCCTTTTCATGGGCATTGAGCTGTTGCGTCAGCTGCTCGCGCACCGACGGCTCGATCATCCCGGCGTTGTCCACCACCCGCCCGGTCAGCTCCGGAAACTTCAGCTCGGCCTGGGCCGTGGCAGCAAACACCCAAAGCAACAGCGCCAGGCCCACATTCAACACGCGCATTGGCAACCTCATCCGTGGTAATGCTTCTAGCCGGTCAGAACTTCACTTCAGGCGCTTTCTCGGCACCGGGGGTGGTGGCTTCAAAGGTTTCGCGGATCGGCAAGTCGCTGTACATCACGGTGTGCCACAAGCGGCCCGGGAAGGTGCGGATTTCGGTGTTGTAGTTCTGCACGGCGAGAATGAAATCCCGACGCGCCACGGCGATGCGATTCTCGGTGCCTTCCAGTTGCGATTGCAACGCCAGGAAATTCTGGTTGGCCTTGAGGTCCGGATAACGCTCGGACACCACCATCAAACGGCTCAAGGCACCGGTCAACTGATCCTGCGCCTGCTGGAACTGCTTGAGTTTCTCGGGGTTGTCGAGGGTGCTGGCATCCACCTGAATGGACGTCGCCTTGGCCCGGGCTTCGATCACCGCGGTCAGGGTTTCCTCCTCGTGTTTCGCATAGCCCTTGACGGTTTCCACCAGGTTGGGGATCAGGTCGGCGCGGCGCTGGTACTGGTTCTGCACCTGGCCCCAGGCGGCCTTGGCTTGTTCGTCGAGGGTCGGAATATTGTTGATGCCGCAACCGGCCAGCAACGTGGTCAGCAACATCAAGGCTGCGACCTGCAGGCTCGACCGAGTGTGATGTCGTACATTCATCTGGTTGACGCTCCCGTGCACATTCCGTTGAAAAAACAACCAGCAACCTCCTGACCGGACACTTCGGGCATAATCTGCCGCCGCTACTGGATTGCATCGAGCCAATGGGCTAAAAGATGCCCCTGCGCGAAAACACCGCGCAAGTGTGCCCGCATTTACCTGAACAACAATAGTCGCTCCCTAAATTTTGGCTGACCGGCGCGTATTCACTGCCGTTTGGGCTTTTGAGAAAACCATTCATGAAGAAGCTGTGTTTGCTGGGCCTGTTCGTCAGCCTGGCCAGTCATAACGTATTGGCCGCCACGACGCCCACACCTCTGGAAAACAAGGACGCTTTCATCAGCAACCTGATGAAGCAGATGACCCTCGATGAAAAAATCGGCCAGTTGCGCCTGATCAGCATCGGCCCGGAAATGCCTCGGGAGCTGATCCGCAAGGAAATTGCCGCCGGTAACATCGGCGGTACGTTCAACTCGATTACCCGCCCGGAAAACCGTCCGATGCAGGATGCGGCGATGCGCAGCCGGTTGAAGATCCCGATGTTCTTCGCCTACGACGTGATCCACGGCCACCGCACGATTTTCCCGATCCCTATTGCCCTCGCTTCGAGCTGGGACATGGACGCCATCGGCCTGTCCGGGCGCATCGCCGCCAAGGAAGCTTCGTCGGACGGCGTCGACCTCACTTTTGCGCCGATGGTCGACATCTCCCGCGACCCGCGCTGGGGCCGTACTTCCGAAGGTTTCGGTGAAGACACCTATCTGGTGTCGCGCATCGCCGGCGTGATGGTCAAGGCATTCCAGGGCGCCGGCGCGAACGCGGCCGACAGCATTATGGCCAGCGTCAAGCACTTCGCCTTGTATGGCGCGGTCGAGGGCGGTCGCGACTACAACGTCGTCGACATGAGCCCGGTCAAGATGTACCAGGATTACCTGCCACCGTACCGCGCCGCGATTGACGCCGGTGCCGGCGGGGTCATGGTCGCGTTGAACTCGATCAACGGCATACCGGCCACCGCCAACACCTGGCTGATGAACGACCTGTTGCGCAAGGAATGGGGCTTCAAAGGCCTGGCGGTCAGCGACCACGGGGCGATTTTCGAGCTGATCAAGCACGGCGTTGCCGCTGATGGCCGCGAAGCCGCGAAGCTGGCGATCAAGGCCGGCATTCATATGAGCATGAACGACACGCTCTACGGCAAGGAGCTGCCAGGGCTGCTCAAGGCCGGCGAGATCCAGCAGAGCGACATCGATAATGCCGTGCGCGCAGTGCTCGATGCCAAGTACGACATGGGCCTGTTCAAGGACCCGTACCTGCGCATCGGCAAGGCTGAAGATGATCCGGTCGACACTAACGCCGACAGCCGCCTGCACCGCGCCGAGGCCCGCGACGTTGCGCGCCGCAGCCTGGTGTTGCTGAAGAACCAGGGCGAAACCCTGCCGCTGAAGAAAACCGCGAAAATCATGCTGGTCGGTCCGTTGGCCAAGGCACCGATCGACATGATGGGCAGTTGGGCCGCCAACGGTCGCCCTGCGCAATCGGTGACACTGTTTGACGGTATGACCACCGCACTCGGTGCGCAGTCGACGCTGATCTACGCCCGTGGCGCCAACATCACCAGCGACAAGAAGGCGCTGGACTACCTGAACTTCCTCAACTTCGATGCCCCGGAAGTGGTCGATGACCCGCGCTCGGCGCAAGTGCTGATCGACGAAGCGGTGAAAGCCGCCAAGGATGCCGATGTGGTGGTGGCAGCCGTGGGCGAATCCCGTGGCATGTCCCACGAGTCCTCCAGCCGTACCGACCTGAATATTCCGGAAAACCAGCGTGAACTGATTCGCGCCTTGAAGGCCACTGGAAAACCACTGGTGCTGGTGTTGATGAACGGACGTCCGCTGTCGATTCTCCAGGAGAAGGAACAGGCTGACGCGATTCTGGAAACCTGGTTCAGCGGCACTGAAGGCGGCAACGCCATCGCCGACGTTTTGTTCGGCGACTACAACCCGTCGGGCAAACTGCCGATCACCTTCCCGCGTTCGGTGGGCCAGATTCCGACCTACTACAACCACCTGAGCATTGGCCGGCCGTTCACGCCGGGCAAACCGGGCAACTACACCTCGCAGTATTTCGATGACACCACCGGCCCCCTGTTTCCGTTCGGCTTCGGTCTGAGCTACACCGATTTCAGCCTGACCGACATGGCCCTGTCATCGACCACGCTGAACAAGACCGGCAAGCTCGACGCCAGCGTCATGGTGAAAAACACCGGCAAGCGCGACGGCGAAACCGTGGTGCAGTTGTACATCCAGGACGTGACCGGCTCGATGATCCGGCCACTGAAGGAACTGAAGAACTTCCAGAAAATCACGCTCAAGGCCGGCGAACAGAAAGTCGTGCACTTCACCATCACCGAGGATGACCTGAAGTTCTTCAACGCTCAGTTGAAGTACGCAGCAGAGCCAGGCAAGTTCAACGTGCAGATCGGCCTGGATTCCCAGGACGTGACGCAGCAGAGCTTCGAACTCCTGTAACCCTTCAAACGCCACAAAAACCTGTGGGAGCGGGCTTGCCCGCGATGGGGCCATAACATTTAACATCTACGTTGACTGTTAGGCCGCCATCGCGGGCAAGCCCGCTCCCACAATGGTTTGTGGCGTTCAGAAGTCCGTGGTTAGCCCCGTCGATCCAGCAGATTCACCACCAGCCGATCCACCCATCCCCAGATCCTCTGCTTCACCCGCCGCCACAGCGGCCGGCGTTGCCAGGCCTCCAGGCTCACTTCCTGGCTCAATGCGAAGTCCCGCTCGAAACTCGCCGCCACCGCACGCGTCAGCCCCGGGTCCAGCGCTTCAAGATTGGCTTCCAGGTTGAAACGCAGATTCCAGTGATCGAAGTTGCATGAGCCAATGCTCACCCAATCATCGACCAGCACCATTTTCAGGTGCAGGAAACACGGCTGGTATTCGAAGATCTGCACCCCGGCCTTGAGCAATCGCGGGTAGTAACGATGCCCGGCATAACGCACCGACGGGTGATCGGTGCGCGGACCGGTCAACAACAGACGCACATCAACGCCTCGAGCTGCCGCCCGGCGCAACGAGCGGCGGACTTTCCAGGTCGGCAGGAAATACGGTGTGGCCAGCCAGATTCGCTTTTGCCCGCTGTTAAGCGCACGAACCAGCGATTGCAGGATGTCGCGGTGCTGGCGGGCGTCGGCATACGCGACCCGGCCCATGCCCTCGCCCATCGGCGGCACACGGGGCAATCGCGGCAAACCGAAATGCGAGGCAGGTTTCCAGGCGCGGCGATGGCGGTTGGCGATCCATTGGCGATCGAACAACAACTGCCAGTCGATGACCAGAGGACCGGTGATTTCCACCATCACTTCGTGCCATTCGCTGGCGTCTTCGCCCGGCGTCCAGAACTCATCGGTGACACCGGTGCCGCCGACCACGGCCATGCTCTGATCGACCAGCAACAGCTTGCGATGATCGCGGTAGAAATTACCGACCCAGCGCCGCCAGCTCAGGCGATTGTAGAAGCGCAGCTCTACGCCGGCCGCCATCAGCCGCTGACGCAAGGTCAGGGTAAACGCGAGGCTGCCGTAATCATCGAACAGGCAGCGCACCCGCACGCCGCGCTCGGCGGCCTGGACCAGTGCCTGAACCATGGCCTCGGCACACGCGCCCGCCTCCACCAGGTACAGCTCCAGTTCGACTTGTTCCTCGGCGCGCGCAATCGCGACCAACATCCGCGGAAAGAACTGCGGACCGTCGATCAGCAGTTCGAAGCTGTTGCCTTCACGCCAGGGAAAAATCGCGCCGGCCATGTCAGCGCGCCGTGAAAATCAGTACCGCACCCACCGGCACCGACAGACTGATAGCCGACAACCCGGCGACCTTGCGCAAGCTGTCCAGCCCCGGCGCCAGATCAAAATCCTCGGCGTTGATCACCAGCGGTTCGAGCGTCACCACCTGAAAGCGCCGGTCATCGAGGCGAGTCGCCAACAGCTCGGCGTTGTACTCACGGGTTTTGCCGTGGAGGTTGACGGTGACCGGCAAGCGCAGTTCGAGTTGCGCGCCGGGGGCGAGGTCGTTGATCGGGCGCAAATCAATCTGCGCAGTGATCAACGCTTCGGGAAAGGTCTGGATCTCGAACAGCTCTTTGCGCATGCGTTCGTCACGCAAGGGGATGCCGCTGTTTATCGAATCCAGCTCGACTTCCACCTCGGCCAGGCCTTTGGGACTGACCTTGCCATGCAGCACCAGGAAGCGCTGCACTTCGGAAACATTGGCGTTTTTGGTGCTGACAAATGACAGCCGCGAGGATTCGCCGTCCAGGTACCAATTGGCCTGAGCCGACAAAGTAGCGCTGGCCAGCAGCACAAAGGCGAGGGTTTTGGTGAGGGACCGCTTGAACATAAAGACTCGTGGGGCAGATAAACCTGAACGAACCTTAACCGTCCGCGAGCGCATTGCAAACCGCGAAGATTGAAGACCACCCTTGTAGGAGCCCGGCTTGCCGGCGATGGCGTTCCTGAGATCGCCATCGCCAGCAAGCCGGCTCCTACAGGTTTGGCGTGAACCTTCAATTCTTGAGCACACCGCAAATCCGTAGGAGCCGGCTTGCTGGCGATGGCGTCCCTGAGATCGCCATCGCCGGCAAGCCGGCTCCTACAAAGACGACCTGTCAGGGTTGCAGGCGGCAGCCTTGGTGTTCGCCGATCCATTGCGCGCTGTTGCTGCGCCCCATGCCGCTGACCGTCACGCGTTTGCCGGCGGCGTCATCGGCAAAACCGCTGAAGGGCAGCCATTGCTTCACATAGCCACGGCAATACTCGGCGTCGTTGTTCATCACGTATCGGCACGAGCAGTATTCCTTGGCGGTGTAGGCGCTGATGATGTCCGGGAAGGCCCATAGCGCCACACGCTCGTGCCAGATCCAGCCAAGCAAGGCGATCAGCAGGATCAACAACAGTGAGCTGAACGGTCGGCGGCGGACAAACGGGCGACGGCTCATGGCTGCACCTTCCCGGCGAATGCCTTGCGCGCAAGGTTGAGCAATGCGTTGTGGCTGTAGCTACCGTCGCGGTCGTCGCCGTAGCGCACGATCACCAGTTTTTCGCTGGGGATCACATACATCGCCTGGCCCCAATGGCCAAGTGCGGCGAAGGTGTCGGGGGGTGCATCGGGCCAGGGTTGTGCGGCGCCATCCACGGCGCGGTTGAGCCACCACTGACCGCCTGGCACAGCGTCGTCCTGATTCGCTTGATAGTGAGCGAAGGGCTCGCGATTGAAGGTGACCCAGTCTTTGGGCAGCAATTGCCGGTCCCCCCAACGGCCGTCACGCGCCATCAACAGGCCGACTCGCGCCAGGTCGCGGGCGGTGAGGTAGGCATAGGACGAGGCAACGAAAGTGCCCGTGCCGTCGGTTTCCCACACCGCGTGACGAATCCCCAGCGGCTCGAACAGCGCGGACCATGGATAGTCGGGATAACGCGCAGGGCCGACGATGTTCTTCAGCGCCGCAGACAACAGATTGCTGTCGCCGCTGGAATAGCGAAAAGCCTGGCCGGGTTTGGCGTACTCGGCGTGATCAGTGGTGAAGGCGGCCATGTCGTGATGGCCGCGGGTGTAGAGCATCGCCACCACCGAGGACTTCAACGGTGCGTATTCATAGTCTTCCTGCCAGTCCAGGCCCGAGGCCCAGTGCAGCAGATCGGCCAGGGTGATCGCCGGGTGTTTTTCCAGCGCTGGATAGAACTTCAGCGCCGGGTCCTGCAATTTGAACAGGCCTTCGCCATAGGCGACGCCGAGCACCGTGGCCATGAGGCTCTTGCTGATCGACCAGGTCAGGTGCGGCGTGTCGGCGCTGGTCGGGCCGGCGTAGCGTTCGTAGATCAACTGACCGTCGCGGATCACCAGCAAGGCGTCGGTGCGGATGCCTTTTCGGCTGATGTCATCTCGGGGTGGGAAGGCGTAGGTTTCCAGGGCTTGCAGCGCCGGGCCGCTCGGGGTCGGGCCAGTCGACCATTGCTCGGCGGGCCAGGTTTCGGCCTGGGTCGAGAGGCTGAGCAACAGCAGCATGAAAAACAGGGACAAGCCTTTGAACATGGTGGGGGCTCGGCGGGATTGGCTTGCTGAGCCTAGTTGAGGTTTATGACAGATCTAAAATTTGTGTCGTCAATGAAGACGCCTTCGCGGGCAAGCCTCGCTCCTACGGATTGCACCGTCCCTGTAGGAGCGAGGCTTGCCCGCGAAGAGGCCCGTCAGATCGCCGCCAACGCCTTGGCCAACCGCTTGCCCCGCGCCCCCGCCGCCAAATCCATCACCGCCTGATCCCGCTGCCACATCGCCGCCCACTGTGGCGGGCCATCGGCCAATGCCTGGCTCACCTCAACCTTCAACCCGTCGAACTGCGCAAACAACCCGCCCAGCAACACATGCCCCGCCGGATTGTTCGGCGCCTGACGGCTCATTTCCGCACACCCGGCCAACAGCGCCAGCAAACGCAACTGCAAGGCCTGCGGCCAGTCGCTGTCCTGGCCGACGCCATACAACCACGCTGTCATCGCGCTCAACACATAGACGTCTTCCAGCGTTCTGAACGGTTTGACGTACGCATCCCAGCCATCCCCCGCCAGCAATTCACACAAGGCATGGTCGAGAAACAGCCGGCCATGACTGATGTCCGGCATCAGCGGGATCGGCGGGAGTTTTTCCAGGCGCACACCCGGCTCACCGGGATAAACCACCGCCAGGCTCAGGCGCGGCGACTCGCCAGGCGCTTCACTGCGCGCAGCGATCAGCAGCCAGTCGGCCGCATCGCCGGCGGTCACGAAATCCTTGCGTCCGCTCAGGCGCAGTTCGCTCAGGCGCGTCTGCATGTCCGCCACCCGCAGGCTGCGCTGTTCGGTCGCGCACAACGCGCCAAGACTCGGCGGCGCGCTCGGCCACAGCATGCGCAAAGCCGCCTGATAGCCCACCAGAAACGCCAGCCCCGGCGTCGCCATCAGGCGTCCACCGCCCACCGCCAACTCAAACGGCGTGACCGTGCCCAACTGCTGCAACAAGGTCGCGAAGCCTTCACCGAGGTCCGGATTGGCGGGCAAGCGATCGCGGCGTTTCAACAGGGTTTGCCAGGGCATAAGAGGCTCCTTGTGGGCTGTCATATAAGCATCACCAAAGCTTCATGGCGATGACACCGGGGCTACATAGCCTGACTTTGCACAACACGGCCGCATAAAGAAAGTCGATCGGCTCTAACCCAAGACGGGTGACCAGCCCGCACGGAGAATCGCAATGACTCAGATCGCCCGCATCAGCGACACCGGCAATGAACGCCGCCTGCAAGCCGAACGCCTGGTGGGCGCCGAGGCCTTGCAGGAAGCCCAGGCTTTGCGCTTCAACGTGTTCAGCGGCGAGTTCAACGCCAAGCTCAAAGGCGCGGAACTGGGTCTGGACATGGATGACTATGATGTTCACTGCGCCCACATCGGCGTGCGTGACCTGAACACCGGGCGCCTGGTGGCGACCACCCGTTTGCTCGACCACACCGCCGCCAGCAGCCTGGGCAAATTTTACAGCGAAGAAGAATTCAGCCTGCACGGCCTGATCCAACTCAAAGGCCCGATCCTCGAAATCGGCCGTACCTGTGTCGACCCGGCCTACCGCAACGGCGGCACCATCGCCGTGCTCTGGGGTGAACTGGCCGAAGTCCTGAACCAGGGCGGCTACAGTTATCTGATGGGTTGCGCGAGCATCCCGATGCAAGACGGCGGCATCCAGGCTCACGCGATCATGCAGCGTCTGCGCGAACGTTACCTGTGCACCGAGAACCTGCGCGCCGAACCGAAAAAACCGTTGCCGGTTCTGGACATCCCCTCCAACGTCATCGCCGAAATGCCGCCGCTGCTCAAGGCCTACATGCGCCTCGGTGCGAAGATTTGCGGCGAGCCGTGCTGGGACGAAGACTTCCAGGTCGCCGACGTGTTCATCCTGCTCAAACGCGACGAACTCTGCCCGCGCTACGCCAAACACTTCAAGGCGGCTGTGTAATGAGCCGCTTGCGGGTGTACGCGCGGATTGCGCGAGTGTTGGTCGTGGTGGCATTGGGGTTGAGCATGGCCAGTGTCTTCGGTTTGTTCGAGCGCTTGGGCATCGCCCATTCGATGGTCCGCCGTCAGCGCTGGTCGAGATTTTTCATGGCACGCCTGGCGAATGCCCTGCCCTTTCGCGTGACCGTGCACGGTGAATTGCCGAAGGAGCCGATGCTCTGGGTCAGCAACCACGTGTCCTGGACGGACATTCCGCTGCTGGGCATGCTCACGCCGATGTCATTCCTGTCCAAGGCCGAAGTGCGCACCTGGCCGGTAGCAGGTTGGTTGGCGGCCAAGGCCGGCAGCCTGTTTATCCGCCGTGGTTCGGGTGACAGTCAGTTGATCCGCAAACAGATGACGCGCCACCTGGAGCAAGCGCATCCGCTGCTGATGTTCCCGGAAGGCACCACCACCGATGGCCGTTCGTTGCGCACCTTCCATGGTCGCTTGCTGTCGGCGGCGATTGATTCGCAAGCGAAGCTGCAACCGTTGGCGATTCGTTACCTGCGCGAGGGTGAAATCGATTCGCTTGCGCCGTTCATTGGCGATGATGACTTGCTCTCGCACCTGATGCGCTTGTTTGCCAATGACCGGGGCGATGTGGAGATTCATCTGCTTAAGCCGATTGCCTGCGAAGGCCGGGAACGTGCGGCGCTGGCGTTCGAAGCGCAGCAGGCGGTGCAGAAGGTGTTGTTTGGCGAAGTGGCGAAACCGGCAGAGCCACGGCGCCACGGCGAACTCATCGCCGCGTAACACTGCCTTTCTGTAGGAGCGAGGCTTGCCCGCGAAGGGAACGCTGCGGTGTAACTGATATACCGCGTTATCGTTCTTCGCGGGCAAGCCTCGCTCCTACAGGTTTTGTGTCAGCGGTTCCGGGCGAAATCCTGAAGTTGAGGATAGAACAACCGAAAATCCTCGCTCAACGGCTCATACAACACCCGCAGCTCCTGCATCGCCGCCGCCAGTTCTTCAGGCCTGGTCAACCGCCGCGAAATCCCCCGCAGTACCTGCTCCAACACGTCGAATTCCCGGTAAGAACCCAACCAGTCATTCGCCACCATGTGCGGCGCAATCCTCGCCAGGCGTTCCGGTAATTGCGGCTCATTGGACAGCACCCGATACACATCGCCGGTGAACAGCGCCAACGGCCGGTCGGCATACAGCGTCCAGTCCCGCGCCAGGCAATGGTCAAAAAACACATCGAGCACGATCCCGGCATAACGCCGGCGGGTCAGGGAAAACCGCGACAACGCCACGTCCACCATCGGATGGCGGTCGGTAAACACGTCGATGCTGCGATGCAACTGGATAGCCGCCTCGATCTCCGGGTCGAACTGCCCTTGCAGCCGTCCTTTGACGAAATCGCCATACAGACTGCCGAGCAATTGACCGGGACGCTGGCCACCGAGGTGAAGATGTGCGAGATAGTTCATGCCGCCCAGCTTAACACTGCGGCATTCATATCGTTATAACCCGATATACCGATTTGCGCGGTCATCAGATCAAAATCATATTGGTATATCGCGAAATACCGATTTAAAGTTCGCTTCATCGCGATATAACGTTTTACTCATCACGAGCCCCAAGCCATGAACCTCGACCTCGACGAAATAATAAAAGCCCTGGCACACCCAGTACGGCGAGAAATCCTGCACTGGCTCAAAGACCCGGACGTCGAATTTCCCGACCAGACCCACAGCAACGAGCACGGCGTCTGCGCCGGGCAGATCGATCAACGGTGCGGTTTGTCGCAGTCCACGGTGTCCGCACACCTGGCGACCCTGCAACGCGCCGGCCTGATCAGCAGCCGCAAAGTCGGCCAGTGGCACTTTTTCAAACGCAACGAGGAAACCATCCAGGAATTCCTCAAAACCTTCAGCAAAGAGCTCTGACCCTTAAGCTGACAAGGAATCAACAATGCCCCTCTCGCTCCTCATCCTGGCCTTGAGCGCCTTCGCCATCGGCACCACCGAGTTCGTCATCATGGGCCTGCTGCCCGATGTGGCGGCCGACCTCGGTGTGTCGATCCCCGGTGCCGGCTGGCTGGTGACCGGTTACGCCCTGGGCGTGGCCATCGGTGCGCCGTTCATGGCACTGGCCACCGCCAGGCTGCCGCGCAAGGCCGCACTGGTGGCGTTGATGGGGATATTCATCATCGGCAATCTGCTCTGCGCAGTGGCCAGTGACTACAACGTGCTGATGTTCGCCCGAGTGGTGACTGCCCTCTGCCACGGTGCGTTCTTCGGTATCGGTTCGGTCGTGGCGGCAGGCTTGGTGCCAGCCAACAAACGCGCTTCGGCCGTGGCCCTGATGTTCACCGGCCTGACCCTGGCCAACGTCCTCGGCGTGCCGCTGGGCACAGCGCTGGGTCAACAAGCCGGCTGGCGCTCGACGTTCTGGGCGGTGACCGTTATCGGCGTAATCGCCTTGATCGGCCTGATCCGTTTCCTGCCGGCCAAGCGCGATGAAGAGAAACTCGACATGCGCGCCGAACTGCGTGCCCTCAAAGGCGCCGGCATCTGGCTGTCGTTGAGCATGACCGCGCTGTTCGCCGCGTCGGTGTTCACCTTGTTCACCTACGTCGCCCCGCTGCTGGGCGAGGTGACCGGCGTCTCGCCACGCGGCGTGACCTGGACCCTGATGCTCATCGGCCTGGGCCTGACGGTCGGCAACATCATCGGCGGCAAACTGGCCGACAAAGGCCTGGCGGCGACGCTGATCGGGGTGTTCATCAGCATGGCCGTGGTGTCCACCGTACTGACCTGGACCAGCGTTGCGCTGATCCCGACCGAAATCACCCTGTTCCTCTGGGCCACCGCGTGCTTTGCCGCCGTGCCCGCCCTGCAAGTGAACGTGGTGACCTACGGCAAGGCTGCACCGAACCTGGTCTCAACCCTGAACATCGGCGCCTTCAACGTCGGCAACGCACTCGGTGCCTGGGTCGGCGGCAGCGTCATCGCCCACGGCTACGGCCTGACCAGCGTGCCACTGGCGGCGGCCGCGCTGGCGGTACTCGCCCTGCTGGTGACCCTGATTACTTTCCGTCAGAGCGGTAATCCCGAACTGGCCCCTGCTACCAACAACTGACTCACTGATACCTCACGAGGGTGCATTTCATGACGACTATTTTCGATCCGATCAAACTGGGCGACCTCGAGTTGGCCAACCGCATCATCATGGCTCCGCTGACCCGCTGCCGCGCCGACGAAGGTCGTGTGCCGAACGCGCTGATGGCCGAGTACTACGTTCAACGCGCCTCGGCCGGCCTGATCCTCAGCGAAGCCACCTCGGTCACGCCGATGGGCGTTGGCTACCCGGACACCCCGGGCATCTGGTCCAACGATCAAGTGCGCGGCTGGACCAACGTCACCAAGGCGATCCACGGCGCGGGCGGCAAGATCTTCCTGCAACTGTGGCACGTCGGCCGGGTTTCCCACGAGTCGTACCTGAACGGCGAAAAACCGGTCGCTCCGAGCGCCATCCAGCCCAAAGGCCATGTCAGCCTGGTTCGCCCACTGGCCGATTACCCGACGCCGCGCGCCCTGGAAACCGCTGAAATCGCCGACATCGTCGACGCCTACCGCATCGGTGCCGAAAACGCCAAGGCCGCCGGTTTTGACGGCGTGGAAATCCACGGCGCCAACGGTTACCTGCTCGACCAGTTCCTGCAAAGCAGCACCAACCAGCGCACCGACCAATACGGCGGCTCCGTGGAAAACCGTGCTCGCCTGCTGTTGGAAGTGACCGATGCCGCCATCGAAGTCTGGGGCGCCGGCCGCGTTGGTGTGCACCTGGCACCGCGTGCCGACTCCCATGACATGGGTGACGACAACCTCGCCGAAACCTTCACCTACGTCGCTCGCGAACTGGGCAAACGTGGCATCGCGTTCATCTGCTCCCGCGAAAAAGAAGGCACCGACAGCCTCGGCCCGCAAATCAAGGAAGCCTTCGGCGGTCCGTACATCGTCAACGAACGCTTCACCAAGGACAGCGCCAACGCCTGGCTGGCCAGCGGCAAGGCTGACGCGGTCGCCTTCGGCGTGCCGTTCATTGCCAACCCGGATTTGCCGGCACGCTTGAAAGCCGATGCGCCGCTGAACGAAGCGCGTCCGGAGCTGTTCTACGGCAAGGGCCCGGTCGGCTACATCGACTACCCGGTAATGTAAGCTCCGTTTAAATAAAAAGCCCCGGGTAGAAACACCCGGGGTTTTTTATTTGGAAAACGCTAAACTAATGAAACAACATCTGTATTGCAACAGCACTTATAGCGGGGTTAATTTCAAACAACAACATAACCAACAAGTGATCTGAAATGGACAACTCCCCCGCAAACAAACTTGCTTTTACATTAACCCTTAGCAACTTCACAGACTCGATATTATGGCGCAACGACGTCATGCTGGACGATACCCCGCCAGCCTTCCCCTCCAAAATCATGCCACTGAGTACTCAGTTAATCGTCTTGGAAGGCAACCCACAATTGCCGCAAGGCATTAATATCGAATACGGCATCAGAAAAACCGTTTTCAGCGCTCAGGCCATTTACACCAATTACCGTCAGACGGTGCATATCAAAACGGCTTTTCAATACACGCACCGTAAACGCCTGAATCATCGGCGGCCGGAAGTTGATTTCTTCTGGGAACACAACGCGTTGTCCATTGGGGAAGTCCCCATTTTCAGCCAGTCTTTTCTTGAAGACACGAGCGATAACTATCCCTACAACTACAACATGCTGGCCGTCATCATGGATCGCTGAGCCGCAATCCACCCAGACCGGGAACCACGTGTTTGATCGAAAGGAATCGACATGAACGACATCAAAGAAACCAGTAACAAGTACGAAGATCTACTATCGTTTTTCAATTACACTTCCATTGGCACACTTTACAACCTGACACCACTACTATTCAGCGAAGAGAATCAGCAAGCACTGGATGAGTTGATCGGGATCGCCCAAGTGGAATTAATCGGCTACCTCGAAAAGATTGAATCAGAACGCGAGTTGAATCAGAAAATAGAACAGTGGCGACATCAAGATGAAAGCTCGAAAAACACTCGTGTGATCGTCAAACTCATTAACAACACACCGCACACGTTTAAAATCGCACAAACCAGCCTGCCTTTACACCCATCAGAGCGTGAGTCATTCCTGCTCCGGGCTCACGCAAAGACAGCATTCAAATCCGATTTTGCCTATACGTACGCCGCGCCGTGGCCGAAGAACAAAATCATGTTCAATCAGTTTGTGGATTTTATCGATCAGAACGTCGGGGTACGTTTTGACCTCGGCATGATCATGAACAAATCCTTCGGCGTTATTTCGCCAATACACAGGGCAACGGTAAAAAACACCGTCACCTCCATTGGCTCATCCAAAATCAATTGTTCCACCAAAATCACCCGCATGGCAGAGGATCAGCCTTTCAACTTCGAGGTGGAAATCACACTGGGCTGAAGCAGCGACCACTGGGGATCGCTCTTGGCTTTTCACATCTGCGACACAAATTTCCTACAAAATACGTAGCTCGCTACCTGTCATCCCGGAGCGCGTCCCTATATAAAAGCACCCCAGTACGCCAACGCGGGCGAAGAGTTGATCTTCGCCCGCGTCTATTGACATAAACGGATCCAATTACGCATGTTGCTTCACTTTCGCAGGCTGGGACTGAAACGCAGCATGTCCAGCCCGGTATCGACCCAACGCTCGGCATCGATATGCAGTTCAAAGCTGTCCGGCGCGAGCAACCATTGGTACAGCAGGCCATCTATATAGGCATGAATGCTGATGGCCGCACGGGCGGTGTCGAGATTTTCCGGCAACTGCCCGCGATTCACGGCATTACGCAAGGTCAGGCCAATGCGCGTGTTGCATTCGAGGCTGGCCGTTCGGCGCTGCTGGCGCAGATCGCACATTTCATCGGTGAATTCGCACTTATGAAACAGAATCTCGTTGATGCGCCGGGTCTTGGGGTCCAGCGCAACTTCATGAAACAAATGAATCAGCAGCCGACGCATGCAGCCCAGCGGATCGAGCTCGTCTTCGCTCTCCGCGGCTTTGGCCAGCTCATCAAGGGGCTCATGCAAGCTGTCGAGCATGGCCTGCACCAGATCGGCCTTGTTGCTGAAATGCCAGTAGATGGCGCCACGGGTGACGCCGGCCAGGGTTGCGATGTCCGCCAGCGTCGTGCGGGCCACGCCCCGCTCGAAAAAGGCTTTTTCGGCCGCCTCGAGTATCTGGCTGCGGGTTTCTTGAGCTTCCTCTTTGGTGCGACGGACCATGGCAGTACAACCTCAATCAGGATGCTTCAGCGATGTCTGAATATCAGCTGAATAAAAGTGGGGCGAGCGCTCTTGGGACTCGTCCCCGGGCCTACAATTCCAACCTTGCGACGGCCTCTGTAACAGCGAGGGTACACAGCCAAGGTATTTACAAACAACCGTGAATGTAAGTATATTCCTTAGCAAGCTACTTATCCACCCGGTACCCAATTTTTAACCTTCCATCTTTTCTTGTGCGTTTTTTTGCGCGCCTGACCCGAGGATTTTCATGCAATTCAAGCCAGCTGTTACCGCTCTGGTCACTGCCGTCGCCTTGGCATCGCTGCTCAGCGGATGCAAAAAGGAAGAAGCGGCACCGGCCGCTCCACCGCCTCAGGTCGGCGTCGTCACCCTGCAACCTCAAGCCTTCACCCTGACGTCCGAGCTGCCGGGCCGCACCAGCGCCTACCGCATCGCGGAAGTTCGCCCGCAGGTCAACGGCATCATTCTCAAACGTCTGTTCAAGGAAGGCGGCGACGTCAAGGCCGGCCAACAGCTGTATCAGATCGATCCAGCCGTCTATGAAGCCACGCTGAAAAGTGCCGAAGCCAACCTGCAACAGACCAAGTCGATCTCCGATCGCTACAAGCAACTGGTCAACGAACAGGCTGTGAGCCGTCAGGAATACGACACCGCACAGGCCAACCGCCTGCAATCGGAAGCCGCCCTGCAAAGCGCCCAGATCAATGTGCGCTACACCAAGGTCTATGCGCCACTGTCCGGTCGCATCGGTCGTTCCAGCGTGACCGAAGGCGCACTGGTCACCAGTGGCCAGGCGGACGCCATGGCGGTGATCCAGCAACTCGACCCGATCTACGTCGATGTCACCCAGTCCTCGGTAGAGCTGCTTGAACTGCGCCGCGAACTGGAAAGCGGTCGTCTGCAAAAGGCCGGCGACAACTCGGCGGCGGTCAAGCTGACCCTCGAAGACGGCAGCCAGTACAAGCTCGACGGCAAGCTCGAATTCTCCGAAGTCTCGGTTGACCAGACCACCGGTTCCGTGACCCTGCGTGCGGTGTTCCCGAACCCTGATCACACCCTGTTGCCCGGCATGTTCGTTCACGCCCAGCTTCAGGCCGGCGTGAATGCAGCC
This sequence comes from Pseudomonas sp. BF-RE-21, assembly GCF_019947305.1. Classification (NCBI taxonomy): domain Bacteria; kingdom Pseudomonadati; phylum Pseudomonadota; class Gammaproteobacteria; order Pseudomonadales; family Pseudomonadaceae; genus Pseudomonas; species Pseudomonas sp. BF-RE-21. The sequence continues at coordinate 45,883 of NZ_JAGYGF010000034.1, read as the reverse complement.
GCCATCCTGGCGCCGCAACAAGGCGTGACCCGCGACCTCAAAGGCTCCCCGACCGCGCTGGTCGTCGGTGCGGACAACAAGGTCGAACTGCGTCAGCTCAAGGCCAGCCGCACTGTCGGCAGCCAGTGGCTGATCGAGGACGGCCTGAAAGCCGGCGATCGCCTGATCACCGAAGGGCTGCAATTCGTCAAACCTGGCATTGAAGTCAAGGCCACTGAGGCGACTAACGTTGGCGCAAAGAACCCGGCCCCCGCACAGGCAGCTAACAAGGCTTCCAGCGGCAAAGGGGAGTAAACCATGTCGAAATTTTTTATCGACCGTCCGATTTTCGCCTGGGTAATTGCCCTGGTGATCATGCTGGTCGGGGCTCTATCGATCCTCAAGTTGCCGATCAACCAGTACCCGAGCATTGCGCCTCCGGCGATCGCCATTTCCGTGGCTTACCCGGGCGCTTCCGCGCAAACCGTGCAAGACACCGTGGTTCAGGTGATCGAGCAGCAGCTCAACGGTATCGACAACCTGCGTTATGTGTCCTCGGAAAGTAACTCCGACGGCACCATGACGATCACCGCGACCTTCGAGCAAGGCACCAACTCCGATACCGCGCAGGTTCAGGTCCAGAACAAACTGAACCTGGCCACCCCGCTGCTGCCGCAAGAAGTACAGCAGCAAGGTATCCGTGTGACCAAGGCCGTGAAGAACTTCCTGCTGGTGATCGGCGTGGTCTCGCGTGACGGCAGCATGACCAAGGACGACCTGTCCAACTACATCGTGTCCAACATGCAGGATCCGATCTCGCGGACAGCCGGCGTGGGCGACTTCCAGGTGTTCGGTTCCCAGTACGCCATGCGTATCTGGCTCGACCCGGCCAAGTTGAACAACTTCAACCTGACCCCGATTGACGTCAAAACCGCCATCGCCGCGCAAAACGTCCAGGTATCGTCCGGCCAGCTCGGCGGCCTGCCTGCCCTGCCCGGCACTCAGTTGAACGCGACGATCATCGGCAAGACCCGCCTGCAGACCGCTGAGCAATTCAACAGAATCCTGCTCAAGGTCAACAAGGACGGCTCCCAGGTTCGCTTGAAAGATGTCGCCGACGTCGGTCTGGGTGGCGAGAACTACAGCATCAACGCCCAGTTCAACGGCGCCCCGGCTTCCGGCCTGGCGGTGAAACTGGCCAACGGTGCCAACGCCCTCGACACCGCGAAAGCGCTGCGCAAGACCATTGACAGCCTCAAGCCGTTCTTCCCGCAAGGGATGGAAGTGGTGTTCCCGTACGACACCACGCCAGTGGTGACCGAGTCGATCAAGGGTGTGGTGGAAACCCTGGTCGAAGCGATCGTGCTGGTGTTCCTGGTGATGTTCCTGTTCCTGCAGAACTTCCGCGCCACCGTCATCACCACGATGACCGTGCCGGTGGTATTGCTGGGTACGTTCGGCATCCTCGCGGCGTTCGGTTTCAGCATCAACACCCTGACCATGTTCGGTATGGTGTTGGCCATCGGCCTGCTGGTGGACGATGCCATCGTCGTGGTGGAAAACGTCGAACGGGTCATGAGCGAAGAAGGCCTGTCACCCAAGGAGGCCACCAAGAAATCCATGGGGCAGATCCAGGGTGCGCTGGTCGGTATTGCCCTGGTGCTCTCGGCGGTACTGTTGCCGATGGCGTTCTTCGGCGGTTCCACGGGTGTGATCTACAAGCAGTTCTCGATCACCATCGTCTCGGCCATGGCCCTGTCGGTACTGGTCGCGCTGATCTTCACTCCGGCGCTCTGCGCCACCATGCTCAAAGCCATTCCCAAGGGCGAGCATGGCGTGCCGAAACGCGGCTTCTTCGGCTGGTTCAACCGCAACTTCGACCGTAGCGTGAAAAGCTACGAGCGTGGCGTCGGCAACATTCTGCGCAACAAGGCGCCGTACCTGCTGGCCTACGTGATCATCGTCATCGGCATGATCTGGTTGTTCATGCGTATTCCTTCCTCGTTCCTCCCGGAGGAAGACCAGGGCGTACTGTTTGCTCAAGTGCAGACCCCGGCCGGCTCGACTGCCCAGCGCACTCAGGTCGTCGTGGACGAGATGCGTGAATTCCTGCTGCGTCCAAGCAAGGATGGCGGTGAAGGCGATGCGGTGAACTCGGTGTTTACCGTGACCGGCTTCAACTTCGCCGGCCGTGGCCAGAGTTCGGGTATGGCGTTCATCATGATGAGGCCGTGGCACGAACGTAACGCCGACAACAACGTGTTCAAAGTCGCGGCCCGTGCGCAACAGCACTTCTTCACCTTCCGTGACGCCATGGTGTTCGCTTTCGCACCGCCAGCGGTGCTGGAGCTGGGTAACGCCACCGGTTTCGACGTGTTCCTGCAAGACCGCGCCGGTATCGGTCACGAAAAGCTGATGGCTGCCCGTAACCAGTTCCTCGGCATGGCGGCGCAGAGCAAAGTGCTGGCGCAAGTACGCCCGAACGGTCTGAACGACGAGCCGCAATTCCAGTTGGAAATCGACGACGAGAAGGCCAGTGCGCTGGGCGTTACCATCGCCGACATCAACAACACCTTGTCGATTGCCTTGGGCAGTAGCTATGTGAACGACTTCATCGACCGTGGTCGTGTGAAGAAGGTTTACGTGCAAGGCCAGCCCGGCGCGCGCATGAGCCCTGAAGACCTGAAGAAGTGGTACGTGCGCAACAGCACCGGAACCATGGTTCCCTTCACCGCGTTTGCCAAGGGTGAGTGGATTTACGGTTCGCCAAAACTGGCCCGTTACAACGGCGTAGAAGCGATGGAAATCCTCGGCTCCCCTGCCCCGGGTTATTCCACCGGTGAAGCCATGGCCGAAGTCGAGGCGCTTGCCCTGAAACTGCCGGCCGGTGTCGGTATTTCCTGGACCGGTCTGTCGTATGAAGAACGACTGGCGGGCTCCCAGGCGCCTGCACTGTTCGCGCTGTCGATTCTGATGGTGTTCCTGTGCCTGGCGGCGTTGTATGAAAGCTGGTCGATTCCGATTGCCGTGGTGCTCGTGGTGCCACTGGGGATTATCGGTGCGTTGATGGCCACCAGCCTGCGGGGTCTGTCCAACGACGTGTACTTCCTCGTGGGTCTGTTGACCACCATCGGTCTGGCGGCGAAAAACGCCATTCTGATCGTCGAGTTCGCCAAGGATCTGCATGAACAGGGCAAGAGCTTGCAGGAGGCTGCCATCGAGGCTTGCCGCATGCGTTTGCGCCCGATCATCATGACCTCCCTGGCGTTCATTCTCGGCGTAGTGCCGCTGGCCATTTCCAGCGGCGCCGGCTCGGGCAGCCAACACGCCATCGGTACCGTGGTAATTGGCGGTATGATCACCGCCACCGTATTGGCGATCTTCTGGGTCCCGTTGTTCTTCGTCACCGTGTCGGCCATGGGTCAGCGAAAAATCGCCGATCAGGACGACGCTATTGAACCTTCTAAAGAGGCTGGCTAATGAGCAAGTCGCTACTCTCCATCGCAGTCGCGGCCTTCGTGCTGAGCGGCTGCTCGCTGATACCCGATTATCAGCAGCCTGAAGCGCCGGTGGCCGCCCAGTACCCGCAAGGCCCGGCGTATTCGCCGGCCCAGGCGCCGAACCAGGCCGCCGCTGAACAGGGCTGGAAGCAGTTTTTCCATGACCCTGCGCTGCAGCAGCTGATCCAGCTATCCCTGGAAAACAACCGTGACCTACGTGTCGCGGCGCTGAACATCGACGCGTTCGCTGCGCAATACCGCATCTCGCGTGCCGACCTGTTCCCGGCGGTTTCGGCCAACGGTACCGGCAGCCGTCAGCGGGTTCCGGCTGACGCTTCGCAGAGCGGTCAGGCAGGCATCACCAGTTCCTACTCGGCCACCGTCGGCATCAGCGCCTATGAACTCGACCTGTTTGGTCGGGTTCGCAGCCTGAACGAAGAAGCCCTGCAAAAATACTTCGCCACCGAAGAAGGCCGTCGCAGCACACAAATCAGCCTGGTGGCCAGCGTGGCGAATGCCTACCTGACCTGGCAGGCCGATAAAGAGCTGCGCAAGCTGACTCAGGACACCCTCGCTGCGTTCGAGGAGAGCTACAAGCTCACCGCGCGCAGCAACGAAGTGGGCGTAGCCTCGGCGCTGGACCTGGCGCAGTCGCGCACCTCGGTAGAAAACGCCCGTGCGCAACTGGCCCGTTACACCCGCCAGGTCGCCCAGGATGAAAACAGCCTGGTGCTGCTGCTCGGCACCGGCATCCCGGCCAATCTGCGAGAAGCCAGGCCGCTGTCTGACGATTTGCTGAGCGACGTACCGCCCGGCCTGCCGTCGGATCTGCTGCAACGTCGTCCGGACATTCTGCAAGCCGAATACAACCTGAAAGCGGCCAACGCCAACATCGGCGCGGCGCGTGCAGCGTTCTTCCCGAGCATCAGCCTCACCGCCAATGCCGGTACGTTGAGCCCGGACCTGTCCGGTCTGTTCAAGGGTGGTTCGGGCACGTGGTTGTTCCAGCCGCAAATCAACCTGCCGATCTTCAACGCCGGCAGCCTGCGCGCCAGCCTGGATTACTCGAAAATCCAGAAAGACATCGGCGTGGCGAACTACGAGAAGTCCATTCAAACGGCCTTCCAGGAAGTCGCCGACGGCCTGGCCGCCCGCCAGACCTACACCGAGCAGTTGCAGGCCCAGCGTGATTTCGTCACCGCCAACCAGGACTACTACCGTCTGGCGGAGCGTCGTTATCGCATCGGCGTCGACAGCAACCTGACCTTCCTCGATGCCCAGCGTCAGCTGTTCAGTGCCCAACAGGCGCTGATCACCGACCGCCTGGCGCAACTGACCAGCGCCGTGAATCTGTACAAGGCACTGGGCGGTGGCTGGAACGAGCAGACAGCAAAAGTCGAGCCGCTGAAAGAAGAAGCGCCGAAGCTGAAGTTGTTCTGATCGAATTGCTGTAAACACGAAGCCCACCGTTTGGTGGGCTTTTTGTTGTCTGCTGGAAAGTTGTGGTGTCTGTTATGGCCCCTTCGTCGGAATGCCGCCCAGACCAAGCCCGCTCCTACAGGTTGCGTGTCGATCACAAAATGTGTGAACCACGCTAACCCGTAGGAGCGGGCTTGGTCTGGGCGGCATTCCGACGAAGGGGCCAATATTAACAACACAAAAACCCAGCAAATGTTGCGTTCGATAATCGCCCAAAACCCGCTTTTACCAATTGAACCATCCAGTTCATTCCCCGCACCATTCGCCACACAAAACCAATAACAACAGGTTCGACACCATGCCCCCGCGCCCCGCCCTGTCCGGCTGATCTCGCCCCGTTTCATTTGAATTCGAATCTTTTTGTCTGCAACCGGACGGTTGCGGCATCGCCCCGTTTCATCTCCAAGAATTAGAGAGACCGAGCCCATGACGCCTTCCACTTATTTCGTTCCCAGCCTGATCGCCCTCGCACTGGCCGGCGCCGCCCTGCCCGCCACGGCCGAAGAGGCGGGTTTTGTCGAAGGGGCCAAGGTCAACCTGAACCTGCGCAACTTCTACATCAACCGCAACTTCACCAACCCGACCAAGGCACAGGGCAAGGCTGAAGAGTGGACGCAAAGTTTCATCCTCGACGCCAAGTCCGGGTTCACCCAAGGCACCGTCGGCTTCGGCATGGATGTGCTGGGGCTGTACTCGGTAAAACTCGACGGCGGTAAAGGCACCGGCGGTACGCAGTTGCTGCCGCTGGACCACGATGGTCGCCCGGCGGACAACTTCGGTCGCACCAACGTGGCGTTCAAGGCCAAGCTGTCGCAGACCGAAGTGAAGGTCGGCGAATGGATGCCGGTGCTGCCGATCCTGCGTTCGGACGATGGGCGCTCGCTGCCACAAACCTTCCGTGGCGGTCAGATCACCTCAAAGGAAATCAACGGCCTGACGCTCTACGGCGGCCAGTTCCGCCAGAACAGCCCGCGTGACGACAGCAGCATGAACGACATGTCGATGACCGGCAAAGCGGCGTTCACCTCCGACCGCTTCAACTTCCAGGGCGGCGAATACCTGTTCAACGAGAAGCGCACCCAGATCGGCCTGTGGAACGCCGAACTCAAGGACATCTACAGCCAGCAATTCGTCAACCTGACCCACAGCCAACCCGTCGGCGACTGGACCCTGGGTGCCAACCTCGGTTTCTTCTATGGCAAAGAAGACGGCAGCGCCCGCGCCGGCGACCTGGACAACAAGACCTGGTCGGGAATGCTTTCCGCCAAATACGGCGGCAACACCTTCTACGTCGGCCTGCAAAAACTCACCGGCGACAGCGCCTGGATGCGCGTCAACGGCACCAGCGGCGGCACCCTGGCCAACGACAGCTACAACTCCAGCTATGACAACGCGCGGGAAAAATCCTGGCAAGTGCGCCACGACTACAACTTCGTTGCGCTCGGTGTACCGGGCCTGACCCTGATGAACCGCTACATCAGCGGCGAAAACGTACACACCGGCACCATCACCGACGGCAAGGAATGGGGCCGCGAGAGTGAACTGGGCTACACCGTACAAAGCGGTGCGCTGAAGGACCTGAACGTCAAATGGCGCAACTCGACCATGCGCCGCGACTACAGCAACAACGAGTTCGACGAGAACCGGTTGATCATCAGCTACCCGATCAGTTTGTTGTAAGCCTCAGCGCCAGCGTTGCCCATTGCGGGAAACGCTGGCGCTGACCGCTGGTCGCGATGAACTGGCGAATTATTGAACCGCAGATACAGTCATCAAGGCGTTCAAGTTCTCCAGCCTGATGTAGGAGCCCCCATTTTCTTCCGTTATCTCCGGATGCTGTACGCGAAGCTGCCATGACCACGGAGGTCAGGTATGAGCAAGCGAATAGTTATCGTCGGTGGCGGCGTCGGTGGAACCATGCTGGCCAATCAACTGGTCAACAAGCTGTATCCAGAAATCCTGCGCGGCGAAGTCCTGATTACCCTGCTGTCCAACTCCCCCGATCACTACTACAAACCTGCGTTCATGTACGTGGCGTTCAACCTGTTTTTTCAGGAAGAACTCAAGCGCCCGGAACGCTCATTGTTGCGCCCGGAAATCACCTTCAACGTTGAAGAAGTGATGCGTTTTGATTTCCCTGGGCAACGCCTCAAGACCCGCAGCGGCAAAGTCTACGATTACGATTTTCTGGTCATCGCCACCGGTTGCGTCCCTGCCCCGGAACGTATCGAAGGTTTGAAAGAAGCCGGCGACCACTTCTATCAATACGACCCGGCCCGGCAACTGGCGCAGAAGTTGAGCACCATCGAAAAAGGCCGGATCTTCATTACCGTGTCCTTCCCGCAAACACCGAACGTGCCGCATCAATGCGGCATCGCGCCCGTCGAAACCACCTTGATGCTCGATGATTATTTGCGGCGTAGAGGTGTGCGGGACAAGGTGGAAATTATCTACACCTACCCGACAACCGCTCAGTTACTGCGTAACTGCCTATTCCTGCAACGACCGACAGGGGAAATTCTGCCGAGTATTTTCGAGCAGAAAAACATCCGTTTTCAGCGTGGGTTCACCCTGGATCGTGTCGATCCCGACAGCAAAATCGCCTACTCCGCAGAAGGCGACGCGCAGTCCTACGACATCCTGATGGCAACGCCGCCGATCCGCGCCGTGGATGCCGTGCTCGAGTCCGGAGCGTCACAAGCGCCCAATAACGAAGGCTGGCTGCCCACCAATCATGAAACCCTGCAAGTCTACGGTCTGAAAAACGTCTGGGTGATCGGCGACGCCGTCGATCTACCGGTGAGCAAGGCCGGTGGCGCATGCCATAACCAGGCACCGGTGATCGCCAACAACATTACCGCTGAAATCCGCCTCGGTGGTCCCATCGATGTCTACGACGGACGGGTTCAGGCCGTCGCGCAAATGGGCCTCTGTGCCGGCATGCCGCTTTGGTACAACTACGCGTGCGACGTTCTGCCAACTCCACCGACGAAACTCGGTGGCCTGCTCAGACACGGCTTCAATCGTGGCCTGTACTGGGCGGTTGCCCGGGGCATGCTGTGACGGGTTCTGGGAGACAAACACAATGACAAACCTGACAGATGAAACCCTCGCCATCGGCACGGCCGACAGGTCGGAGGGACTCGTTGCCTTGATGGCAAAACTGCAGCCGCTGATCGATGGCGGGCGACTGGATAACCTTGTCGATTTGCTTTCGTTGATCTCGGACATAATCGACCTGCTGGACCCCGCCATGGTGGAAAAACTGGCGCGGTTACTCGAAAACGCTACCGCAACCACCTGGACTTTAAGTAACGCCGTGCGCATGGCCCGTGCCGAAGTCGCCGCCGCCCCTGAGCCACCGGGGGTCTACGCGTTGATCAAACTGCTGAACGAGCCGGACACGCGCAAAGGTGTGGCAGTTGTCCTGAAAACCCTGAACGTCATCGGAAGACAACTGTAACCGCCAGAGAGGACCACCTCATGAGCGTCAAACTTGATAAGGCAGGGAGCGCCTGCACGCACTGGGACGCCAAGGCGTACCAGCAGTTTTCGCGCCTCAGGCAACGACCGGTGAATGAATTGCTCGGTCGTGTCGAACTCAAATCGCCCCAACGTATTTATGACCTGGGGTGCGGCACCGGCATCGCCACGCAACTGTTGGCCAAGCGTTGGCCTCGCGCGCAGTTGCAGGGTATCGACAGCTCCGGACAAATGCTCGACGAAGCCCGCCTTCTGCCCATCAAGGCGCTGTGGAAACAGTGTGACCTGCTCGACTGGCAGCCCGAACAGCCAGCAGACCTGCTGTTCGCCGCCGCCGTTTTGCACTTCATCAAGGATCACCATCAACTGCTGCCGCGACTGCTCAAGCAGCTCAACCCAGGCGGTTGCCTGGCAGCGCACATGCCCGACTGGCGGGATGCGTTGTGGTATCGGTTGGTGCTCGACACGCTGGAAGACGCGGGGGCGTGCGGCCAACCGTTAGGCACGGCGCAACTGCGCGAGGCCATGGCCGCACGAACGCTCTTGTCGCTGGAAGATTACTACCGCTTGCTCGCCCCGATCACTGACACCCTGGACATCTGGGAGACCGAGCAATTGCAGGTGGTCTGTGGCCAATCGCCGATCTATGACTGGGTCAAGGTCTCGGCGCTGCGACCAGTCATGCAGGGGCTCAAGCCCGACGAACAGGCGCGCTTCATTTACCACTACCTGATGCGCGTACACGCGCATTACCCGCCGGAGAGCGACGGGCGAACGCTGTTTCCGTTCAAGCGGATATTCATCGTCGCGACGGTGTAACACATGACATTGCGTTCGCGGGCAAGCCTCGCTCCTACAGGATTATCACAACCTCTGTAGGAGCGAGGCTTGCCCGCGAAGGCGTCAATTCATGCACCGCAAATCGCGAACATTATTCCCGGGACTCGACGCCCAACTCGTCCCAAACCGACTCGGCCAAATGAAACGTCGCATTCGCCGCCGGGATGCCGCAATAGATGGCGCTCTGCATGATCACTTCCTTGATCTCGCCACGGGTCACGCCATTGTTGGCGGCGGCACGCAGGTGCAGTTTGAGTTCACCCTCACGGTTCATGCCGATCAACATGGCGATGGTGATCAGGCTGCGGGTATGGCGCGGCAGGCCAGGTCGGGTCCAGATGTCGCCCCACGCGTGGCGGGTGATCATCTCCTGAAACTCCGAATTGAACTCGGTCAACGCGTTCAGGCTGCGGTCGACATGGGCGTCGCCGAGGACTGCGCGACGGACGTTCATGCCCTCGTCGTAACGTTGTTTCTCGTCCACGGATTTCCCCCTCAATGACCCAGCAAAAAAGCGAGAACGCGATCACTGAACGCATCGCCGGCCTGCACGTTGGACAGGTGCGCCGCGTAGAACTCGGCGTACTCGGCACCTGCCACATGTTCCTGGATGAAGTGCCCACCGGACGGCGGCGTGACCGCGTCTTCGGTGCCGGCGATCACCAGCAGCGGCACTTTGATCGAGGACAACTGATCACGGAAATCGGCATCGCGCACGGCAGCGCAATTGGCTGCGTAACCTTGTGGCGAAGTGGCCGCGAGCATGTCGGTAATCCGTTTCGCCGCCGCCGGATTGGCCTCGGAAAAGTCCGGGGTAAACCAGCGCGCAATCGATGCATCGCGCAGCGCAACCATCGCCGCCGCGCCGTCACGCAACACGGTTTCGATGCGCGGGTTCCAGATCGACGGGTCGCCGATTTTCGCGGCGGTGTTGCACACCACCAGTTTGTTCAATCGATCACCGGCATTGATGCCCAGCCACTGGCCAATCAAGCCGCCCATCGACAAGCCGCAGAAATGCGCCTTCTCAATGTGCAACGCATCCAGCAGCGCCAACACGTCTCGGCCCAGTTGTTCGATGCTGTACGGCCCCGGCGTGACCAGGGATTTGCCGTGGCCACGGGTATCAAAACGCAGCACCCGGAAATGCTCGGTGAACGCGGCAATTTGCGCGTCCCACATGTGCAGGTCGGTGCCCAGCGAGTTGGACAGCACCAGCACCGGCGCATCGACCGGGCCATCGAAGTGCGGCCCTTCAATTTGGTAGTGCAGTTCGCCCTCGGCGAGTTGTACGAAAGCCACAGCAGTCTCCTTCAGGCAGTTAACGCAGAATGTTCAGCCACCGCTCGCTCGACCCAGGTACGGGCCTGTCCGAGGTAGTGAGCGGGGTCCAGCAGATGATCGAGTTCAGCAGCCGAGAGCTCGGCGGTCACGTGCGGCTCGTCGCCCAGCACCGCGCGCAAATGCCGTTGCTCGGCCACGGCGCGCTTGCAGCACTGCTCCAGTAAATGATGCGCGGTGTCGCGGCCGACCCGTTGCGCGAGAACGATGCTCACCGCTTCGGCCAGCACCAGGCCTTGGGTCAGGTCGAGGTTGCGGGCCATGCGCTCGGCGTCCACTTCCAGTCCGTCTGCCACCAGCAATGCCTGCTTGAGGCTGCCGGACACCAGGCAACAAATCTCCGGCAGGGTTTCCCACTCGGCATGCCACAGGCCGAGGCTGCGCTCGTGCTCTTGCGGCATCGCACTGAACAGGGTCGAGAGCAGACCGGGAACCCGTGTTGCAGCGCCGATCAGCACGGCGGCGCCCACCGGGTTGCGTTTGTGCGGCATGGTCGACGAACCGCCCTTGCCCGGCGCCGAGGGTTCGAACACTTCGCCCGCTTCAGTCTGCATCAACAGGCTGATATCGCGACCGAGCTTGCCGAGACTGCCGGCGATCAATCCCAGCACCGAACCGAACTCCACCAGACGGTCGCGTTGCGTGTGCCACGGTTGGTCGGGCAACGTCAGGTGCAGCTCCGTGGCCAGCGCGTCGGCAATCGGCAGCGCTTGCGCACCGAGGGCCGCGAGGGTCCCGGAGGCGCCGCCGAATTGCAGCACCAGCAGGCGCGGTTTGAGTTCTTGCAGGCGTTGACGGCCACGGGTGACGGCGCCCAGCCAACCGGCGATCTTCATGCCCAAGGTGACCGGCGTTGCGTGCTGCAACCAGGTGCGACCGGCCAGCGGCGTGGCGACATAACGCTGGGCTTGCGTTGAAAGGGTTTCGCCCAGTTGCGCCAGATCGCTCTCAATCAGTTCCAGCGCCCGGCGCAATTGCAGCACCAGGCCGGTGTCCATCACGTCCTGGCTGGTGGCGCCCAGATGCACATAGCGCTCGGCGTCGGCATCGGTGGTCGCGATCTGTTTGCCCAACGCCTTCACCAGTGGAATCGCCGAATTACCGGCCGTGGCAATCGCCTCGCCGAGGGCGGCGAAATCGTAATGCCCGGCGCGGCAAGCCGCTTCGATAGGTGCCACCGCCATCTGCGGAATCAACCCGACATGCGCCTCGGCGCGGGCCAGCGCCGCTTCGAAATCGAGCATGGCCTGAACCCGGCCCTGATCGCAAAACACCTCGCGCATATCGCGCGCAGTGAAATAGGCATCGAACAATTGATTGCCCGGTCGCTGGTTCATAAACAGTCCCTGGAGGCGCGGGCCGCTTGGGCCCGCGGGTGTGGATCAAAGGTCGTTTTCTAGATACTTCGCATGTTTGGGCAGACGCAGGCTGAACAGAAACGCTATCGCCATCATCAACGTCACGTACCAGTAGAAGGAGTTTTCCATGCCGACCGCTTTGAGGCTCAAGGCTACATACTCCGCTGAACCACCGAATATTGCATTCGCCACCGCGTAAGCCAGGCCAACACCCAATGCACGTACCTCAGGCGGGAACATTTCGGCTTTTACCAGACCGCTGATCGAGGTGTAGAAACTGACAATCGCCAGCGCCAGGGTAATGAGCACGAAGGCCAGGAACGGACTGGTGACGCTTTTCAGGCTGAGCAGAATCGGCACGGTGCACAGCGTGCCGAGTGCGCCAAACCACAGCATCGAGCTCCGGCGGCCGATCCTGTCCGAGAGCATGCCGAAGATCGGCTGCATGCACATATAAAGGAACAGCGCGCCGGTCATGATGTAGCTGGCGGTCTTGGCATGCATGCCGGCGGTGTTCACCAGGTACTTCTGCATGTACGTGGTGAAGGTGTAGAAAATCAGCGAGCCACCGGCGGTATAGCCGAGCACGGTAATGAACGCGGCCTTATGGTCGCGGAACAGCGCGCGAATGCTGCCGGCGTCCTTGTTTTCGCGCATTTCCTTGCTGGTGGTTTCTTTCAGCGAACGACGCAGGTACAGCGAAACCAATGCCGCCATGGCACCGACCACGAACGGAATCCGCCAGCCGTAGGCACGCAGGTCATCCTCGGTGAGGAACTGTTGCAGCACCACCACCAGCGACACCGCCAGCAGTTGCCCGCCAATCAAAGTCACGTACTGGAACGAGGCGAAGAAACCGCGCTGGCCCTTGAGGGCGACTTCGCTCATGTAGGTGGCGGTGGTGCCGTATTCGCCGCCCACCGACAGGCCCTGGAGCAAACGGGCGAACAGCAGCATGATCGGCGCCCAGACGCCGATGTCCTTATAGGTCGGCAGGCACGCGATGAGCAACGAACCGAAGCACATCATCAGAATCGATATCAGCATCGAATTCTTGCGCCCGTGCTTGTCCGCGACGCGACCGAAAATCCAGCCGCCAATCGGGCGCATCAGGAACCCGGCGGCAAACACGCCCGCGGTGTTGACCAACTGCACCGTGGGGTTGTCGGACGGGAAAAAGGCGGGTGCGAAATAGATCGCGCAAAAGGCGTAGACGTAGAAGTCGAACCATTCGACGAGGTTGCCGGACGAGGCGCCGACAATCGCGAAGATTCGTTTGCTGCGCTCTTCGCCGGTGTATAGCGCGGTTGAAGCGATTGGCGTTGTCATTGTTTTTCACTCAATGGGGACAGTGAGAGTCTAGACACACTTTGCAACAGTCCCGTTCCACACAAGCAATACAGATCCCTTGTAGGAGCTGGCTTGCCAGCGATTGCGGTGTGTCAGTGCCATCGATGCTGAATGACACACCGCAATCGCCAGCAAGCTGGCTCCTACAAGGATTTGTGGTGTTTTCAGTAGTCGAAGAACACCGTCTCCGCATCCGTGCCTTGCAGAATCACATTCCACTGATAAACACCGGTCGCATCCTGCTTCGCCAGCAAGGTATTGCGGCGTTCGGCTGGCACGCACTCCAACAACGGGTCGGCGACGTTGGCCGGCTCGCCATCAAAGTAAATCCGCGTCAGCAAGTGCTTCACCAGCCCGCGGGCAAACACCAGCACCACCAGGTGTGGCGCCTGGGTCGAACCTTTCAGGCCTTCCACCGTGCCCGGCTTGATCGTGGTGAAGCGGAAGCGCCCTTCGGCATCCACCGGGATCCGGCCAAAGCCTTCGAAGTTCGGGTCCAGCGGTTTGGCCTGATCGTCTTCGGGGTGGTCGTACTTGCCGGCGGCATTGGCCTGCCAGACTTCCAGCATCGCATCGTTGACGATGTCACCGTTGCCGTCGATGACTTGCCCGGTGATCGCCACGCGCTCGCCCAGGGTTTGTTCGACGGTCAGGTTTTCGCGGTTCAGCCAGGTCAGGCCGATGTGGTAATACGGCCCGACGGTGTGGGACGTGGTCGCAGTCAGCGTCATCTTATTTCTCCATCGGCGTGGCGTCGCGGCCGCGCAAGACGATGTCCCAGCGGTAACCGAGGGCATAGGAAGGGATGGTTTTTTCCAGGTCAAAACTGGCGATCAAGCGCTCTTTGGCGCTGGTATCGGGCACGCAGTTGTAGATCGGGTCGTACGCCAGCAACGGGTCGCCGGGGAAATACATCTGCGTGACGAGGCGCGTCAGGATGCTCGGCCCGAACAGCGAAAAATGGATGTGCGCCGGACGCCAGGCATTGTGGTGGTTGCCCCACGGATAAGCGCCGGGCTTGATGGTCTGGAATTGATACCAGCCATCGGCGTCGGTCACGGTGCGGCCGGTGCCGGTGAAGTTCGGGTCCAGCGGCGCGTCGTGCAGGTCACGGGCATGGTTGTAGCGACCGGCGGCGTTGGCCTGCCAGATCTCCACCAGAATCCCCGGCACCGGCAGACCGTTTTCATCCAGCACGCGGCCGTGAATGATGATGCGCTCGCCCAGCGGCTCGCCCTTGTGCTGGGCCGTCAGGTCATTGTCCTTCTCATTGACGCGTTCGGCGCCGATGGTCGGACCGGTAATTTCCGACAACGAATGAGGCAAAAACACCAACGGCTTCGACGGTGAGCGACGGTTGGTGGATTGATACGTCGGGTGCAGGTACTCCGGCTGGGTGCCTTCCTGCGGGCGACGGTAACCAGGCTTGTCAGTCATTTCGCTTTCCTCAGTTCTTATTGTCACTGCTGTGGGTCAGACCCGTTCGATGGCCAAGGCCAGACCCTGGCCAACGCCGACGCACATGGTCGCCAGACCTTTCTTGCCACCGGTTTTTTCCAGCTGATGCAACGCCGTCAACACCAGGCGCGCACCGCTCATGCCCAGCGGATGGCCCAGGGCAATGGCGCCACCGTTCGGGTTGACCTGCGCCGCGTCGTCCGCCAGGCCCAGTTCACGCAACACCGCCAAGCCTTGGCTGGCGAAGGCTTCGTTGAGTTCGATCACATCGAAATCGCTGACCGCCAGGCCGAGGCGTTCGGTCAGTTTGCGCACTGCCGGCACCGGGCCAATGCCCATGACACGCGGTGCGACACCGGCGCTGGACATGCCCAGCACTTTGGCGCGAGCGGTCAAACCGTGTTTCTTCACCGCGTCGGCCGAGGCCAGAATCAGTGCCGCCGCGCCGTCGTTCACACCCGACGCATTGCCGGCGGTGACGGTTTTGTCGGGACCGTTGACCGGTTTCAGTTTGGCCAGGGTTTCCAGCGTAGTGTCGGCGCGAGGATGTTCGTCCTGGCTGACGACGGTTTCACCCTTCTTGTGGGCAATCCGCACTTCAACGATTTCTTCCGCGAAAAATCCTGCAGCTTGCGCGGCGGCAGTCCGCTGCTGACTGCGCAGGGCAAACGCGTCCTGATCCTCGCGGGACACTTCATAATCGTCCGCCACGTTATCGGCGGTCTGCGGCATCGCATCGACACCGTATTGCGCTTTCATCAACGGGTTGATGAAACGCCAGCCGATGGTGGTGTCTTCCAGCTTCATGTTGCGCGAGAACGCCGCATCGGCCTTGCCCATCACAAACGGTGCGCGGGACATCGACTCGACGCCGCCGGCAATCGCCAGTTCCATTTCACCGCTGGCGATGGCGCGGAACGCGGTGCCGATGGCATCCATGCCCGAAGCGCAGAGGCGATTGAGGGTCACGCCCGGAATGGCTTCCGGCAGGCCCGCCAACAGCAGCGCCATGCGCGCCACGTTGCGATTGTCTTCACCGGCCTGGTTGGCGCAGCCGAGGAACACCTCGTCCACGGCGTTCCAGTCCACCGACGGGTTGCGCTCCATCAAGGCCTTGATCGGCACGGCGGCCAGGTCGTCGGCGCGAACCGCCGACAGGCCACCGCCGAAACGGCCGATGGGGGTGCGAATCGCGTCGCAGATATAAACGTCACGCATCACGCTTCTCCGGGTGCTTGGCCGTGGGCGGCGGCGGTGCGGGCTTCCAGATCCCTGAGTGCCTTGAGTTCAACCTCGGTCGGCTCGGCGGTGTGTTCAACAGTGTCAGCGAAACGAATCGCCCAACCGGTGGCCGCAACCACTTGCTCGCGGGTCACGCCAGGGTGCAACGCCGTGACCACGAATTCATGGGTGCCCGCTTCCGGTTCCATGATGCACAGGTCGGTAATAATGCCGACCGGACCGGCGCCCGGCAGACCCAGACGCTTGCGCGAATCGCCGCCCTCGCCATGGCCGACCGAGGTGATGAAGTCGAGCTTGTCGACGAAGGAACGCGACGACTGTTTAAGGATGATCAACACGCTTTTGGCCGAACCGGCGATTTCCGGCGCGCCACCGGCGCCCGGCAGACGGACTTTCGGTGCGTGATAATCGCCGACTACCGTGGTGTTGATGTTGCCGAAGCGGTCCACTTGCGCGGCGCCGAGAAAACCGACGTCGATGCGCCCGCCCTGCAACCAGTAGCGAAAAATCTCACCGGTCGGGACCACGGTGTCAGCGGTTTCCGCCAGTTCACCGTCACCAATCGACAGCGGCAATACACTCGGCTTGGCACCGATCGGACCCGATTCATAGATCAGGACTACGTCGGGCGAGGACGTCAGCCGCGCCAGGTTGGCCGCTTTCGACGGCAGGCCGATGCCAACGAAGCACACCGAACCATTCTTCAGTCGGCGAGCGGCGGCAACGGTCATCATTTCATTGGTGGTGTAAGTCATTACTTCGCCTCCGAAGCAGCGGCCAGCTTGGCCTGGAACTCGCTGAAGTCAGCGCAGCCATGGATGTACTCGTTGATCCACGCGGTGAAGGTTTCACGGTCGCGGGCAATCGGGTCCCAGGCCTGATAGAAACGGTTGTCACGCTCGTTGTAGCCGTGGGCGTAAGACGGATGCGCACCGCCGGGAACATGGCAGACAGCGCTCAACGCCCAGGTCGGCAGCACGCAGGAGTTCATCGGTGCGTTGAGGTCGTCGACGATTTCTTCAACGGTGACGATGCAACGCTTGGCGGCCAGTGCGGCTTCTTTCTGCACGCCGAGGATGCCCCAGAGCAGCACGTTGCCTTTACGGTCGGCTTTCTGCGCGTGAATCACGGTGATGTCCGGGCGCACCGAAGGCACGGCGGCCAACACTTCGCCGGTGAACGGGCAGGTAACGGATTTGATCAGCGGGTTGACCTTCGGCAGGTCGGAACCGGCGTAGGCACGCAGCACCGCGAACGGCAGGCCGGAGGCGCCAGCGACGTAGGCGTTCGCCAGGTCGGCGTGGCTGTGTTCTTCGATTTCCAGCGGGTGCGGCCACTGCTTCTCGACCGCATCACGCAGACGGTGCAGCGAACCCACGCCCGGGTTGCCGCCCCAGGAGAAAATCAGCTTGCGAGCACAACCGGCGCCGATCAACTGGTCGTAGATCAGGTCAGGCGTCATCCGCACCAGCGTCAGATCTTTCTTGCCCTGACGAATGATTTCGTGACCTGCCGCCGTAGGGATCAGGTGAGTGAAGCCTTCGAGCGCAACGGTATCGCCGTCGTTAACGAATTGCTTCACCGCGTCGTGCAGCGAAAGGATTTCAGCCATGGGGCAGGCTCCCGTTTTGTTATGAACCGACAGTGGTAGAAAAAGGCGCGATGCGCGCGCCGGAATGACTAGAGAGTAAGCCCCATAAAAACGCCAAACAATCCGATAATCGACTGAGTGTTCGTTTATCGAACAGATTGTTGTCTCGCTACCGACCTCAAAAGCTTCGCGGGCAAGCCTCGCTCCTACGGGTAATCACTGAACCTGTAGGAGCGAGGCTTGCCCGCGAAGAGGCCATCAAACTCACTGAAGATTCTGAAACCCGGACTCAGGTCGCATCCGCATGGCTGACCATGCCCTTGATCACCACCGCCGTAGTCGCCAACGCCGCCGGAATCACCAGCGCCGTCAGCACTTGTTCAAAGTTCCAGCCCAACCCCAGCAACGTCGCGCCCATCCACGCCCCGAGGATCGCGCCAAAGCGACCAATCCCGAGCATCCACGACACGCCCGTCGCCCGCCCTTGAGTCGGATAAAACCGCGCCGCCAAAGAAGGCATCGCCGATTGCGCGCCGTTGACACACATCCCCGCCACCAGCACCAGGGTTGCCAACAGCGTGATGTTGCCCAGGCTCTGCCCTACCGCGTAGGCAAACACCCCGGCCAGCAAGTAGAAAGTGCCGATGACTTTGTGCGGATTGAACCGGTCCATCGCCCAGCCTACGCCCACGGCGCTCAACACGCCGCCGAACTGGAACAGCGCGCCGATAAACGCCGCTTGCTCCATGCTCGCGCCGCTGTCACGCATCAGCGTCGGCAGCCAACTGGTCAGCAGGTAAACGATCACCAGGCCCATGAAGTAGGTCAGCCACAACAGCAAGGTGCCGGTGCTGTAAGTGCCGGAGAAGATCACTGCAAACACGTTGCGCGCCTTCACGGTTTTCTGTTCCGGCACACTGAAGCTGGATGCCTGAGCGACAACGCTCGGATCGATCGGCGCCAGCGCCTTGCGTACCTTGTCGGTGCCGCGATTGCGCACAACCAGGTAACGCGCCGATTCCGGCAGCCAGAGCAGCAAAACGACGGTGAGGATCAGCGGCAGAATTCCGCCGATCAGCAACAGGCTGTGCCAGCCGAACGCCGGAATCAGCTTGGCCGAAATAAACCCGCCACCGGCCATGCCGAGGTTGAAGCCGCAGAACATGCTGGTCACCAGCAGGGATTTTTTGCGCTCCGGGGTGTATTCCGACAGCAACGTCGTGGCGTTCGGCATACCGGCACCGAGGCCCAGGCCGGTCAGGAAGCGCAGCACCAGCAATTGATCGACATTGGTGCTGTAAGCCGACGCCAGGCTGAAGGCGCCGAACAACAACACGGCGCCCACCAGTACGACTTTTCGCCCGAAGCGGTCAGCCAACGGACCGGAACCCAGTGCGCCGAAGACCATACCGATCAACGCCGCACTCATCACCGGACCGAGGCTGGCGCGATCGATGCCCCAGTCCTGGGACAGTGCTGGCGCGATGAAGCCCATGGCCGCGGTGTCGAGGCCATCAAGGAAGACAATCAGGAAACACAGGATCACCACTCGCCACTGGTAGCGCGAAATGGGTTGAGCATTGATGAAGGACTGCACGTCGAGGCAGTTTCCTACAGCAGACTGAGGCTGGTTCATTATTTTTATTCCACGCAAGAACGCAGTCGGACAGGTGCCAGCCTAGGCTGGCGCTGCCGCGACATTAGTGATCCTGGGGAAAGTGCGTCAATTCGTTAAACGCGAGTCTGGGCGATTACCGAACAGCTTAGGCAAACAACTGGGCGCTGAGGTTGCGGCTGGCCGCCAGCAGACCCGGCAGGAACCGTTGCTCCAGCTCGTTGCGGCTGACCCGGCCGGCGTGCGTGCTGA
The DNA here is from genome assembly GCF_019947305.1 of Pseudomonas sp. BF-RE-21. NCBI lineage: Bacteria > Pseudomonadati > Pseudomonadota > Gammaproteobacteria > Pseudomonadales > Pseudomonadaceae > Pseudomonas > Pseudomonas sp. BF-RE-21. Next base: position 26,395 of record NZ_JAGYGF010000034.1, on the reverse strand, counting down.
CGTTGAGCGCCGCCACCACTTGCCCGGAAGCGTCGTACACCGGAACGGCAATTGAGCGCAGGCCTTGTTCCAGTTCCTGATCGACGATGCACCAGCCTTGTTGCCGTACTTCCTGCAGACACTCGAGCAGCGCTTCGGGGGTATGCAGAGTGCGACTGGTCTTGGCTTGCAGGTCGGCATGGTCGAGGTATTCGCGCAGCGACGTGTCGTCCAGTGCCGCGAGAAGAATCCTGCCCATGGAGGTGCAATAGGCGGGCAGGCGTCCGCCCACCGACAGGTCCACCGAGATCAGACGCTGAGTGGTCGCCGAGCGGGCGATGTACAAAATGTCGTCGCCTTCCAGTGTGGCCATGTTGCAGGCCTCATGAAGTTGCTCGCTCATGCGGTCGAGGTAAGGCTGGGCCGACACCGCCAACGGGGTCGAGGACAGATAGGCATGGCCGAGGGTCAGCACTTTGGGCAGCAGCGAATAGGTGCGACCGTCGGTGGTGGCGTAGCCGAGTTTGATCAGGGTGTGCAGGCAACGTCGCACAGCGGCGCGGGGAATTTCCGTGCGGTGACTGATCTGGGCGATGGTCAAATGCCGTTTGCGCTCCTGGAACGCTTGCACCACGGCCAGGCCACGGGCCAGGGACGTCATGAAATCCGGGTCGCCGGTCAGGGCCTGGATCCGCTTGGCGGGCGACGCGACTATCGGCGGCGCTACTGAAGCGAAGGAATTGCGCATTTGCTCGTTCATATCAGGTCCTTTTCCCACACGGATCGGCGAAGGCTATTACATGCGGCCCCGGGCTCGGCGCACAAGCCACAGGCAGCCAAGATCGGGCGATTATCGAACGGCCGACCGATAATCGCAATCAGCCCTATGGACGCGACAGACGCTGTGCAGGTTTCGGCTCGCCCTCTATTACATGTTTTACCTTTGCTTGAACCCGCCGTTAAAGCACCCCATATAAGCTTTAACTTGTTCGGCTTAATGACGCCAGAAAGACATCACTGCTAAGTGACCACAAAACTTTCAAGTAACAAAACAATCACACATTGCCATTCATTTTTAACTCGTTGGCGATAGTGTTCTGCAAATCGACCGCTATAATGCAACTCAGTGACCCCTCGGTTTTTACTTGCCGATTGCGTCACCCGGCAGCACGATGTTCCATCGCGGCTGCCCGCAGCAAGTGCCTGTCGTTCATTTCATATGCTCCGCCAGCGCGCTCGCTGAAACAGGAATCTGATGCTACGTCAGCCGTTTTGCTCTGGTGCCGTGGCCGCCTGCAACATGGAAGTATTGATTGCCGTGTCGTAAAACGATGCCTTTGCGGGCATTGTCCTTTCGGCGAGCGTGGTCAATGCATTTGCTGCAGCGCGATTTACCAGAATTAATCTCAACCCATACAGGTAGCACTGTGACGAAAGACGAACTGCGCGCGGAACTTGAGCGCCAGGAACAACGTTACAAGGAAGTTTACGGCGGGGAAGTCACCACCTACGCCGCTCAGCCCGAACCGGAACGCAAACCCTGGCGTAAACGCGCCACCGTTCAGGACCAGGCTTTTTCCCAGGAATTGCAGAAGATGGAAAAGGAACTCAAAGCCGAAGAGCCATGATTGCTCCGGCCTGATTCCTTTCAAGGGCCCGCGCCTGCCCCCGTTAAAAGCGGGAAGCAATGATGTTGCCATTCGCGCCCGCTACGAGCGGGCAGCGGCCTCCTCATCCATCTGATGAGGCAAATGGCTCATGTCTGGCCCTCTTCTCAGATATTTCACACAAGCGTTCAAACCTCTCGCCTACAAGAGAGAAAACCTTGTGCCTGCGGGCTTTCCAAAGAAATTCAACGACTTGCAAAACCCGGTAAAAGCCCGGCGCCTGGGCTATTGCCGCAAACTAATTCGTTGAAGAATGTTACCGATGAGCAGCTAGTGCATCGATTAGCAGTCTTTTCTGGCATAATCGCGCCCCCTTATGACCGGGTCAGAAAACCTTCATGATCGATTTATTCAGCGGACTGGATGCTTGGGTGCTTATGAGCCTCTTGCTCGCCCTCGCCTTTGTCCTCGCCTTCGAGTTCATCAACGGCTTTCATGACACTGCAAACGCGGTGGCCACTGTTATCTACACCAAAGCCATGCCGCCTCATCTGGCCGTGTTCTTTTCCGGTGTGTTCAACTTTCTTGGCGTGCTGCTGGGCGGTGTCGGCGTGGCGTATGCCATCGTCCACCTGCTGCCGGTAGAACTGCTGATCAATGTGAACACCGGTCACGGGCTGGCCATGGTGTTCTCGTTGCTCGCCGCCGCCATCACCTGGAACCTGGGCACCTGGTACTTCGGTATCCCGGCCTCCAGCTCCCACACGCTGATCGGTTCGATCCTCGGGGTCGGCCTGGCCAACGCCCTGATCAACGACATTCCGTTGGCCGATGGTGTGAACTGGCAGAAGGCGATCGATATCGGTGCCTCCCTGGTGTTCTCGCCAATGGCCGGCTTCCTGGTCGCCGCGCTGATTCTGATCGGCCTTAAATGGTGGCGTCCGCTGTCCAAGATGCACAAGACACCGGAACAGCGCCGCAAGATCGACGACAAGAAGCATCCGCCGTTCTGGAACCGCCTGGTACTGGTGATCTCGGCCATGGCCGTGAGCTTCGTGCACGGTTCCAACGATGGTCAGAAAGGTATCGGCCTGATCATGCTGGTGCTGATCGGTATCGTGCCGGCGCAGTTCGTCCTCGACTTGGGCAGCACCACGTACCAGATCGAACGGACTCGCGATGCGACCCTGCACCTGAGCCAGTTCTACAAACGCAATGCCGATACGCTGGGCGAGTTCCTGGCACTGGGCAAAAGCGTGGAAGGCGATCTGCCGGAGAAATTCCGTTGCAACCCGAAACAGACCGAACCGACCATTTCCGCCCTGCTCGACACCCTTAAAGGTGTGGCCGATTACCACTCGCTGTCGGCGGAAAGCCGCATCGAAGTGCGTCGCTACCTGCTCTGCCTGGACGACACGGCCAAGAAAGTCAGCAAACTGCCAAGCCTCGCGGCCCGTGAAAAGGCTGATCTGGACAAACTGCGCAAAGACCTGACCACCACCACCGAATACGCTCCGTTCTGGGTAATCCTGGCGGTCGCACTGGCCCTGGGCCTCGGTACCATGGTCGGCTGGAAACGCGTGGTACTGACCATCGGCGAGAAGATCGGCAAGCAAGGCATGACTTACTCCCAGGGCATGTCGGCGCAGATCACGACGGCGAGCCTGATCGGCATGGCCAACATCTTCAGCCTGCCGGTGTCCACCACCCACGTTCTGTCTTCGGGCGTGGCCGGCACCATGGTCGCCAACAAAAGCGGCCTGCAGGGCGGCACCGTCAAAACCATCCTGCTGGCTTGGGTCCTGACCCTGCCGGCAACCGTGGGCCTGTCGGCCGGCCTGTTCTGGCTGGCGTCGAAGGCACTGGCCAGCTGATACATCGCTGCAACGAAAAAGGCGCGTTCCGTGAGGTTCGCGCCTTTTTTTTATCGCTGCGTTTTAGTGAACTTCACAAAGCACGCGAGCTGGGGGGGCGGTGTTGGATGGGGTGCATATCCGTTTCTGCGGTGATGGCGGCTATTGGTTTCGCCCTTACGGCGAGTCACTTGGAAGAGCCCCAAGTAACCAAGGGCTCTTGCCCCTTTCGTTCGGTGCCTCGCCTAGGCTCGGCATGCCCTCGCTCCGGTCCTGCTCCGTGGGCCCGCCGCCATCGGCCATCCATGGCCGGGGGCGGCTAACCCGGCATCCATGCCGGGTTGCCCACTACGCAGAACCTCCACTCGGCCTCTCGAGGGGGCGCTCAGATCAAAAGCTGAAGGCGAGCTAACGCTCGGCCTGATGAGTGGTGGAAATCAAAAGCAAACGCCGATCCCTGTAGGAGCCGGCTTGCCGGCGAAAAGCATTTGGGCGACGCGTTCATTCAGACAGCCCGCGTTATCGTTGGCGTCCATCGCCAGCAAGCTGGCTCCTACAAGGGGAATGCATATGTGTCTGGATAAATACGATCAACTGTAGGAGCCGGCTTGCTGCGGGCGGCGTTCCGACGATAGCGGTGGGTCAGTCCCCCTCCTTTTCGACTGGACGGACGCCATCGCCAGCAAGCAGGCTCCTACAGGGAGAATGCGTAAATGTCCGAAATTAGTGCGGCCACCACAGTGCGGGAATGTGCACATGACCGAAGAGCCAGGTCGGCTTTCAGGCCGCCTCGGCGGCTGTGGCGGTGGTCGCCCCCTCGAGAGGCCGAGTGGAGGTTCTGCGCAGTGGGCAACCCGGCATGGATGCCGGGTTAGCCGCGCACGGCCAAGGATGGCCGATCGCGGCGGGCCCACGGAGCAGGACCGGAGCGAGGGTATGCCGAGCCTAGGCGAGGCACCGAACGAAAGGGGCAAAAGCGCTTTGGTTACTTTCGCGCTTTTCGAAAGTGACTCGCCGTAAGGGCGAAACCAATAGCCGCCGTGACCGAAGAAACGGATATACCCCCACCCACCGCAAATGGCAAAAAACACCACCCCCCTTGAGCACTTTCGACCTATCCCAACCAAATCACCGCCCCTAGACTCTTGCCCCCAATAACAGCGCCAAACGCGCACAAGACCGAACCAGGGAAACCCACATGAACCCATCCGACATTTTCGTTATCAGCGCCGTCCGTTCCGCCATCGGCAGCTTCGGCGGCTCGCTCAAGGATGTGCCACCGATTCAACTGGCCACTGACGTCTGCCGCGCCGCCATCGAACGCTCGGGGCTGGCGCCTGAGCACATCGGCCATGCGGTGATGGGCCATGTGATCCCGACCGAAGCCCGCGACGCCTACATCTCCCGGGCGGTGGCGATGAATGCCGGCCTGCCGAAAGAGACACCCGCCTTCAACGTCAACCGCCTCTGCGGTTCCGGTTTGCAGGCAATCGTCAGTGCCGCGCAAAGCCTGATGCTCGGTGATGCGGGTGCGGCGCTGGCCGGTGGCGTCGAATCCATGAGTCGTGGCGCGTATCTGTTGCCGCAAGCGCGTTGGGGCGCACGCATGGGCGACATGCAGGCCATCGACTACATGCTCGGCGTGCTGCAAGACCCGTTTGCCGGTTTCCACATGGGCATCACCGCGGAAAACATCGCCGAACGCTACGGCATCACGCGTCAGGCCCAGGATGAACTGGCCATGCTCAGCCAGCAGCGCGCCGCGCGGGCAATCGCCGAAGGCCGCTTCAACAGTCAGATCGTGCCAATCGAAGTGGCATCGCGCAAAGGCACCGTGACCTTTGCGACCGACGAACACGTGCGCGCCGAGGTCAATGCCGAGCAACTGGCCAAGATGAAACCGGCCTTCAAAAAGGACGGTAGCGTCACCGCCGGCAACGCCTCGGGCCTGAATGACGGCGCCGGTGCGTTGATCATGGCCACCGGTGAAATGGTGCGCGCCCAAGGCCTCAAACCAATGGCACGACTGGTCGGCTATGCCCACGCCGGTGTCGAGCCGGAACTGATGGGGCTCGGCCCGATTCCCGCCACTCGTCTGGTACTCAAGCGTGCCGGCCTGACCGTCGCCGACCTGGATGTCATCGAGTCGAACGAGGCCTTCGCCGCGCAAGCCTGTGCCGTGGCGCAGGAACTGGGCTTCGACCCGGAGAAGGTCAACCCCAACGGTTCGGGCATCTCGCTGGGCCATCCGGTGGGCGCCACCGGCGCGATCATCGCGACCAAGGCCATTCACGAACTGCACCGCGTCCAGGGCCGTTATGCACTGGCGACCATGTGCATCGGCGGCGGCCAGGGCATCGCCGTGCTGTTCGAACGCGTCTGATACGTCCACCCTGCCCCCGTTCAACGGGGGCAGCCGAACAAACTATTGCTCGAAGGTTTGACTGATGACCTAACCTCATAGGCTGAATGACTAACAACAGAGTCAGGCACTCCTATGCGTCATGCACTGAAAGCCATGATTTTCGTCGCTTTCACGCTTTTCGGGGCGGGCCCCGGAATGCTGTTGGCGGCAGACCCTGCGGACATTTCAATGCCCAGGGCGGTTGCCGCGCCCCCCAGCGTTTCCCCAAGCGACCTCCAGGCGTTGCAACTTCGGCTGGACGCCCTCAAACAACAGATCTCGCTGGTAGATAACTACAGCCAGCTGGAGGCCCCGCAGGACCTCGTCCAGATGTTCATGCTGGATGTCGATCGCCTCTCGACCTCGCTGCTTCCCCTGCAGACTCAACTGCGCGCGCAACTGGGTGTGCTGGGGCCTGTCCCGCGCGATGACGCCGCGGCCGAGCAGCCCGATATCACCGCGCAAAGGGTCGCGCTCACCGAGCAAAAAAACAAAGTCGACGCCACCCTGAAAACCCTGGCCACCCTGAAAACGAGTGCCACCGACCTCATCACCCAGATTGCCGGCATCCGTCGCAACATGCTGGAAAGCGAACTGACCCTGAGCACCCGAAGCGTCCTGAACCCCGAATTCTGGTCACCGATCCTGAGCCCTTCGATGGATGATCGACAGCGCTTTGCATCGTTCCTCGGTCAGGCAAGTGAGGTCGTCAAACTGGCCTGGCAACCGGGCCAACGCCTCTACACCAGCGTACTGTTGCTGCTGGCCCTGCTTATCTGGACGCTGGGCCGCCGTCTCGCAGAACGAGGGCTGACGTGGCTTTGCATTCACCGGATGCCAGAAGGACGCCTGCGCCGCAGTTCCCTGGCGCTGGCTTCCGTATTGGCCACGGTGCTGACGGTCGGCCTGTCCCTGCAACTGCTGTTTTATGTCTTCACACGCCAGGCTCCGCTGACGCCGACACTGTCGACGTTTTCCCAGGAATTCGAAAAAGTCGCCTACACCTGCGTGTTGATCACCGCGTTGAGCCGCGCCCTGTTGTCCACGAAACACCCGTCGTGGCGGCTGCCGGCGCTTGCCGATCAGGTGGCGCTGTCACTCAAGCCTTATCCGCGGGTTCTGGCGGGCGTGCTGCTGGTTCTGGTGACAATGATCCAGATTACCAACGCAACCGGCATGAGCAGCGGCATCGTGATCGCCGGTCGAGGGGTCGTCGCACTGGTTGTTACGTGCGTTCTGGTGGATTTATTGTGGCGCACCGGCAAAGTCCGCAGGGCCGTCGTGGCGTCTGGCGAAGCCTATGAAGCCGGCAGGACGTTCGCGGGCGTGCTTTACACCCTCGCCAGTCTTGCGATGGTGATCTGCCTGGTTTCCCTCCTGACCGGCTACGTGTCCCTGGCCAGGTTCGTCACCTATGAACTGGTCTGGGGCTTTCTTATCCTCTCCGGTTTCTATTTGCTGATGCAGTGCTTCAAAGATGCCTGCGAATACTTTTTTTCAATCAAAAGCCCCAGCGGCAAGGCGCTCAAGCAGTTGCTCGGCATTGAAGACCGGCGCCTGGAGCAGATCTCGATCGTTCTGTCGGGGGTCGGGCGCGCCGGACTCTTGCTGCTGGCGCTGGTCACCCTGTTCGTCGGGGGTGTCGGCACGACGCTCGGGCAACTGCTCACCAATGTCTTTTCCATTCTCGGCGGTGCCGGGCTGCGCAAACTGAACATCATCCCCGGGCACTTGCTCAATGCCGCACTGGCCTTGCTGATCGGCATCTACCTGATTCGCACGCTGGGCCGCTGGCTGGACAAGGAGCTTCTGCCGAAAACCGAGATGGACCCTGGCATGCGCGCTTCGCTGACCACGCTGTTTGCCAACATCGGCTATGCGTTGGTCATTCTGCTGACGCTGTCATCGTTGGGCGTGCAGTGGACCAACCTGGCCTGGATCGTCAGCGCATTGTCGGTGGGGATTGGTTTTGGCTTGCAGGAGATCGTCAAGAATTTCGTCTCAGGCCTGATCCTGCTGACCGAGCGCCCGGTGAAAGTCGGCGACCTGATCAGCATCAGCGGGGTCGAGGGCGACATCCGCCGGATCAACGTGCGGGCCACCGAAATCCAGCTCAGTGACCGCTCGATTGTCATCGTGCCCAATTCGCAGCTGATCTCGCAAAACCTGCGCAACGTAACCCTGGGCGGCAGCGCCCAAGGGGTGGCGTCACTTGAACTGACCTTCCCCCTGGACATCGACCCCGAACAGGTGAAAGACCTGCTCTACAACACCTACCGCGAGCACGAGACCATTCTCGACAAACCGGCGCCGATGGTGCGCTTCAGCAAACTGACCCCCGAGGGCATCACGCTGACGGTCACTGGCTATGTCGGCAGCCCGAGAATCGTCGGCGTGACCAAGAGCGACCTGCTGTTTGAAATCCTCAAGCGCCTGAGTGACGCCGGTATCGAGCTGGCGAAGCCGGCACCCACGGTGTGAATCAGTGGGCGATGCACACTGATTTCAGCTCGGTGTAGGCCTCGATCACCGCACGCCCGAACTCGCGGCCCATGCCGGATTGCTTGACGCCACCAAACGGCATGGCCGGGTCGAGCAGCACGTGGGCGTTGACCCAAACGGTGCCGGCCTCGATGCGCGGCACCAGGTTCATCGCTTTGCCGAGGTCATTGGTCCACAGGCTCGCTGCCAGGCCGTAGCGGTTGTCGTTGGCCAGGGCGATCACAGCGTCTTCATCGTCAAACGGCATCACCCCCAGCACCGGGCCGAACACTTCTTCGCGGGCCACCGCCATGCTGTGGTCGATGTCGGCCAGAATGGTCGGCTGCACATAGAAGCCCTCGCCTTCCACCAACTCGCCCCCGGACACTACTCGTGCGCCTTCGCGACGCGCCAGCTCGATGTGCTTGAGCACGCTTTGCTGCTGCTTGCGCGAGACCAGCGGGTTGATCGCCGCTTCGCCGTTCATGCCTGCGCCGATAGGCATCGCCGAAACGGCGGCGGCGAGTGCTTCAACGAATTGATCGTGGATCGAGCGATGCACGTAGAAGCGCGAAGCTGCCGCACACACCTGGCCGTTGTTCAGCAGACCGCCGAGGATTGCGCCCTGCACGGCTTTTTCGATGTTGGCATCGGCCAGCACGATCATCGGGTTTTTGCCGCCCAGCTCCAGCGAGAACCGCGTCATGTTTTCCATGCACGCCACGCCGACGCTTTTGCCCACCGCCGTGGAACCGGTGAAGGACACTTTGCTCACCAGTGGATGCGCCGTCAGCACACCGCCGACATTGGCGCCGCCACCGGTGACGACGTTGAACACGCCCGCCGGAATCCCCGCTTCCAGCGCCAGTTCAGCCAGGCGCATGGCGGTCAGCGGCGTTTCCATCGCCGGCTTGATGATCACCGTGCAACCGGTGGCCAGCGCCGGCATCAACTTCCACGCTGCGATCAGCAACGGGAAGTTCCACGGCACGATCCCGACCACCACGCCCACCGGCTCACGCTTGGTGAACGCGGTGAATTTCGCCCCCGGCGGCAGCGGAATCGACACGTCAAAGGTCTGCCCTTCGATCTTGGTCGCCCAGCCGGACATGTAGCGCATGAACTCCACGGTGGCGTTCAGGTCCAGTGCGCGCGCCATGTTGATCGACTTGCCCTGGCTCAGGGTTTCCAGCTGCGCCAGCTCTTCGGCATGCGCTTCTACCAGCGCAGTGAAGTTCAGCAGGATGCGTTCGCGGTCCGCCGGGCGCAGGCCCGACCACACGCCGGACTTGAAGGCTTTATGCGACGACTGCACGGCTTGCTCGACCACATCCAGCGGCGCGTCGAGGGTTTCGCACAGGGTTTTTCCGGTGGCCGGGTTGACCACGGCAATGCGCGGCCCTTCGGCGAACACCCATTGGCCATCGATAAAGCAGCCGTGGTGGCGGTCAAGGAATGCAGCAACCTGCGGCAGGATTTCAACGTTGCTCATAAATCACCTTTGGTTCAGACGTGTTGTTCAGCCGGATAGCGGGCTGATTACTGTTGTTCTTTGAGGAAACACACGACCGCCTGGCGATCGTCGGCCGAAGCCAGGCCCATGTAGGGCATGTAGGTCCCCGGCACGAAGGCCTGGGGTTGGGTGATGAGTTGCGCGATGTTCTCGGCCTGCCAGTTGATGTCTTTGCTGCGCATGGCCTGGGAATAGTTGAAGCCTTCCAGCGAGCCGGATCTGCGCCCGACCACACCCGCCAGGTTCGGCCCCATCATTCCCGTCATGCCCTTGGTCACCGAATGGCAGACCGCGCATTCATTGGCGAAGACCTGGGCGCCATGCCCCTGGTCCGGCGCGCAGTCAGCGGCCAGCGCGGTGTGCGCGAGGGTGAGTGAGAGCAGGCCGATGAGGGGCAATCGCAGCGAGGTGAACATAGGAAAACGACCTTGAAAATCCGCGCTCATCCATTGAGCGGCAACACGGGAGCGCCGACGCAGCGGTGCATCGACAGGGTTGAGAGGGATTGTCGATGGTCAGTGATGCGCAGGTTTTGCCCTGCGTGCCAGTCGTATTGGCGAGGCTGCCAAACCGGGCATTTTGGCAAGCACAGCCAACTCTTTGGCAACCACACAAAAGGCCGGAAAAGTTCCGCGCCTTAGTATCGAAAAAGACCGCAAACCTGCGCTCAAGAACAAGAACGGATGCCACACATGCTCAAGTCCCCCTTGCTGCGTCTCTCTACACTTGCCCTGATGATCAGCGCCGGCCATGCCGGCGCGTACGAACTCTACGCCGATGACGACAGTCACCTGAACGCCACGCTGGAAGCGGTCTTCGGCATCTTCCACAGCCAGGAAAACTACGCGCTGTCCGGCCGCCTCGACCCGGGTTCTTCGTCGTGGCGCGAGGGCTACATCAAATATGGCCTGAGCTTCGACAAGGGCCTGGCCGGTGTCGGCACCGCGTACGGTGCGGCGAACCTGCTCAGTTCCGGAACCTGGGGCGACGGCGATGCCGCAGGCTTCAGCGACGGTTCGGAACGCACCACCAAATTCGAAGACGCCTACCTCGGCTGGCGTTCAGGCAAGCTGTTCGACGTGCTCGGCGAGGACGGCGTCGACCTGTCCTTCGGTCGCCAGAACATCGTGGTCGGTGATGGTTTCCTGATTAATGGCGACGCGCTCAACTTGGGCAAAGGTCTGGCCGACGGTGAGTTCAACCGCGGAGGTGCCTACTGGCTGGCGGCGCGCAAAGCCTTCGACGAGACTGCCGTGCTGCGTTTGGGAGGCAAGGAAGGCTGGCGTGGCGACCTGATGTGGTTGAAGTCCGATAACCGCGCACAAGCGAAAACCGAAATGTACGTCGGCACGCTTGAGCATGTCGCCGAAGCAGGCACGGTCGGCTTGACCTACATCGACACCACCGATGTCGACGAAGAATTCGCCTCCCCTTCGCAGCTTGAACGCGACGGCATGAAAACCTACAGCCTGCGCGCAGCCGGCAATGCCGGGGTGAAAAACCTGTTCCTCTCCGGCGAATACGCCAAGCAGGACAAACCCCACACCAGCACCGAAGACGCCTGGTACCTGGAAGCCGGCTGGACTTTCGCCGACGTGGCCTGGACGCCAAATGCCAGCTACCGCTACAGCCGTTTCTCGGAAGGTTATGACACGCTGTTCTATGGATTCAGCCGTGGCTTCGGCACCTGGTTCCAGGGTGAGGTCGCCGGCAACTACGCCGGCCCGTTCAACACCAACTCGCGTATCCAGCAAGTCAAGTTCACCGTCTCGCCGCTGGAGAACCTGACGGTCGGTGCGATGTATTTCAACTTCGACACCATCGACCGCAACCTCGGCAATACCGATGGCCACGAAGTCGATCTGTATGCCGAATGGCACGTCAACGAGCACCTGACGGTGATGCCGCTGATCGGCCTCTATCAGCCGGACAAGAGCGCCGACGAGGGTGGCACGCAGCTGGGTAGCAACGACAAGAACCTCTACAGCCAGGTGATTTTCGCCACCACGTTCTAAGCCCCCACGCAATCCCTGTAGGAGCGAGCCCGCTCGCGATGGACGTCAACGATGACGCGTGTTGCCTGAATGAACGCGTCGTCCAGACATCTTTCGCGAGCGGTCGAGCGTCGACCGGCTGCTCCTACAGGGGACCGTGTCATGCCTCAAGGAAAAAGGCCTTTCCAATGCACAAAAAATTCCTGACGATTCAGAGCAAGATCGCCCTGCTCGCCGGCCTCTGCCTGCTGTTGGTGGTGGGTTTGCTGATGGGTTTGTCGCTGTATCAAACCCATCGGAGCAGCCAGCAAGTGGCCGAGGCCAGCAGCGAAATGCTCGCCAACGCCGCCAAGGAACACATGCAGGCGCTGGGCAAAGTGCAAGCGATGCAGGTGCAACGCACCTTCATGCAGACGCACGAATATGGCCAAGGGTTGTCGCGCTATTTGCTCTACCTGAGGCAGTTGCAACATCAGGGCAACCTTACCCGTCCACAACTGCGCCAGGAGCTGAGCACCCAGCTGCACCAGGCCCTGATCGACAAGCCCGACCTGCTCGGGCTTTATGTCATTTTCGAACCCGATGCCCTGGACGGCGCCGACGCTGGTTTCGTCGATCAGGCGGCCATGGGCAGCAACGAAACCGGGCGCTTTTCGCTGTATTGGGTGCAAAGCAAACCCGGCGAACTGCAAGCGGTGATCGGTGACGAAGCGCTGCTCGCCAACACCTCGCCCGGCCCCAGCGGCGCGCCCTACAACGCCTTCTACACCTGTGCCCGTGACACCCGCAAAGCCTGCGTTCTGGAGCCATATTTCGACGAGGCCTCCGGCAGCCGCAAACTGGTGACCAGCATCGCGTTCCCGCTGCTGGACCATGACAAGGTCATCGCCGTGGTCGGCCTCGACATCAACCTCGCCGCCCTGCAAAAGAACAGCGAAGCCAGCGCGCTCCAACTGTTCGATGGCAACGGGCAGATCAGCATCGTCAGCCCGCGCGGGGTGATTTCCGCCAACAGCCAGGACGTCAGTCGCCTCGGGCAACCGCTGGACAATGTAGAGGTGATGGACACCTTGCGTCAGGGCCAGCCGAAAGTGTTCGTCGATCAACAGCAGATCAAAGTGCTTGAGCCGCTGGCACCGATTGTCGGTGCAGCGCCGTGGGGCGTGCTGGTTGGCGTGCCGCAGAACGTGCTGCTCGCCCCGGTCACCACGCTGCAACAGGAACTCGATGCGCAAGCCGTGCGAAGCACCGCGCTTGAGCTGTTGCTGGGCGGCGGCTCGGCGCTGCTTGGCCTGGTGTTGATCTGGTACGCGGCGTATCGCATCACCCGGCCGCTGCAACTGCTGACGCGGGTCATGGAGGATATTTCCCGGGGCGAAGGCGATCTGACCCGACGCCTGGCCGTGCAATCAAGGGATGAAATCGGCCAACTGGCGACGGCGTTCAACCGCTTTGTCGAACGTATTCACCATTCCATTCGCGAGGTGTCTTCGGCGGCGCTCGGCGTCAACGAAGGCGCCAAGCGTGTGCTGTTGGCGTCCAACGCATCGCTGAGCAATTTCGATGAACAATCGACCCGCACCAACAGCGTCGCCGCTGCGATCAACGAACTGGGCGCCGCTGCCCAGGAAATTGCGAACAATGCCTCCGATGCCTCGCAGCAAGCCTCCGCCGCGCGCCAACAGGCCGAAGACGGGCGTCAGGTGGTCGAGCGCACGATTGAGGTGATGAACGAACTGTCCGGAAAAATCAGCGCGTCGTGCGTCAACATCGAAGCGCTGAACAGCAAAACCGTGAACATCGGGCAAATCCTCGAAGTGATCAAAGGCATCTCCCAGCAGACCAACCTCCTCGCCCTCAACGCTGCCATCGAAGCAGCACGGGCGGGTGAAGCGGGCCGCGGCTTTGCCGTGGTCGCCGACGAAGTGCGCAGCCTGGCCGGACGCACACAGACCTCGGCGGCAGAGATTCAGCAGATGATTGAAGCACTGCAAGTCGGTGCGCGTGAGTCGGTGACAACCATGACCGAGAGCCAGCAGCACAGCGAGGAAAGCGTCAGCATCGCCAACCTCGCCGGCACGCGACTGGGCAGCGTGACGCAACGCATTGGCGAGATCGACAACGTCAACCAATCGGTCGCCGCTGCCACTGAAGAGCAGACCTCGGTGGTCGAGGCGTTGAACGTGGACATCACCGAAATCAACACGCTGAACCAGCAAGGAGTGGAGAACCTGCAATCGACATTGCAGGCATGTACCGAGCTGGAGCGCGAGGCTGGGCGGCTGAATCAGTTGGTCGGGAGTTTTCGCATTTAAAGGCGGTGTCGCCTGATCTATCGCTATCGCGAGCAAGCTTGCTCCTACAGTGACCGCGTCCGTCCGGGCACCCCGGTCACCTGTAGGAGCGAGGCTTGCCCGCGATGAACGATAACGCGGTGTTTCAGCAAGCCGCCACAGCATGCTCAATCCGATGAAACAACCGGTTGAAATACACCAGGCTATCGCCCTCCCCGCGCGCACCCACCTTCGACAATTCCACAAACATCACCGAATGCGACCCGACTTCCTTGCACTCGCTGATCCGCCCTTCCAGCTGCACCAGTGCATCACGCAGGACCGGCACGCCCGTGTCGCCGCCGTCCCACAAGTCCCAGGCAAACCGCTCGGCCATCGGCACCTGGGTCATGCCGGCGAAGTGTCGGGCCAGTTCTTCCTGTTCGCCGCACAGCACGTTGACGCACAGCCGGCCGTTGGTGCGGAACACATCGTGGGTGGCGCTGTTGCGGTTGACGCACACCAGCACGGTCGGTGGCGAATCCGTCACCGAGCACACGGCGCTGGCGGTGATGCCGCAGCGACCGCCGGGGCCGTTGGTGGTGATGATGTTCACCGCCGCCGGCAGTTGCGCCATGGCGTTGCGAAAGTCGATTTGCTGCTGGCTCAGGTTGGCCATGTCGGTGCCCCTTCCTTCAGGATGACCGCGCGTTCGCGGCCCGTGGGTGATGGAACAAGACTAAAGCCCGACGTGGCGCGCAACCATTCTGACGATCCCCATGCCGAGGTAGGCTTTCCGCTAGTCGACTAGGTGGTTTCTTTATCGTCAGGGCCCGTCGCAGTGGGTATTCTGCTAAAAGGCGCCAACATAGGTGTCGACGTCCGCCGCAGCGTGCACGCGTGCGAAAACAATAATTAGAAAATCTCGTGGCAACCCCTGATGGAAACCCGCAAACCGATTGTTTATATCGTTGATGACGACAAAGACCTGCGCACTTCGCTGGCCTGGTTGTTGGAGTCGGTCAGCGTCCAGGCGCAATGCTTTGCCGGCGCTGAAGAGTTCCTGAGCCAGTACGACCCCAAGCAACCGGCGTGCCTGGTGCTGGACGTGCGCATGCCGGAAACCAGCGGCTTTCAGCTGCAGGAAATCCTCAACCAGCGTGGCAGCACCCTGCCGACGATCTTCGTGTCCGCCCATGGCGACATTCCGATGTCGGTGACCGCGATGAAGAACGGTGCGCTGGATTTCGTCGAGAAACCCTACAACCCGCAGCAGATGATCGACCGCATACAAGCGGCGCTGAAGACCGCCGTGCATGCCCAGGCCGATCAGCAGCAACGCCAGCACCTGCAAGGCAAACTCGCCCTGCTGACCAGCCGTGAACGGGAAGTGTTGATGCTGGTGATCGATGGCAAGGCCAGCAAGGTCATCGCCCGGGAGCTGAACATCAGCGTGAAAACCGTTGATGTGCACCGGACCAAGATCAAGGAAAAGATGGGCGTGACTAGCATTGCCATGCTGGTGCGCGAAGTGCTGCATTTACCGGTGGATGAGCCGTCTCGGCATTGAGGGATCTGCAGCGGTCATGAGGCCGCCATCGCCGGCAAGCCGGCTCCTACAGGGGTCTGCAGCGAACTCAAGGTATGTGCACGGCGAAGATCTACTGTAGGAGCCGGCTTGCTGGCGATGAGGTCGGCACATTCAACATCAATGGTGCCTGATACTCCGCCATCGCCAGCAAGCCGGCTCCTACAGGGATCCGCAGCGAACACAAGGTATGTGCACGCCGAAGACCTACTGTAGGAGCCGGCTTGCCGGCGAAGGGGCCGGCACATTCAACATCAATGGTGCCTGATACTCCGCCATCGCCGGCAAGCCGGCTCCTACAGGGATCTGCAGCGAACTCAAGGTATGTGCACGGCGAAGATCCAATGTAGGAGCCGGCTTGCCGGCGATGAGGCCAGCACATTCAACATTGATGGCGTCTGATGCCCCGCGATCGCCGGCAAGTCGGCTCCTACAGGGATCCGCAGCGAACACAAGGTATGTGCACGGCGAAGATCTACTGTAGGAGCCGGCTTGCCGGCGAAGGGGCCGGCACATGCAACATCAATAGCGCCTGACACTCCGCGATCGCCAGCAAGCCGGCGCCTACAGGGGTCTGCAGCGAACTCAAGGTATGTGAACGGCGAGGATCTACTGTAGGAGCCGGCTTGCTGGCGATGAGGTCGGCACATTCAACATCAATGGCGCCTGACACTCCGCCATCGCCGGCAAGCCGGCTCCTACAGGGGGCTGCAGCGAACTCAAGGTATGTGCACGACGAAGATCTACTGTAGGAGCCGGCTTGCCGGCGATGGGGCCGGCACATTCAACATTGATGGCGTCTGATGCCCCGCGATCGCCGGCAAGCCGGCTCCTGCAGGAGATATCAGTTGTGGCTGTAGCGCTTGCGATAAGCACCCGGCGAGACGCCGAAGCGGGATTTGAACGCCGAGGAGAAGTAGCTGGAATCAGAGAATCCCCATGCGTAACACAGCGCCGAGAGCTTCTGCTCGTCAGGTGAGCGGCGCAGGTTTTCCGCGCAGAAATCCAGGCGTCGGTGCTTGATGTATTGCGCCACCACCAGGCCGCGCTTGGAGAACATCCGGTACAACCCGCGCACCGAAATCCCTACCTCACGGGCAATCAGTTCGGGGCACAGGTCTTCGGCGCTGATGTGTTCGTCGATGTAGGCGATGATCTTGCGAAACTGCCGCTCGTGGGCATCTGCGCCGCTGTCGCGGGCACTGATCCCGGGCAACAACAGGCTGACCAACGCATCCAGTACCGCTTCGCTTTCCTGCATGTCCAGGCCTTCCTGCTGCCGGGTATCCAGCACCAAGCGGTTGGCCATCGCCGCCAGTGGTGTACTGGCCGCGATGCGTGTAGCGCAGTTGACTGCATTGAAATGCGAACCGCGCTCGACCACCTGACGCGGCAGGATCAGCGACAACTGTCGGGAATCCTCGTTGTAGGTCATGTCACTCGGGCGGCAGGCGTCGATCAGGGCGATGTCGCCCGTGCCCAGTTGAGCGCGGTTGTCGCCCTGCTCCAGCCGGGAACTGCCACGCATCTGGAACACTGCGTAATAGTGGCCGTCGCTGCTGACACTGACGTCCTTGCTGGTGCGATACAGGTGCACGTGCGCCATGTCGACGACACTGAGGTTGATCGCGCCGCTGCGATATTCCGCCAGCTCACCGTAGAAATCCGTATCCAGGGCCCGGGCATCGAAACGCCCGCAGGCCTGGTTGACCTGGCTCAGCCAGCTTTCGAACGCCTCGTTGCGAACCGCCGAAGAAGTCATCATCACTGCAAAGCCTCACGCATTTTATTGTTATTTTTCGACCGCTTCGTCGAGCGGTTCGGCAAATGTTACTTACCTTGGCTGTCTCCTCCTTCGACGGCCGCCGGGCCCTATTCAACAGGCTCCGGCGCTGGCTTGCCAGCCTTCCCTTGCGTTAGATGTCCAATACCAGACGGGCGGAAACGGCGCGGGAAACGCAGGCGCAAATCTGTTTGTTGGACGCCTTTTCCTTGTTCGACAAACAGTTGTCGCGGTGCTCCGGCACACCGTCCAGCACCTCGACGATGCAGGTGCCGCAGATGCCTTCGCGGCATTCGGTGTCGATGTCACAACCGTGGGCCTGCAACACATCGACCAGACTCGCGTTGGCCGGCACCTGAAGCACCACGCCGGAACTGGCCAGCTCCACTTCGAACCCGCCACTCGGACCGGTATTCGCTGCGGGATCGGCCTGGAAGTGCTCAAGGTGGATCGCATCGTCGCAGCGGCTGCGCGCCGCCACTTCCACCACTTTGTTCATGAACGGCGCCGGGCCGCAGGTGTACACGTGTGCGGTACTGCCAGCGTGGTCAAGGCATTCACTCAACGTGGCATCCATGTCACCCGGCTCGATGCCGTAGTGGAACTGCACATGCCCGGCAAACGTGCTCGCCAACAGCTCGGCGAACGCTGCGTATTGCGGCGAACGGGCGAAATAATGCAGGCGCCACGGCTGGCCGCTTTCGCTCAGCCGATAAGCCATGCTCAGCAGCGGCGTGACGCCGATACCGGCCGCGCACAGCACATGCTCGGTGGCCGTCGGGTCGAGGCGGAACAGGTTGCGCGGCGCACCCATTTCCAGCTCCATGCCCTCTTCCACCTCGTGCAGCGCCGCTGAACCGCCACGGGACTGCGCCTCTTTCTTCACCGCCACCAGGTACGCGCGGCGGTCCTGCGGCGGGCTGCACAGCGAATACTGGCGGGTCACTCCGGTCGGCCCGGTCAGGTCGACGTGGGCACCCGGTTCATAGGCGTCGAGCGGCTGGCCGTCACTGCGCACGAGGCGAAAGGAACGGATATCCAGCGCTTCGTCGACGATCCTTTCGATCTTCACCTTCATCATTGCATCACCTGAAATACGGTTGATTTTTGGGACGTTTGTTAGGCCCCCTGTAGGAGCTGGCTTGCCAGCGATGGCGGTCTTGAGATTTGCATCGCCAACGTGGACGCCATCGCCGGCAAGCCGGCTCCTACAAGGGATTGTTCCGGTCTTGAAATTTGTATCGCCGATGAGGGCGCCATCGCCGGCAAGCCGGCTCCTACAGGGTTGTGTGTGAGGCCTTGTTTAGCGCATGAACAGGCCGCCGTTGATGTCCCAGCACGCGCCGGTTACGGAGGCGGCGTGGTCGGCGATCAGCAGCAACACGGTGTCGGCGATGTAGCCGGGGTCGCCGAGGGTGCCGGCCGGGATCATTTTCAGGATCTGTTCCAGTCGCTCCGGGGCCACGGTTTCGCGCACCACCGGCAAGTCCAGCGGCCCCGGCGAAATGCTGTTGACCGTCACGCCTTGCGGGGCCAGTTCACGGGCGAAGACTTTGGTCAGCGTCGCCACGCCGCCCTTGGCCGCAGCGTAATGCGCGCCGGTGGCGGTGCCGCCGTTTTGCCCGGCGAGCGAGGCGATGTTGACGATGCGGCCAAAACCACGCTCGGCAAAGTGCGCGCCGAACACCTGGCACGCGACAAAAGTGCCGCGCAGGTTGATCGCCATCGACTCGTCGAACTCCTCCGGGGTGATGTCCATCAACGCGGCGACTTTCGACACGCCGGCGTTGTTCACCAGGATGTCGCAGCCGCCCCAATGCTCGACCAGCACGTCGCGGGCATGCTGGAAGTCGGCCTTGCTGCGCACATCCAGCTCAATGGCGACAGCACTGGCACCGCTGGCATCCAGCTCGGCAGCCAATCGCCGCACGCCCTCGAGACGCACGTCCGCCAGGGCGACGCGATAACCCGCCCCGTGCAGACGGCGGGCGATGCACTCGCCCAGTCCGCGCGAGGCACCTGTTACAAGGGCTACTCGACTCATGATGTTGCCCTCACAGAAGGAAGCCGAGCGCGCTCAGGCTGTCGGTGGAGTTGATCAGGCGCACCACTTTGCGCTCCAGCGACGGCACACCGTCGGTGAAACGGATGCGGTGGTTCAGGTCGGCCACGAACGGCGTGTGCACGCCGCGCTTGTAGGCGTACAGCAACTGCGCCGAGTTGACTTCGACGATGTCGCCAGCGGCTTCGACCAGGCGGAAACGCGAGATCGTGCGGATGGTTTTCGCCGCGTCCACCGCCGACGGTGAATAGCCGGCAGTCAGGCGTTCGATGCGCAAGTCACGCATGCGCGCATCGTCGTAGGCGTAGTTGAGGTTCGCTTCGAAGTCCTCGGTGTCCGGGTCGATCGGCACGATGTACTTGCCGCTGTCGCTCCACAAGGTCGCCCACTCGGCGTAGTTCTTGTGGTCGAGCAATTCGGCTTCGCGCCAGATGAATTCGATGGCCTGGGCCAACGGGCCGGAAAAACCGTTCAGGGTGTCGTGATTGCTCATTGGCTCATCATCCTTTTCCACATGTCGTAGGCACCGCGCATGCCGCCTTCGTCGGTGGCGTGGCTGACTTTGTCGCCGTTTTCGGCGGTGATTTCGCGATTGAGGCCACGGTTGACCAGGATCGGTGCATCGACACCGGCGTACGAACCGCGCTGCACACGGTCCCAGGCCTCGGCATCGTCCGGGCTGCCGAAACCGAACGGGCCCTGGAAGTGTTCGTGAATACGCATGCGTTCGCGGTTGGCGATTTCCGGGCCGCCGTCCATGCCGAGGGCAACGTGGCGGATCTCGGTTTCGGTCACAGACACCGGGCGCAGCACGCGGAAGAACGACATCGACATCGCGACGTTAGGGAACAGGTTCAGGTTGAAACCGGCGCCGTGCAGCGAGCGCACGATGCGACGGACTTGCGCAGGCTCCATGGTTTTCGACAGCTCTTCAGTGACGTGAGCGAAGCGCTCCTGCAACTGTTCGGTGCCGTCGTCGTGATCCAGATCGACATGCTCCGGCACCATCACCATCACGCTGTGGCCGTTGCCCAGCG
This sequence comes from Pseudomonas sp. BF-RE-21, assembly GCF_019947305.1. Taxonomy (NCBI): domain Bacteria; kingdom Pseudomonadati; phylum Pseudomonadota; class Gammaproteobacteria; order Pseudomonadales; family Pseudomonadaceae; genus Pseudomonas; species Pseudomonas sp. BF-RE-21. The sequence goes on along the minus strand of NZ_JAGYGF010000034.1, from coordinate 5,821 downwards.
AATGGGTGACCGCTTGTTCGTCAGTCATGAACGAGAGCATTTCCGAGGTTTCTTCATCCACCGAGGACATGAACGACTTGTGCACGATCGGGAAGTGATAACCGTCGGTGGTGTTTTCCAGCTGGATCTTCCAGTTGCCCTTGAAGCTGAACTTGTGTTCGCCCTGGGTCTTGATCGGGAAACCGGCGCCCTGCTTCATGAACAGGTCCATCCAGTGTTTGGCGCCGCCGAGGAAATCTTCCAGCGGTTCGATCTCGTCGTTGTAGCTGGCGAACACCATGCCGGCGTAGCTTTCCACGCGCAGGCTGGTCAGCGGCAATTCGGACTTTTCCAGAATGCCTTCGTAGCCGTCCGGATACGGCAGCGCACGGAGCTTGCCGTCCAGACCGTACGACCAGCTGTGATAAGGGCAGGTGAAGCCGGTGGCGTTGCCCTTGTGCTTTTCACACACCGTGGCGCCACGGTGCCGGCAGCGGTTTTCCAGGACGTTGATGTTGCCCTTCTTGTCGCGCACCACAATCACCGGACGACGGCCGATGGTCGCGGTCTTGAAGTCGCCGCTGTTGCGCACTTCGCTTTCGTGGGCAACCCACACCCAGGTGCGGTAGAAAATCTTTTCCAGCTCGGCTTCGAACAGCGCCGGGTCGTTATACAGCGAGACGTCTACGCGGTCGTGGCTGACCAGTTCGTCCGGGCTTTTCGATGATGCGATCAGCCGGTATTCATGAGTGCTCATGCGGTTCTCCTCATGGCTTTTTATGATTTCTTGTTAGGGGTCGACCGTTCGCCGGCCATGCTCTGTTGCAACTGCGCACCGAAGGCGCAGACCAGTTCGTCCTGACCTTTACGACCGACAATCTGCAGGCCGACTTTCAATCCGCTGCCCTCCAGTTCCACCGGCACCGTCAGCGCCGGATGGCCGCTGAGGTTGAACGGCCGCACCAGTGGGGTCATGCCGGCCACCGCTTTGCTGGCGCTGCGGGCTTCGATCAGCGTCGGTGGCAGGCTGGGCATCGTCGGCAACAGCAGCACCGCGAATTCTTCCAGCGCGGCGTCCACTTGCTGGCTGAAGCGCGCGCGGACTTTCTCCGCTTGCGCCAGGTCCGCCGCACTCGTGCGACTCGCGGCCAGCAGGCGTTGCTCGACATCCGCGCCGATCAGGCCTTTGCCGGTGATGTGGCCGAACGCGGCCCAGTTTTCGAAATTGATGACGGTGAGTCCGGCGGCGAACGCGGCTTCGAAATCGCTCAGGTGCAGCTGGCTACGACGCCAGCCAGCACGGTCGGCGGCGGCGCCGAGGCATGCTTGAAGATGCGGGTCGCAGTCGACTTCAAGAAAACCCACCGACGCGTTGCCAGAGGGCAAACCCTGCACCTGGAAGCCTGGGCAAATCACTTGCATCGCCGTGATCAGGTCTGCCATGTCGGCGGCAAACGGCCCGACACAATCGAGGCTGGACACCGCTGGATGCGCGCCGACCCGACTGACCCGCCCATAAGTCGGTTTCAAGCCAGCGATACCGCAGCACGCCGCCGGTACGCGAACCGATCCTCCGGTGTCAGTGCCGATGGCGATGTCCGCCAGACCGGCGGCAACCGCTGCGGCCGAACCGCTGGAAGAGCCGCCCGGCACGCGGTCCGGTGCTTGCGGGTTGATCGGCGTGCCGGTCCAGTCGTTGATCCCGGTCACGCCAAATGCCAACTCGTGCATATTGGTTTTGCCAACGATTTGCCAGCCTGCGTCGAGGATCGCGTCCACCACGTCGGCGTTGCGCAGCGCCGGCTCAGCATCGGCAAACGCACGACTGCCCGAGCGGGTCGGATGGCCGGCGATTTCGATCGAGTCCTTGATCGCGACCCGCTTGCCGTCGCCACCGAGTAAAAATTCGCTGATAAACGTGCTCATGCGCCCGACTCCGAGGTGAAGAGGTCCGAATTGAACAAGCGTTGCGTGCGGAAATGCGCGATCAGCCAGACACCCTCGACACAGCGAAAATCGATGTTCAAGCGCGTGCCGAACAGCTCGCTGCGCCCATCGGCGTAGGTGGACACCTGCTGCATGATCCACTGCCCCTGCGCGCTGCTGCCGTCGACCAGGATCGACTCGCTGGTGAGGTAATGCAGGTTCAGGTGAAAGTGCTCCGAGGGCGGCAAGTAGCCGCCGACAAACGCCGCAATCGCCTCACGCCCGCAGTGCTGGCCGAAGGTCTGTGCGGTGACGCTGCCGACGCCTTCCCACACGGCGTCGATGCAGAACAATTGCGCCAGCTCGCTGACGTGGGTGATCGCCCTCGGCACGTCGCACAGGTCCATGTAGCGCGCCATCAAGCGGCGCACCTGGCTCTCCCCTTCGAGCGTCGCCAGACGCTGCAACAAGGCCTCGTTCATGGCTTACACCCTGGCGGCATCGGGGATGGTCAGTGGACGACCGATGCGCGCTTCGACCTTGGCGTAACGCCACAGGCTGTACTCGTTTACCGGCGTGGTGCGGAACAGGTTGCAGGCATCGATCACCGATTGGTGGCAGTCGACGTCGGCCATGATGTAGACGGTCCACGGCGAGGTGTTGGACGGGCCGACCATCAGCCGGTCATCGTCCATCGCGCCGAGTACGGTGATGCCGGGCATGGCGCCGAGCGAGCCCATCATCTGGCTGAAGCCTTTCCACACGCTCAGGCCTTCGCCGGTCGGCAGGTCGAAAAAGTTCTGGGTGATGCCGATGCAGAAGACGACGCGCAGCGGTTCTTGGGTGGTCCGGGACATGAAATTTGATCCTTGAAGAGTGGGTTCAGATGTAGCCAGGGAACGGCGGCACGCCGAGGAACACCGAGCCGGCGCCGTCGTACAGGCCTTCGCTGAGGAACGCGTGCTGGGTGACCACCATCGAGTCGCGCAGGTAGCGCTGCAGCGGATGGCGCAGGTAAATCGCGGTGGTGCCGGCGAGGCTGTACGCGCTCTGCACCACGGCGGCGCCCGCCTGGGACACGTGAATCGCGGACAAGCGCAACAGGCTGGTTTGTTCGGCGGTGACCGGGTTGCCGGCGAGGATCGAATTCCACACTTGCTCGGTGGCGTTGTAGAAGAAGCCACGGGCGGCGGCCAGTCGGGCTTCGGCCTTGGCGATCTCGATGCGCACGTAGGCGCGGTCGGCCATTTTCGGTGCGCCGGTGATGCCGCTGCCGGCGGCCATGCGACTGACTTCGTCGAGGGCGGCACGGGCCAGGCCAAGGTTGACCACGGCCAGCACTTGCGCGGCGTAGGCAATCGACGGGTAGCGGAACAGCGGCTCGTCGATGGTCGCGGCACCGCCACGGATGAAGGTCCAGCGTTCGTCGACGTGTTTGTCGCTGACGCGCAGGTCGTGACTGCCGGTGCCTTTGAGCCCGACCACATCCCAGTTTTCGATGATTTCGACCTGGTCCGCACGGAACACCGCAGTGCGCGGCTTGCCGCCGGCAGCTCCGATACCGACGCCGAGCAAGTCGGCGCCCTTGCAGCCGCTGGCGAATTTCCAGGTGCCGTTGACCTGCCAGCCGCCCTCGACAGCTTCAGCCGGTTGCAGCGGGAACAGGCCTCCGGCGAACACCAGATCAGGGCTTTGGGCGTAGATGTCGGAGAGGGTTTCCGGCGGCAATGCGGCGAGGTAGACGCCGGCGCTGCCGAAACTGGCGACCCAGCCCGCAGAGCCATCGGCTTCGGAAATACGCTCGATCATTTGCAGGAACAGCGCCGGCGCCAGGGCGTCACCGCCGAAGCATTTCGGCGTCGCGGCGCGGTAGATGCCCACGTGCTTGAAGCGCTCGATCATGTCCCGTGGCACGTGGGAACCGGCGTCGAATTCATCGCGACGCTGGCGCACTTCCGCCAGCACCTGCTCAAAGGCCTGGCGGTGGACGGTGTTGCCGTCGACGCCTGGCAGAGGGTCTTTCTCCGCGACAGCTGAACGCAGCATGGGCTTTCTCCGTTTTGCTTATTGTTGTTGGGGCGTGCCTAACGACATCGATCCCTGTAGGAGCGAGGCTTGCCCGCGAACGAGACACCTCGGTCTTAATGGCAAACCGCGTTATCGTTCTTCGCGGGCAAGCCTCGCTCCTACAGAGAAGATGCGTGGCTGCCCTTGCATTGAGGTCCAGTGTAAAAACCGCGTCGGGTCGCCACTATTGGTGCGTGCAGCCTCTTCACTAAAGGAATCCCCTAGCCCGCCCCCGGTTACCTCTGAGCGCATCCCCACGCGCAAGCGGGTATAAAAAGCCATACTTTCCCTTCACCGGTTCCTCAGGACTGCGCGATGTACCTGCCAAAACCGCACGACTTTTTCACCCTCATCGAAGCCATGCCGCTGTGCATCATTCTTCACGATGCGCAGAGCAAGGAGATCCTCTGGGCCAACACCGCCGCCCTCGACGCGCTGGGTTTTACCCTCGAAGAACTGACGCCGCTGAAAGCCCCGGACATGACCCGCGACGCGCCCAAGTACCGGCGTTCGGTCGGCCTGCGCTGGCTGGAAGGCGCAGCGCGCACGGGCCAGCGCGCCATCGAGTGGTGTTATCGCTCCAAGCAAGGCGTGGAAATCCTCTCCGAGGCGGTCGCGACGCTGGTGCATCTGGACGGTCGCGATGTGCTGATGGTGCAGTTCCGCGACATCTCAAGGGAGGACAAGGTCAAGCGCGACCTCAAGCGTTTCGAAAGCCGGCTCAAGGCATTCATGCAGGACCTCGCCGAAGGTGTCGCGGTGCTCGGCCCTGAAGGTGATATCCGCTTTATCAGCGACTCCGGCGCGCACCTGCTCAACAGCGAAGAACACACGCTGATCGGCGAAAACTTCCTGTCATGGTGCGACGACGATTCGCGCCGCCGGCTGCTGCAACAGCTGGCCAGCGAGACCCCGGAACATGCGCCGTTCCGCGTGCACTACCACCTGCAACGCCGCGACGGTGAATGGCGCTGGCATGAGGCGACGTGTCGTTTTATCGAGATCGAAGATGACCTGGTCGGCCACCTGCTGCTGTTTCGCGACGTCACCGAACAAGTGCGCGCCGAAGAAGCTCGGCGGGTCAGCGAGCAGAAACTCGAATACCTGGCGCGCTACAACGCCATGGGTGAAATGGCCGTGGCCATTGCTCATGAGCTAAGCCAACCGCTGGCCGCCACCCGCAACTTCATCGAAGGCGCGGTGATTCGCCTGGGCAAGGAGTCCGCCACGGATCAGGGCGTCGCCTGGGGTTTGCAAAACGCCGTGCGGCAAATCGAACATGCGTCGCTGATCATCAAAAGCGTGCGCGATTACGTGGTCAAACTGGAGCAGGCCGAAGAGCTGATCGACCTCAACGAACTGCTGCGCGAAACCCGCTATTTCATCAGCCTGCGCGCCGATCCGAGCCTGGTCCGCGTCGAGATTGTCGCCAGTCCCGCGCCGCTGTGGGTGAGCTGCGAGAAGGTGCTGATCGGTCAGGTCATTCTTAATCTGGCGTTCAATGCGATTGAAGAAATGAGCGATCTGCCTGTTGAACGACGGGTGCTGCGCATTCACGCCAGCCGCGAAAACGACGTGGCGTTGGTGCGTATCGAAGACTGCGGTCGCGGCATTCAGGCCCAGGCGCAAGAGAAGCTGTTCGACGGTTTCTTCTCCTCCAAGGTCAGCGGCAACGGCATTGGCCTGGCGCTGTGCAAAAACATCATCGGCCGCCATCGCGGCGACATCTGGGCGCAGAACCTTGAGCCCTGCGGCGCGGTGTTCACCTTCACCCTTCCCCTCGCAACTCCCGCCTGACACCCCCGAAGAACCTGAATTAAAAACACGACCCTGTAGGAGCCGGCTTGCC
>NZ_JAGYGF010000033.1:0-63797 GCF_019947305.1 Pseudomonas sp. BF-RE-21 | reverse complement strand
GCCTGCCAGCAGCAGTCGCCGCGCAATGCTGCTGGCAGGCCAGCAATCAGTGTCGGTTGTTTGCTCGGTGCCAGGCGCAAAGCCCCGTAAACCGGGCGTTTCAGCTCTTGGCACGGGCGCTGCAATAGCTCCGGCAACAGACACTTGCCCAACCACGGAGCTGCCCATGACGCTTGCTGCCAAACAATCCCGACCCGCTGCCCCGGCTGAACTGGAGCAGATCTGGTTCACCCGTTGCCCGGTGCCGACCGCTTCCGGCATCGCCTACAAACTCGGTTGGCTCAGCGAAGAATTCGCCGCTGACGGCCTGCCGGTGTCGACCTTGCAGGAGGCCCGGCAACTGGGGCATCACCACTACGATCACGAGTTGCCGGGCCTGTTTCGTGAAGGCGGCAACGTACCGGCCCTGGCGGCACGCGCCGCTGGTGCGCCGAGTCGCCTGATCGGCCTGACCTGGATCGAAGAGTGGCAAACCATCCTGGTTCGCCCGGACTCCGGCATTCGTCGTCCGCAAGACCTCAAAGGCAAGCGTCTGGCGCTGCCGGCCTGGGGTGAAACCCGCCCCGGCAGCATCGCTCGGGCCATGAGCCTGCACGGCTACAAAGGCGCGTTGAGTCTGGCGGGGCTGGGCTTCGATGACGTCGAACTGGTGGAAGTGGCGCTGCAAAACCAGGAGCAGGCGGCGAATCCTCAGGAAGGTTTACAGCGCCTCTGGTCGGGCCTCGATTACCTGGTGCGCGGTGAAGTCGACGCGGTGTACGTCAAAGGCGCGTCCGCCGCTGATGCCGCGCGGCGTCTCGGGCTGGTGGTGGGCATTGATCTCGACCTGATCGCCGAGCCGCGCTATCGCATCAACAATGGCACGCCGCGCCCGATCACGGTCCACCAGAGCCTGCTGGACAACCATTTCGACCTGGTCGTGCGCTTCCTCGCGCAAACCCTCAGCGCCGCCGATTGGGCAGCGAACAATCGTGAGGCGTTGAACGCGATTCTCGAAGAAGAAACCCGCGCCGGCAGTGCCGGTGTCGCCGAAGCCTATCGCGGTGAATTCCACACCACGCTGGCGCCGGACCTGTCGGCACAGCGTCTGGAATTTCTCGATACCCAGAAAGATTTCCTTTACCTGCACGGCTTCCTCGAACGCGATTTTTCCATCGCCGACTGGGTCGATCCGCGCCCGTTGCAAGCCGCCCATGAACTGTTGGCCAAGCGCCGCGCCTGACTCTGGAGAATTGCCATGACCGTCCTCATCAACGAACAACTGATCAGCGAAGAACTGAAGAACTTCATCGACAAGGTGCTGGTCGAGGCTGAAGAAGCCTTCACCGTGTTCCGTGAAACCAACACCATTACCGCCAACGGCACCGTTGGTTTCATCGAGCGCGTACCGGGCCAGGAGCTGCTGGTGTCGGTGAACTACGGTGGCCCGTGGAATTACCGCAAGCCGCTGCAAGCCACGGTCACCGACTTCGAAGGCAAGGTGATCTTCGGCAAAGGCAAGGGTGGGTTGGGGCGTTACACCAAACTGTTCCAGCAACATGCCGATGTGACCACCGTGTCCCATGTGCACTCGCCATACCTCGGCGCCTGGGCGCAAACCCACCGCACGCTGCCGTTCCACTACGTGCCGGTGCAGCGTTATCAGCTCGCCCGGGAGTTGCCGGTGTACATCGACCGTCGTCAGCCGGAAGTCGATTTCATCCTCGACAAGATTGCCGAAAACCCCTTCAACCTGGCGATTCTCGAAGCCAACGGCGGCTCCACCGTGTGGGGCAAACAGGGCCTGCGCGCCACCGCCGAATTCATCCTGTTGCTGGAGGAGGGCGCGCAACTGCAATTGCTCGCCGACGCCCTCGGCGGCTCCCGTGCCTATGGCCCTGGCGTGCTGACCCAGCAATGGAAAATGAGCGGCCTGTACGACAAAGCCACCGAGCTGGGCCTGGTGCCCGCGATCGACCGTCGCAGCTAACAATCTCCAGGCCACCACCATCCCCTGTAGGAGCCGGCTTGCTGGCGATAGGGCCCGAAAGATCGACGCAAGGTTCAAGGGCCTCATCGCCAGCAAGCCGGCTCCTACAAAGGTGCATTGCCCCTACAAGGAACACACCCATGGCTGTAAAAATTCTCTGGTACCTCACCACCCCCGACGGGCCTTATCCGTGGGAACCCGAAGGCCGCTGGACAACCGATTTCGAACATCTGAAACAACTTGCCGTGGCCAGCGACCGTCTTGGTTACTACGGTTCGCTGCTGGGCTCCAGCCCCAACGAAAGCCTCGCTGTCTCGGCCGCGCTGATCGACGCCACGAAACGCCTGCGCTTCCTGGTCGCGCAACACCCCGGTGAACTGTCGCCAGCCGTGTTGGCCAAGTGGGCGCTGACCTTCGATCAATTCTCCAACGGCCGCCTGCTGTTCAACGTGGTCAACGGCAATGACGCCGGCCTGGCCACCCTCGGCGTGCATTACCCCCACGACGAACGTTATGACTTCAGCCTCGAATACTGGCGTGCGTTCCAGAGCTTCTACGCCGGGGACACCTCGGGGTTCGACGGCCAGTACGTCAAGCTCGCCCCCCGTTCACCGGCTGCCGCGAGTCATCCGTTGGGTGGCTGGCATCCGCCGAAGCAAAAGCCTGGCATTCCACTGTGGGGCGCGGGCACGTCGGGGCCGGGTGTCGCGCACTCGGTGCAACTGCTCGACGTGTACCTGAGCTTCGCCAACACCCCGCCGAAACTCGGTGAGAAATTCCGCAAGGTCGCAGCAGAAGCCGCGAAAATCGGCCGTGAGCTGACCTTCGGCACGCGCCTGCAAATCATCGTTCGCGAAACCGAGGAAGAGGCCTGGGCCCACGCTGAAAAACTCTTGCAACGTACCTCGTTGCAAACCGCGCGCACGGCCATCGAACGTCAATTGCCGCCCGGCGAAACCCTGGAGACCTTCCACAGCGACGATCCGCAGATCCAGCGCAACGTCGAGGCCATTCGCGCCGGCCGTTTACCCAAGGCCCGGGACCTGGAGATCTACCCGAACGTCTGGCTCGGCCCGAGCCTGTTCGGCTTCAACATCCTCGGCCCGGCAGCCGGCACTTACCTGGTGGGCAGCGCCGAGCAGGTCGCCGAGCGTATTCGAGAATACGAAGCGCAGGGCACATCGGCATTCATTCTGTCCGGTTTCCCGCTGATCGATGAAGCGCACCGGGTGGCGGATCTGCTGTTCCCGTTGCTCGATCTGGATCACGGTTTCGACGTGCCGAAACTGGGTGTCAGCACACCGGCACCACGGCGTGTAGCAGTGACCGAGCGAGTCTGAGGAGACAGCGATGAACGAATTTTCCCGTCGCCGGTTTCTCGGCAATGGCCTGGCGGTCAGTGGCGGCCTGTTGCTCGGCAGCAGCCTGCTCAGCGGATGCGACAGCGGGGCGCAGGTCAGCGGTGCGGCCGCATTGTCCAGCACTCCGGTGCGCGGCGGTCGCTTGCGGGTCGGCATCATCGATGGTGATCAGTCGGGCAACCTCGACGCGCACAAACCGGTGGGCGGCGGGATCATTCGCGGCTGGGCGCTGTACAGCAAGTTCTGGGAATGGAACACCGACGTCAGCACGCGCCTGGCCCTGGCCGAGTTTGCCGAACCCAACGCCGACGCCAGTGCGTGGACCATTCGCATCAAACCGGGCCTGGAGTTCCATCACGGCAAGAGCATCGGCGCCGATGACATGCTGTTCTCGATCCTGCGCCTGACCGATCCGAAACTGGCGTCGCCATTTGCCGGTCTGGTGGGCGCGATCGACCGCAACGCGTTGCGCAAACTGGATGCGCGCACCATCGAAATCCGCTTCAAGGAAGGCCAGAGCTTTTACCCGCTGGATGAAACCCTGATCAGTTTCGGCGGCATCGTCCCCACCGATTACGACCCCGTCAGCAACCCGGTCGGCGCCGGCCCCTACAAGCTCAAGAGTTTCATTCCCGGCCAGCGCTCGCTTTATCAGCGCTTTGAGAATTACTACAAGCCCGGCCAACCCTATGCCGATGAACTGGAGATCATCGAGTTCAAGGACCAGGTGTCCCGCGCCGCCGCCCTGCGCGCCGGGCAGATTGACGTGGCCAGCGGCGTGCAAGCCGAACACAGCGCACTGCTCAAGGCCGACTCGCGGCTGAGGTTGTACGCCTCGCCGAGTACCTCGTTCACCGGGTTCAATCTGAATCTGGCGAAGCAACCGTTTCAGGATCAGCGGGTGCGTCAGGCGTTCCGCCTGTTGGCCGACCGTCGCGAGTTGGTGGACCGCGGCCTCAACGGTTTCGGGCGCATCGCCAACGACCTGTATTCGCCCCACGACCCCACCTACAACCACAGCATTGCCCAGCGTCCCTACGACCTGGAACAGGCGCGTTCGCTGTTGCGCCAGGCCGGGCAGACCGACTTGCGGGTGGAGCTGACCACCACGCCGGGGCCGGGTGTCAACGCGGCGCTGGTGTTTGCGCAACAGGCGAAAAAGGCCGGGGTCGAGATCAAGGTCACCCAGGTCGATGGCTCGGTGTTCAACGGTCCACAACGGGAAAACTGGCTGCTGTCGCCGGGCTCCACACCGGCCCGGGGTTTTCTCGCGTCGGCGCTGCACAACGATGCGCCACAGGCCATCTACAACCGCAGCAACTTCCACGATGAACGCTTCAGCGCGCTGTACCGCCAGGCGCTGGCGCAACCCGACCTTGAGCAACGCAAAGTGCTGGTGCACGAAGCGCAAGGCATTCAACACGAACGCGGTGGCTTGTTGATCTGGGGCTTCAACGATGTGCTGGACGCAGCATCGGTGCGGGTCGGCGGTTTGCAGCCTGAACAGACCACATTTGCCTCTTGGCGTTTTGATGAGTTGTGGGTGAACCATGCCTGAGCCTTCTTGCAAAGAACCCCGCACGCCAGCCTGGCTGTCGTGGTTTATCGGGCGCCTGGCTTACGGATTGCTGACGGCGTGGGTCATCAGCCTGGTGGTGTTCATTGCCACGCAGGCGCTGCCCTCGGACCCGGCCCGGGTGATTCTCGGCCCCGACGCGCCGCTGGAAAGCATCCTCACCTTGCAACGCCAGTTGGGTCTGGACCGGCCGATTCTCGAACAGTACCTGCGCTGGCTCGGGCACGCCCTGAGCGGCGAACTCGGTGTGTCGCTCGACTCCAACGCGCCGGTCGGCAGCATTCTGTTCGGCCGTTTCGGCTACACCCTGGCGCTGCTCGCCGGGGTCATTGCGGTGGTGGTGCCGGCGGCGTTGATGCTCGGCGTTTCCCTGGCGTTGCGCCGTGACAGTCGGCTGGATCGCTGGAGCCTGTCGCTGCTGATCTTCCTTAAAGCCACGCCGGGGTTTCTGTTGGCCATCGGTCTGGTGCTGCTGTTTTCCATGCCGCACATGGACCTGCTGCCGGCGGTGTCGATCCTCGATCCGGACAAGTCGTTGCTGCGCCAATTGCAGTTCCTGGTGTTGCCGGTGCTGGCCCTGAGCCTGTCGGCATTGCCGTACCTGACGCGCATGGTGCGGGCATCGATGATCGAGGCGCTGGAGTCCGATTACGTGATCGCTGCGCGCCTGCGCGGCATTCCCGAGTGGCGCATCGTCTGGCGCCACACGCTGCCCAACGCACTGATCCCGGCGATTCAAGGCGTGGCGTTGACGCTGAGAACGCTGATCGGCGGCGCGCTGTTGGCCGAGGTGATTTTCAGTTACCCCGGCATCGGCACTTCGCTGAATTCGGCGATCCAGATGCGCGATTTGCCGATGGTCCAGGCCATCGTGCTGGTGATCACCCTCGGCGTGGTGTTGATCAACCTGCTCGCCGATCTGCTGACCGTGCTGCTTACGCCAAAACTGCGCACCGCCCGCCGCGTGACCATGATTCAGCGTAACCGCCGGGGCATTCAGCCGTGGTGGCGACGTTCCCCATCCAAGGCGCCTTGAGAGGTAAAACATGACTGACTCCCGACGTTCGCGCTGGCAGGTATGGCTGGCAGAACCGCAAACCCGCAAGGGCGCGCTGATCACTGCGCTGGTGGTGACACTGGCGTTGTCTGGCCCGTGGCTGGCGCCGCACAGCCCGACGGAAATGCTTGGTTCGGTGTACGGCGCCCCGGTTGGCGCGGCATTACTGGGCTATGACTTTCTCGGGCACGACGTGGTGTCGCGCTTGCTCAGTGGCGGCCTCTCGGTGTTGTGGATGTCGGTGGCGGCGGCCTCGATTGCGCTGTTGACCGGTAGCACCCTGGGTTTGCTGGCGGGATTTTCCCGGCGCCGGCTCGACCAGTTGATTACCTGGCTGGCGGACGTGTCGCTGGCCTTTCCCGACCTGATTCTGGTGCTGTTGATCGTCTCCATGCTCGGCCGCGCGCCGTGGTTGATCGTGTTGACCGTGGCCATCGCCTTCACGCCCGGGGTGATCCGCCTGGCCCGTGGCAGTGCGGTGGCGGTGGCGGGGCAGGAGTTCGTCGAGGCCGCGCAGATGATGGGCTACTCGCGGCGGCGGATTCTGTTCAGGGAGATCCTGCCGAACATCCTCACGCCGCTGCTGGTGCATTTCGGCAACATGCTGACCTGGGGCGTCGGCATGCTCTCGGGCCTGAGTTTTCTCGGCTACGGCGTGGCACCGCCGACCGCCGATTGGGGGCTGATGATCAATGAAAACCAGGCCGGTTTGCTGGTGCAGCCGTGGGCGGTGCTGGCCCCGGCGATCCTGATCGGCATTTTCGCCTATGGCACCAATATCCTCGCTGAAGGCATCGGCCGCAGCAGTTCACGGATCGGAGAAAAGCAGCCATGAATGCGATTGCCGGGATCGAGTCCCGTCCGCCGGTGACCACTGCCGGGGTGTTGCAGGTGCGGGATCTGCGGGTCGAGTTGGCGGGACAGATTGACGTGCTGTCCGGGGTTTCGTTCAGCCTTGAGGCGGGCGAGATTCTGGGGTTGGTCGGCGAGTCCGGCTCCGGCAAGACGACCCTGGCCACCGCGTTGCTCGCCCATGCCCGACGCGGGGCGCGGATTGTCGGCGGGCAGGTCGAGGTGTCCGGCCATTCGCTGCTGACCCTGGAGGGCGAAGCGTTGCGCCGGGCCCGTGGCAGCCTGATCGGCTACGTCGCGCAGGACCCGGCGACGGCGCTGAATCCGGCGCTGCGCATCGGCAGTCTGCTGCGCGAAACCCTCGGTGCGCATCAGATTGAACTGGATCGTGCGGCGCAACAGCAGCGCATCGTCGATACCTTGCGTGATGTTGGCTTGCCAGATGATGCAGCGTTTTTGCGGCGCTTCCCCCATCAGCTCTCCGGTGGGCAGCAGCAACGGGTGATGCTGGCGCTGGCGTTTGTCCTGCGTCCGCAGTTGATCGTCCTCGATGAACCGACCACGGCGCTGGACGTCACCACTCAGGCGCACATCCTCGCGACCTTGCGCCGCTTGTGCAAAAGCCTCGGCGTGGCGGCGGTGTATGTGTCCCACGACCTTGCGGTGATCAAGGACCTGGTCGACCGGGTGATGGTGATGTATGCCGGGCGCATTGTTGAAGTCGCTGACCGTGAAGCGTTGTTCACGCGGCCGGCTCATCCGTACACCCGAGGCCTGCTGGCGGCGATTCCCGATGTGGCGCAGCGCCGCGATTTGCAGGCGATCCCGGGGCATGCCCCGGCACCGGGGCAGCGACCGCACGGCTGTGCTTTCGCGCCTCGGTGTTCGCGTCGCGCCGCCGAGTGTTCGCAGGCTGAGCCGGCCTTGCACGACCTGTCTTCAGCGCAGCGAGTGGCGTGTCTCGATCCGCATCTTCAGGCCTTGCAGCTAGTTGCCCAGGCGCCGGTGTCGGCTGTCGATGTGCCGGTGGAGCGGGCGCCGTTGCTGGAGATCAAAGACTTGAACGTGGCCTACGATCGACAGGTGTTGTTCGACGTTTCTCTGCGGGTAGCGGCCGGTGAATGCCTGGCGCTGGTGGGCGAATCCGGTTCAGGCAAGACCAGCCTGGCCAGGGCCATCGCCGGGCTCGGGGAAAACGCCGAGGGCAACTTGCATTATGCGGGTGTGCCGCTGAACTTGTCGGCCCGCCGGCGTGACGGGCGGCAACGGCATCAGATTCAGTACATTTTTCAGAATCCGTACCGGGCGCTGAACCCGCGACAGACCGTTTACCAGACCCTGAGTGCGCCGCTGGAACACTTCTTCGGCATCAAGGGCAACGTTGCGCGCCAGCGCGTGGATGCGGTGCTCAAGCGGGTGTCGCTGCCGGCGTCGGTGGCCGATCTGTATCCGCACAGCCTGTCCGGCGGCGAGCGCCAGCGCGTGGCCATTGCCCGGGCGCTGGTGTGTGAGCCGAAACTGCTGATCTGCGATGAAATTACCTCGGCGCTGGACGTGTCGGTGCAGGCTTCGATCCTGGCGCTGTTGCGGCAATTGCAACTCGAAGGGCTGACCCTGCTGTTCGTCACCCACGACCTCGGCGTGGTTCGCGCGATTGCCGACCGGGTGTTGGTGTTGAAGCTGGGAAGGGTGGTGGAGCAGGGGGCGGTTGATGATGTGCTGGATCAGCCGCAGGCGGCGTATACGCGTACGTTGCTGGAGAATTCGCCGACGTTGGGCGCATAGTCTGCTCACCGGCGATTTGATGGCGAACGTTACGCAGCCATCGCTGGCAAGCCAGCTCCTACAGGGTTATGGGGTGTATGCCGAAATGCGGCTTGGCACAAACCTGTAGGAGCCGGCTTGCCGGCGATGGCGGTCAAACAGACACATTCAGAACTGAACTTTGACAACGACCATCCCACCTGCGCACTAGCCTTGTGTTTCTGCCAAAAAACACAGGAGGGCAATGGAATGCCCGATCTTCCCCATGCCAACCACCTGCGCGCCGGGCGTTATTCTCAAAGCGGCCAAATCTACCTGCTGACGGCCGTCGTCCAGCATCGCGAGCCCTTGTTCAGCGATTGGCGGACCGGACGGTTGTTGGTACGAGAATTTCAACATGCGCACGCGGGGGATCTGGTTGAATCTCTTACCTGGGTCATCATGCCCGACCATTTCCATTGGCTGGTCGAACTCAAACAGTGCACCTTGCCAACATTGATGCGGGGCACCAAATCCCGCAGTGCACGGATGATCAATGCTCACCTCGGACGCTCCGGGCGTTTGTGGCAAAAAAACTTTCACGACCGGGCGATTCGGCGTGAAGAGGATTTACTGGCGGTGGCGCGTTATGTCATCGCCAATCCGATACGTGCTGGCCTTGTCAGGCGTGTGCACGATTACCCGCTGTGGGATGCCAAATGGCTGTAGGCGCACATTTTTCTGGTGATCGTTAAACCGCCATCGCCAGCAAGCCGGCTCCTACAAAGGCATGGTGTGCATGTTGAAACGTGGCACGACACAACCCTGTAGGAGCCGGCTTGCCGGCGATGGCGTCGGTGGAAACTACGCCACCCGCGCCTTGCGCCGCCGTGCTTCCTCGCGCACCGCCGGGATGATCCAGCGGCCGTAATCGACGGTGTCGTACAACGGGTCATAACCACGATTGAGGAAGGTGGTCACGCCCAGGTCGACGTAATCGAGCAACGCCTGGGCCACGGTTTCCGGGGTGCCGACCAGGGCGGTGGTGTCGCCGTAGGCGCCGACGGCGGTGGCGGTGGGCATCCACAGGGCGCGGTCGTGGCGATCACCCTGTGCCGCAGCGGCGAGCAAGCGTTCGGAGCCGGTGCCCTTGATGCGTTTTTGCCAGGGGCTACCGGCGGCGAACTGTGGATTGGCCTTGATCTGTTCCAGAATCTGCTCCGCCCGCTGCCACGCCAATTCTTCAGTCGCCCCCAGAATCAAGCGCACGGACAGGCTCACCCGTGGCGCCTCTACGCCCGCCGCACTTGCCGCCGCGCGCAGTTTGCCGATCTGTTCGGCAACGCCGCTCAGCGGTTCGCCCCACAGCGCATACAGGTCCGCGTGTTTCACCGCGATCTGATAGGCAATGTCCGACGACCCGCCAAAGGAAATCGGAATGTGCGGCTGCTGCAATGGCTTGACCGGCGAGAAGGCGCCCTTGATGTTGAAATACTGCCCCTCGAAGTCGAACGGTTCTTCAGCCGTCCAGGTGCGCCGGACGATCTCCAGGTACTCATCGGTGCGCTTGTAGCGTTCGGTCTTGTCCAGCAGGAAGTCGCCTTCCTGGGGTTCGGCGGTGATGCCGGTAATCGCATGCAGGCGAATCCGCCCGCCGCCGGTGGTGTGATCGAGTGTCGCGAAGGCTCGGGCTGCGGCGGTGGGGGCGTTCAATGCCGGACGATGGGCGATCATGAAACCCAGGCGCTCGGTGTGCGCCGCCGCGTAGGCCGCAATCTGCAAACTGTCCGCGCTGCCCGGGCCGCTGGCGATCAGCACCCGGTCGAAGCCTGCGTGTTCATGGGCGCGGGCGTGGTGGCGGATAAAGTCCAGATCGAAATCCGCGCTGCGAATGCCACGGGTCTCGGACCACTGGCGGGGGAAAATCATGCCGACAAATTCAATGGACATGGAACACTCCTGATAGCGATAGGTGCGGCTGCGTTAAAACTGGTAATCCACCTGGGCCAGCAACGTACGGCCAGGCATGGGCTGCAAAAAGGTGTTGGTCGAACCGGCCAGGCCACTGACGAAGTTCAGCTCGTTGGTCAGGTTGAGCACCCGCAACGTGGTGCTCCATTGCGGCTGGCGGTAATACACCGCGAGGTCGAGGTTGTACTCGTCGGGGATTTTCACGGTCTTGCTCAGGTTCAAATACCAGCTGCTGGTCCACCAGCCGGACAGCTCGGCGCCGAAGCCCGAGTCGAAGCGATAGTCGACATAACCGCTGGCGGTGTACTCGGGAATCTGCACCGCGTCGAAGCGCCCGGACGGCCGCTGATTGAGGCTGTTGTTGTCGCCGAACACCGTGCCGTTGTCGGGCACAAACCCGGCCGAGGCGAAACCGGCCTGGGAGGCAAACTCGTTGTAGGCGCTGAGTTTCGACAGGTTGAGGCCGCTGCGCAGGTGATTGTCCGGCTGGTAGCGAAGGGTCGATTCCACGCCCTTGATCACCAGTCGGGCAATGTTGTTATTGCTGTCGGGCGATTGATCCCGCGCCTGCTTGAACGCGGCCAGGGTCATGAACAGTTCGTTGGGCACCGCTTCGACTTTCAGCCCGACTTCGTGCAACACGCTGAGGCTCTGGAAGGCCAGCGGGTTGAGCTGATTGGCACCGGCGCCGCTGCCCCAGCCGAGGCCGTTGGAGAAGAACCCGGTATTGACCGCCAATGAGCGATCGAAGGTGTAATACAGCGTGCTGTTTTCGGTCGGTTTGACGTACGGGCTGACCTGAAACGCGAACAGCCGATAATTGTCGCTGTCCTTGCGCGGATTGCCGCCGGCCAGCACGAACGGGTTCTCGATTTCAGCGTCGATCCAGCTGCGGCTGGCGCCAATGTTCAGACCGACGCTGTCACCGAATCGCAGGTTGTGCTGGCTGAACAGGGTCTTGGTGGTCCAGGTGCTTTCGGCGGTGTAGGGCGCCACCGACTCGGCGTATAAACCGTGGCCCGCCGGGTACATCGCCGGCAGATTCAGCCAGCCGTAGTAGTTGGAGAATTGCGCCACGCCGGGCTGGCCGATCCAGGCGCCATTGCCGCCGGCGGGGTTGGAGCCGGTCAGGCCCAGCAAAGTGCCGGGATTCTTGCCCGACGGGTCCTGGGTCAAGTCATAGGCGTTGATGGTCGAGCCGAAATTGTTGTTGGCGGCGATCGACTGGTTGAACTCGCGGCGGTAGATCACCCCGGTGTTGCTGTCATCGCGCAGGGTCAAGCCGCCGAGTTGCACCTCGTTGCGCGAGCGGAATTCGAAGCGGTTATCGAACAGATTGTCCTTGGACTGCACCTGGAAAGAACCGACCGCATCGGTCATGTCTTTGGAGCGCTGGTAGAAGGTGCTGTTGGCCAGGGTGATGGTTGGTGTCAGGTCGGCTTCGACCCGCAGCTGTGTGGTGAAGCGCCGCGAGCTGTTTTCATCCTCGTCGCGCTGGCCGGTTTGTGACGACAGGCTGGTCAGGCCATTGCCCGTCAACGTCGGGTCATACACCCAGCCGCGCAAACTGCCGGGGCTGCTTTGGGTGTTGGGCGAGGCCGTCTGGAAGCTGCCGTTGACCACGCTGTATTGACCTTGTGCGTTGCGCTGGCGTTTGACCCAGCCGAGGGTCGACGCATCGGCTGCGCCGGACGCCAGCACCGGTGACCACAGGGTGTTGCCGTTCTGGATGATCGGCGTGGCGCGCCCGGCGTAGTACTTGCCGCTGTCCACCAGTTCCTGGTTGGCGCGGTTCCAGCCGTGGGTGATGTTGTAGTCGTAGTAATTGTCGTAGCTGGCGTTCCAGTCGACCCGCACCGTGTCGTTGCGCCAGGCGAGGGCGCCGTAGAACGCGTCGAAGTTGTTGTCGACGTTGTCGTAGAAGTCTTCCTGGCGCTGCTTGGTGATGCTCAGGCGATAGGCGAGGTTGTCAGTCAGCGGCCCGGTGTTGTCGATGCTGAATTTACTGGAATCGCGGGATTCACCGTCCGGCACCCAGGCGCCCAGTTCGCCGCTGAGTTTGGTTTTGAATTCGTTGAAATTGGGTTTCTTGCTCAGGTAATTGACGTATCCGCCACTGCCCGACACCGAACCGTAGGTCACCGAAGACGGGCCGGCGACGATGTCGGCGCCTTCGTAGGCGTTGAAGTTGGCCGGGTGGCGCACGCCGTATGCGCGTTGCCCGTCCTGGAACACTTCGGAACCCTGGGCGCGGAACTGCGGGGCGAGGCCGGCGTTCTGGCCGCCTCCGCGGGTAATGCCGGGGGCGTATTTCACCAGATCATCGGCGCTGCGGATCGAGTCGCTGGCCAGTTGCTCGGCGTTGATCTGGGTGATGGATCGCGGCGTGTCGAGCACCTTGGTTTCGATGCCGCCGTAGACGGATGTGGGTGGCCGGGTGGGCAGCGCGTCATCGTCGGACTCGCTGGCACTCGCCTGGACGGTGACGGTTTGCAGTTGGGTGTCGGCGGCGAAGGTTAGTGTCGACAGGGTAGAAACCATGACCAACGCCAGGGCGTGGCCAGAAGCGGGACGAACGAAGCCGATAGAGGGCATGAACATGTGCCTCGATAGATAAATTTATGGAATTGCCTAAACACAATTCGACTGACACTCCACACGACTCTGTAGGAGCCAGCTTGCTGGCGATGGCGGCCGTTATGACGCTATCGCCAGCAAGCTGGCTCCTACAGGTCCGTGTGGCATCAGGTGGACCACGCCGCATGATTCGCCGGGGTGTCAGGCAGGCCGTTTCGTGTCAATCGCCAGCGCTGGTGCGGATCAGGCGGTGTCTTTCAACCAGAGCTTTTCAAACCGCCAGGTGCTGAACAGCGACTCTTCCGCCGCCGCGCCGCCTACGCGGTTGGCCACGCTGTCGAGCAGGTCGGCGTAGCCCCAGATCAGCATGCCGCCGCGTTCGTACTGGATCTGTTGAACCTGATGCACCAACGCTTTGCGTTTCTCCAGATCGGGCTGGGCCATGGCCGCCAGAAACAGCTCGCTGAACTGCGCATCCTTGAAGTGCGTCTTGTTGGCCACGGCAAACGGCGCGTCGGTGTGGATCGCACTGGCCAGGAACGGCGCGCCGATGCTGCCGCCGGTGCTCAAGGTCCAGTCGGTGCGCAGCGGTCCCTGGAACGTGGCCAGGTCCACTTGCTTGACCTTGAGCGTGACGCCAATGCGCTTGGCCTGTTCGGCCAGCACCAGCGCCGACGTCAGCCCCGGCCCCGGCGTGGTCACCAGTTCCAGCTCAAGGTTTTCGTAGCCGGCCTCCTTGAGCAATTGCGCCGCGCGCTGCGGATCGTGGGGACGCGGCCCGAGCGTGTGGTTGAAGGTCGGATCGCTCGGCGCATACAGGTCGTTGGCCACGCGGCCCTGACCGTTGAGCGCCCGGCGCACCAGTTCTTCGCGATCCGCCAGCAAGCGAAAGGCCTCGCGCACCCGTGGATCGTTGAACGGTGGCTTGTCGAGGTTCATGTCGAACGACAACCAGTTGCCGGTCACCGATTTCAACACCTTGAGCCGAGGGTCGTGCTGCAGCACTTCCAGCTGTTCGGTGGGCATCACGTTGGCCATGTCGATCTGCCCGGAACGCAGGGCCGCCAAGCGCGAAACCTGATCCTTGAAGTCGATGATTTCCAGTTCGTCGGCGTAGGGTTTGCCGTCCTTGTAGTAGTTCTCGAAGCGGGTGAACAGCGAGCGCTGGCCGGGGGTGAAGCTTTTCAGTTTGTAGGGGCCCGCGCCCACCGGATTGCTCACCGGGTGATAGTCCACCGGCACGATGCCACCGAAGTTGACCCAGGTTTCCGCCAGCGGCATATAGCTGCGGCCTTCACGGAAGTTCAGGCGCACGGTGCGCGAGTCAAGCTTGACCAGATTGTCGCGGTCCACCCAGTGCAACAGCGCGGCATAGGGCGAGGCCAGTTGCGGGTCAGTGAGGCGGCGGATCGAGAAGATCAGGTCATCGGCATCGATGGTCTTGCCATGGTGGAACTCCAGCCCGGGGCGCAGGCGTAACGTCCAGCTGCTGGCGTCGGCATTCGGCTCGGCGAACTCGGCGAGGGCCAGGCGCGGCTGCATCTGCTCGTCCCATTCCCACAGCTTGCTGTACAGCGCAAAGCCGCGAACGATGCCGCTGCCGATGGGTTTGTGCGCATCGAGGTTGCCGCTCTGGTTGCCGTCGAGAATCCCCAGGCGCAGGCGTCCGCCATAACGCGGCTGATCGTCGGCAGTGGCAATCGCCGCCACCGTTTTTTCGCCGCTCGGGCCACACCCGGCGAGCAGGCCGCCACCGAGCAGCAAACCGCCGCCGAGCAGTGCGCTGTGACCGAGAAAATCCCGGCGACTGAACAATGAATGATCCTCGCTCATGGCATCAGGCTCCGGCCGGGCCGTTGGCGGAACGCAGTTCCAGCGGCGCCGGCAGCGGGCGGCTCAGTTCGGCGCGCTCGCCGCGAAAGTGCGGCAGGATGTGCTCGCCCAAGCGATAGGCTTCTTCGAGATGCGGGTAACCGGCGAGGAAGAACAGGTCGATGCCGATGGCGTTGTACTCGCGAATCCGCGCCACGACATTTTCATAACTGCCCACCAGCGCACAGCCCGGCGGAATGCCGATGTAGCCGAAGCCGGTCCATACATTCGGGTGGATGAAAAAGTCATCGAAACTCTGGGTTTCCGTCTTCTGCGCGAACTCGTTTTCATAGCTGAGTTTGCGCGCAGTACGCAGCCCGGCATGCGCGGCCACGGCCTTGACCGCGCCCCTGGCGATGCCTTCATCGAAGAAGCGCCTGGCTTCGGTGCGGGCCAGTTCCTCGGTTTCGCGGGTGATGACGTCAATCGACAGACCGAAGCGAATGTCGCTGCGCCCGTACTTCAGCGCGCGCTCGCGAATGTCGGCGATCAGCGCGGCAATCTCGTTCGGGTGCTCGGCGCGCATCAGGTAGAAGTCAGCGTGTTTGGCAGCGAATTCCCGGGCGGGAATCGACGAGCCGGCGGTGCAGATCAGCGGCAGCTCGGCTTTCTTCAACGGCCCGCGCAGGCCACCACCCTCGGCTTTGTAGAACTTGCCCTCGTAGTGGAAATTCTCGTTGTGCCAGTATCCCTTGACCACGTCCATGAACTCGATGGCGCGCTCATAACGTTCATCGTGATCACTGAAATCGCCGACCTGGCGCTGAATTGCATCCGAACCACCGTTGATGATGTTCCACACCAGCCGGTTGCCGGTCGCCCGTTGATAGGTCGCGGCCTGCTGCACCGCTATCCACGGCGTGTAGTGATAGGGCTGGAACGCGGTGACGAATTTCAGCGTGCGGGTTTCCCGGGCCAGCAGCGAGCAGACCGTCCACGGCTCCTCGCCGGAGGGCGCGTTGACCATCAGCGCACCGCCGAAACCGTTGATCTCGGCAGCCTTGGCGATCTGCCCGAGGTAGTCGATGTAGGTGAAGTGATCGCCGACACTGAACCCCGAGACGGCGCCGGTGCTCGGGCCGCCACGGTGCCAGTCGCCACGGTTGCGCGGGTCGCCGGGGAGGAATTGGGTTTCGCCATGCAGGGGCAGGCGGGTGAAGAATTCAATACTCATGTCGAAGGCTCCGTCTTATTGCACGCTGGGGCTGCAGATCGGGGTGATGGGCTGGTCGTTGATGACCTTGTGCGCGAACGGCACCGAGTCCTTGAGCGAGGCGTTGACCGTTTCGCTGTGGCCCAGCCCTTTGTAGAGATGGCCTTCAACCACCGAGCCGGTCTTGCAGGCGTCCTGCATCAGCGCGACTTGCGTCGAGGCGGCCGGGGTTTTGTCTTCGGCGCCGGTGCCGATGAAGATCGGCTGGGCCAGTTTCAGCGTCGGGTAGGAGACCTGTTTTTGCCACGCGGCGAGCTGGTCGCCCTTGTAGTCTTTCTTGGCATTGGCCGGGGTCAGGCCGACACCGACCACATCGCTGACCAGCGCTGCCAGGCAACTGGTGCGCGCTTGTTCGAACAGCGGCAGGGCCTTGTCGGTGTAGAAATCCTTGGGGTTGATGCTCGGGTCGTATTGCTGGGCCGCGAGCAGGGTGTAGAAGCCGTAGGCGAGGGACGCATCGACTTTGTTGACGTCCTGTTCACCGACGTTTTTCGCGCCGACGGTGTAGATCACGCCGGTGCCGATGCTGCCTTTGACGCCGAGGTCCGGTGCATAGGTCGGTGCATACGCCGCCGAGGCGAAGGCGCCCGCGCCACCCTGGGACTGACCGACGATCAGCACTTTGTTGGCCAGCCCCGGAACACCCGCAACCACGGCTTTTGCCGCGTCGAGAATGCCGTAGGCGGCCATGCGATTGTTCAGCAGCGGGTGACCGCCGGGGACGCCGAGGCCCTGATAGTCGGTGGCGACGATGGCATAACCTTCATCCAGCCAGCGGCTGAGGTATTGCACGTCACGGTAGGAGCGACCTTGCCAGGACGGCGCGCACACATCGGCCACACCGACCGTGCCATGCCCCCAGCTGGCGACCGGCCAACCACCGGCGGGCACCTTGCCTTTGGGCAGGAACAACGTGCCGGAGACCACGATCGGCGTCTTGTTGTCGATGCCGTCGGTGGAGGTGTAGAGAATCCGCTGCGCACTGGCGGCGTTGGGCAGGCTCAGGGTTTTTTCCAGCGGCTCGCTGCGCAGCAGTTTGCCTGGCGTGGCCGGGATCAACTCTTGCCAGGTGTAGAACGCCGAGACGCGGCCATCGCCTTGTTGCGGGTCGGGTTTGGGGGCGTGGGCACCGGCGGCCATGGCACTCATGGACAGCGCCAGGACGCTCAGACCGAAAACGAATTGTTGCGGCAGTTTCATCTGGATTTCCCTATTCATGGATTGTTGCTGACCTGGCCGCGCAGGGCCGGCCAGTAGTCGGTGAGTTTCAGATCGATCAGCGCCTGGTTGGTGAAACCGGTGGCCAGCGAAGGGGTGATGTCGTAGGTGTCGCGGATCAGGTGATTGGCCAGCGCATAGGCGGTCAGCGCCTGATAGTGGGCCTTGAGTTGCTGGTCGCTTTTCGGCGCCCAGCGGTCTTTCCAGGCCACGGGATCGTTCTGGTCGTCGCGGCGCAGCACGCTTTCAGCGGTGCCGGCGCGGGAGGAGAGTTCGTAGTAGGCGTCCTGGTTTTGTTCCTGGGAGATCCACCAGGCGGCTTTGATCCAGGCGGTCGCCAGCAGTTGAGTAATGTCCGGGTGCTGCGCGACAAAACTGTCGGTGCCCCAGAGGTCGGAGACCAGACGCCAGTCGTTGGCGCCTTGCTTGGTCGACCAGATGATCTTGCCGACGCCTTTGTCTTCCAGCGCATAGGCTTCGCTGAGCAATACGGCCGCATCGACTTTGCCAGCGGACACCGCTGCGGCGCCAACTTGCGGATTGAGGTTGGCGATCTTGAAATCGTCGAGCTTCAGGCCCTTGCTGGCGAGGAAGTTGCTGAACGCGAACTCCCACGGACGACCGCGATGCAGGGCCAGGCGTTTACCCTTGAGGTCGTCGATGCTGTTGGCGCTGGAACCGGCGGGCACCACCAGATAGATGTTGTTGCCGCTGCCACCGGGCACGATCAGCTTGCCCGGCACACCGCCAGCCCCGGCAATCACGGAAGGCAGGTCGCCGCGCACGGCAAAGTCGATGCTGTTGTTGCTGAAGCCTTCGTTGATCTGCGGCCCGGCACCGGCGTGGGGCAGGGCGATCCAGTCGAGCTTCACACCGCGCTGCGCCAGCTGCTGTTCCAGCCAACCGTCCTCGATCACCCGCCCGGCGATCCCGCCGAATACCGGTTTGCCACCCTGCGTATACGCGACGATAGCGATCTTCACCGACGCCGGTGCCTGTCCGGCCAGCGCCGTGGCACTGAGCAGAAACCCGGTCAAGGCGACCAGGCTGTTGCGCCAGAAACGTTTCATTGAACTCTCCCTAAATGGCTATTGGCGAAACACGGTCTTTGTAGGAGCCGGCTTGCCGGCGATGGGGCCTTCAAGCCTGGCGGCGTTTCTGCGGACGCCATCGCCGGCAAGCCGGCTCCTACAGGGTTTTGCGGTGTCCGATGCTGCTGCGTTGTGAACACAGTCTTTGTAGGAGCCGGCTTGCTGGCGATGGGGCCTTCAAACCTTGCGGCGTTTCTGAGGACGCCATCGCCGGCAAGCCAGCTCCTACAAAGTTTTGCGCTGCACATGGGAGAGAGCAGATTGCATGCCACTGCGCGAAAAACGCGCTGCAGGCAGCGCAGGGCGTGGGTTTCAGGGCGAGGGGAGGGAGCGGTCGGGAGCGTGGGGTGTTGATGTGCAAGCAGGCCGGTGCGTGCCAATTGCTGCTCCAGCAGCAGGCTGGCAGCAGTTGTGTTGCATATGGTTTTTGGGAATATATAAATACTAATTAAGAATTTTTTAGTCTAAACAACTTCATGCACTATTGAGCACGCGCTTTTACTGCCAGGAATGCACCATGTCGCTGATCACTCATCCAAACGCTCGCGAATTGACCAAGTCGGTGCGAGCCACCGTCCTGGTGTTCAAGGACCCGCGCTCCCAGGAATTGCTCAGCCGCATCGAGCGCCTGGCGCCCAGTGAAGCCAACACATTGATCATTGGCGAGACCGGCACCGGCAAGGAACTGGTCGCTCGGCATATCCACAATTTGAGCCGCCGCGGACGCGAACCCTTCGTGGCGGTGAACTGCGGTGCGTTTGCCGAAACCCTGGTGGAAAGTGAGCTGTTCGGCCACGAAAAAGGCGCCTTCACCGGCGCCACGACCAACAAGGCCGGGTGGTTCGAAGCGGCCAATGGCGGCACGCTGTTTCTCGATGAAATCGGTGATCTGCCGTTGAACATGCAGGTCAAACTGCTGCGGGTCTTGCAGGAGCGCGAAGTGGTGCGCCTGGGCTCGCGCACGCCGATCCCGATCAACGTAAGGCTGGTGGCTGCAACCAACGTCAACCTTGCGGATGCGGTCGTCGCCGGGCATTTTCGCGAGGACCTGTTTTACCGTCTGCACGTCGCGACCATTCGCCTGCCGCCCTTGCGCGAACGACCGGGCGACATCCTGCCGCTGGCCGAGTTTTTCCTTGAAGAACATTGCCAGCGCCTGGGCTACAACCGTGCGTCATTGAGCGTCGAAGCCGAACGCAAGCTGCTGGAGCACAGCTGGCCAGGCAACATCCGCGAGCTGGAGAACTCCATTCACCACGCGTTGCTGGTGTGCCGCAATCAGCGGGTCGCCCCGGCGGATCTGCACCTGGTGGACATGCGTTCCTCCGGCATCCGCCAGGAACAGGCCAGCCAAACCAGCCACGCCGTCGCCGGCCCGGTGGACCTGGAAGCCGCCCTCAACGCGCTGTTCGAACAGAACATCCCGGACCTTTACGAACATATCGAAGAAACCATTTTCCGCGCGGCGTACCGGTTCTGCCACGGCAACCAGTTGCAGACCGGACGCCTGCTGAACATCAGCCGCAACATCGTCCGGGCGCGGCTGGAGAAAATCGGGGAGTTGAACAAGACACTGGCGGTGGAGGAATAGTCCTCGTCGTCGCTTTATTTCTGATTCGTCCACTCACAGCGAGCATTTCATGGCAATTCCCTACAAGCGTTCAGCGTTGACCCTCCTGGCAGCCTCCCTGGCGGCGATGAGTGCGTTACTCAGTCCCGGCGCGCAGGCCGAAGGCAAGATCAGCATCGCCCAGCAATTCGGCATCGGTTACCTGATTCTGGATGTGGTTCGCGACCAGCAACTCATCGAGAAGCACGGCAAGGCCCAGGGCCTCGATATCAAGGTCGACTGGAACAGCATCTCCGGTGCCACGGCGATGAACGAAGCGCTGTTGGCCGGCGCGCTGGATGTGGTGTCGGCGGGCGTGCCACCGATGCTGACGATCTGGGATCGCACCAAGGGCAAACAGAACGTCAAGGCGATTGCTTCGCTGGGCTCGATGCCCAACTACCTGCTGACCAACAACCCGAATGTGAAGAGCCTGAAGGACTTCACCGAGAAGGATCGCATTGCCGTGCCTGCGGCCGGGGTAGGGTTCCAGTCGCGCACCTTGCAGATTGAAACGGCCAGGCAGTTCGGCAATGACCACTACAAGAAATTCGACGACATCTCGATCAGCCTGGCCCACCCGGATGCGACGGCGGCATTGATCGCCGGAGGTTCCGAGATCAACGCGCACTTCTCCAGCCCGCCGTTCCAGTATCAGGAACTGCAGAATCCCAACGTGCACAAGGTGCTGAGTTCCTACGACGTGCTGGGTGGCCAGGCTACGTTCAACGTGCTGTACACCACGGAAAAATTCCACGACGAAAACCCGAAAACCTACAAGGCGTTTTACGACGCATTGGCCGAAGCGGAAAAAATCATCAAGGCCGACAAATCCGCTGCCGCCCAGACCTACATCCGCGTCGAACAATCGAAGCTGGCCCTGCCGCTGGTTGAGAAAATCGTCAACGATCCAGAGATCAACTTCACGGTGGTGCCGCAGCGCACGGCGGTCTACGCCGAGAAACTGCAGGAACTGGGCGTACTGAAGAACAAGGCGGCCAGCTGGAAGGACTACTTCTTCGAAGAAGCACACGGCGACGCCGGCAGCTAAACACACCGCAAAACCACTGTAGGAGCCGGCTTGCTGGCGATGGCGTCCTCAAATCCACCGCAACGTTTGAAGGCCCTATCGCCAGCAAGCCGGCTCCTACAAGACCGTGTTCGCAGCCCCGAAGCATCTGCACACCGCAAATCCCTGTAGGAGCTGGCTTGCCAGCGATGGCGTCCTCAGCAACGCCGCAGGGTTTGAAGGCCTCATCGCCGGCAAGCCGGCTCCTACAGGTCCGTGATCGCAACACCGAAGCATCTGCACACCACAAAACCACTGTAGGAGCCGGCTTGCTGGCGATGGCGTCCTCAGGCACACCGCAGCGCATGAAGGCCTCATCGCCGGCAAGCCGGCTCCTACAAGACCGTGTTCGCAGCTCCGAAGCATCTGCACACCGCAAAGCCCTTGTACGCACGCTGTCGCGGTGGTAAATGCAGGCCATAAAACTGACCTGAATCAACCCGAATGGCACGGCAATACACAGGGGGATGGCCGTTTGTCATGCGTATGGTTATGCTCGCATCGTTTTGCATTTGCCAATCATTAACAACCACAGTGATGTCATGAGCCAATCAGAGACGCGTGCGACTGCCCTTGCGCTGTATCCGGAAGATTCCCGCGAGGCCGCGGCGCTGCTCAAACAAGCCATTCCGCTGATGGTTCGTCACAACATCCCGCCCAATCCGGTGCATTACGCGCTGTGGTACACCTACAGCAAAGGTCTGGACCCCGAACTCAATCGTCACCTGGACCGGGTGGTCAAAGACTTCGATTGCTTCCCGCCGGAATCCGCCACCCGGCTTTTCCGCGACTACATCATTCGCGACGAGCTGGAAGAGGCTCGCGCCGGGCAGCAACAGGCGATCAATCTGGTGGACGACATGCAGCGCGACGTTTCGCGCAGCGTGGAGGGCAATCTCAACTTCCAGAGCAGTCTGGGACGTTGCCTGGAAATGCTCGAGTCGCCCGTCAACGAGCGTTTGCCGGGCATTTTGAGTGAGCTGCAACAAAGCACCCAGCTGATGCACAGTCAGCAGGAACAGTTCCTCACCCAACTGCACTCCGCCCAGAGCGAGATCAAGAGCCTGCGCAGCAAGCTTGAGCGTGCACAACTGGCGGCCACGCTCGATGGCCTGACCGAATTGCTCAACCGCACCGCGTTTACCCGTTTGCTGGAGCAGGCGCTGAGCAATGAATCCCAGGGCGTCGCGCTGGTCATGCTGGATATCGATCACTTCAAGCAATTCAATGATCAGTACGGTCACCCGTTGGGCGACCGAGTGCTGCAGCATGTCGGGCAGGTGTTGCGCAGTTCGCTGCCACCCCACGCCACGGCGGCGCGTTACGGTGGTGAAGAGTTCTGCGTGATTCTGCAACACTGTGCCGACCTGGCGAGTGCCGCTGTTTTCGCTGAGCAACTGCGGGTGAAAATCCAGTCATTGCGGATCAAGGCGCGGGTTGATGGCAAGGTGCTCGATACGATCACGGCATCCTTTGGCGTGGCCTTCGCGCAACCCGGCGAGCACCTGGACAGCCTCCTGACCCGCGCCGATGACGCGCTCTACCAGGCCAAGCGCGCTGGGCGGAACCGGGTGCATCGCTAAGCGCTGAAACGCCTTTCAAGCCGCCGACCCGATCCATTTGGTGACGGTGGGCGCTTGCCACTGTTCGAGCGCGTCGAGCAGTGCCGCCGGGTCGGTATTGAACATCAGCATCTGGCTGTGTTCGGTCTTCATGAAGCCTTCGTTCACCGCATGGTCGAGCAGGCTGCGCACCGGGTCGAAAAAACCGCCGATGTTCAGGCAAGCGACGCCTTTGTGGTGTTCACCCAATTGGGTCAGGGTTGCCGCTTCAAACAACTCCTCAAACGTCCCCAGCCCGCCGGGCAATGCGATGAACGCATCCGCCGATTCGCTCATGCGTGTCTTGCGGCTGCGCATGTCTGGCGTCACTTCGTGTTCGGTCAGACGGTCATGAAGATGCCCAAGGTCGAACAGCAAGCGCGTGATGATGCCGAGCACTTCACCGCCCTCGGCGAGTACGGCATCGGCCATCACGCCCATTAAACCCTTGTCGGTACCGCCATAGACCAGGCGTATGCCGCGTCGGGCGATTTCCCGGCCGAGGGCCTGGGCGCCTGCCACGTAGTCGGGGTTGAAGCCATAGTTGGAGCCGCAGAACACAGCGATGCTGTGGAGTGGGGAAGAGCTGGGCATCGGATTATTCCGGGTGGTGGTCGGTGGCCGATGATGCGGTGAGATGGGTAAGGCGGACAGGTCCATGAGTCAGCCGCTTGATTGGGCCATGACTGGTTTTTTGTGTTGTTCTCAAGGCCGCCTTCGCCAGCAAGCTGGCTCCTACAAGGGTTTTGCGGTGCACGCAAAACCCTTGTAGGAGCCGGCTTGCCGGCGATAGGGCCCTCGAACCTGGCCCCTACATCAACGCCAGAATCCGTTTTCCCAACTGCTCGGCAGTCTCTTGCGAATCAATGTTGGCAAACCCGAGTAACAGCGCGGAATCGGTCTCGTCATGCACACGCCAATCGGTCAACGCTTCAGCGTAGAGACCGGCCGCCAACAAGCGCTCGACCAGCAATCGGTCGGACTGTGCCTCCATCAGCCGCAGAATCAGATGCATGCCACCCGGCTGCGGATCGATGCGGATGCGTTCACCCAGGACTTTCTTCAATCCGCGCGCCGCCGCTTCCCGGCGTTCGCCGTAGAGCTTGCGCATGCGCTGGATATGGCGCGCGAAATGCCCCTCGGTCATAAACGTGGCGACGATGGCTTGGGTCAGTTCCGGACAACCGCCGAGAAAGGTCTCGCTGACGTGTTCGAAGCGTTCGACCTGCGCTGGCGGCACCACCAGGTACGAAAGGCGGATCCCCGGAAACAGCACCTTGCTGAAGGTGCCGGCGTAGAGCACCCGGCCATCACGGTCCAGGCTTTTCAGCGCGGGCAGGGGACGGCTGACGTAGCGGTATTCGCCGTCGTAATCGTCCTCGATAATCCAGGCCTGCTGCCGGCTGGCCCACTCAAGCAATTCCAGTCGGCGCGGCAGTGACAGCGACACGCACAGGGGACTTTGATGTGCCGGTGTGACCACCACCGCTCGTGCGTCCATCGCGCTGCTCACCCCTTGCGCGACCTGCATGCCGTCCTGATCCACCGGCACGGGGGCAACCTTGATCTGAAGATGCGCCAGCAACTGGCGGGTCGGCAGGTAGCCGGGGTCTTCCACGAGCACACGGTCGCCGGGCTTGAGCAGCGTGTGAGCGATCAGTGCCAGTGTGTTGCGGTATCCCGAGGTGATGAACACTTGCGCGGGCGAGCAGGTAATGCCCCGTGAGACTTGCAGGTAAGTGGCAATCGCCGTGCGCAACGATTCCAGCCCCAACACCGACGGATTGGCCATGTCGGGAATGCGCGTGGCGCGCACGCAGCGTGCGCCGATCTGCGACCAGATCTTTCGCGGAAAGGCATCCAGCGCGGGCAAGGCCATTTGAAAGGGCAGGACCGCTGCCTTGTGCCTGATCGAGGCGCTGGCGGTCGCATTAAACGGGTGTTCCGTACGCGCCGAAGGCTTCCTGCCGCTGACCCCCGGCGCCACCACGGTGCCCGCCTGACCCCGCGACAGCAGATAGCCCTCCGCCGTCAGCAGTGAATACGCGGTGTCGATGGTCCCCCGCGCCAGACCAAGCTCTTTTGCCAGTGCCCGGGCCGCAGGAATCCGGTCCCCGGGGGCGAGCAGTCCGTCACTGATCGCGCCGCGGAATCGCCAGTAGATTTGCCGGTAGATCGGCTCCGGCGAGGTCGGATCAAGGGGTGAGAAGTTTTTGATTTGAAGGGTCATTGGCCTCGCCCGTGTCGTGCGCAGAAAAATGCGCTTGTAGTGCCTGGCCCGCCTTGTCCCTGGCGGCGGCGACGGCCTCCGGGCCCATGGCGGTTCCCTCTACGGAGAAAAAATTCACGTCGTGCAGCCCGATCATACCCAGCACGGCGGTCAGGTACGGCGTGAGAAAGTCCGGTTGCCGCGGGGTCATTCCGGAAAACCTGCCGCCAGAGGACACTGCAACATACACCGGGCGGTCCTGCAGCAGGCTGGTTTTGCCTTGCGCACCGACATTGAACGTGCGTCGGACCCGAGCGATGTGATCGATCCAGAGCTTGAGTGTCGAAGGCACGGTGAAGTTATGCATCGGCGTACCAATCACCAGCATATCGGCACTGTGCAGCTCCTCGATCAGCGCTTCGGATCGGGCGATAGAGCCTGTCTCTGTGACATCGGCGGACGCCTGTTGGGAAATCGCGTAAGGCTCGTCGATAGGGGACAGCGCGTCACCACCGACCACCCGCTCGATCACGGTTGCCGCTGGATGGGCCTTCAGCAAAAAGCCAATGATGTTTTTCGACAGCCGATAGCTTTCGGACGCTTCGCCGCGAGGGCTGCAAGTAACGTGGAGGATTTTCATGATTCACCCGGTTTGAACTGTGTGGAGGGAATCATTCTATGAAGCTCATGACCCAGGCCAAAGGTCCATGAATCCGGTTAATCACTGGGCCATGATTGCCGAATCATGGCCCATGACTCAAGGCCGATCATGGACCTTATCAACAAGGCCAAGACACGACACGATGAAGTCCCTCAACCAGCAAACACAAGGACTCATCATGAGTAATCGTCTCGACTACGCCAAGGCTTCACCTGAAGGTTACAAGGCTTTCGGCGGGGTTTATGTCTACCTGCAGAACAGCGGTCTTTCCCACGAGCTGATTGACCTGGTCTACCTGCGGGTGTCGCAAATCAACGGCTGCGCCTTCTGTATAGACATGCATTCCCGGGACCTGCTCAAGCTCGGTGTCAGCGTAGAAAAACTGGTGTTGGTGCCGGTATGGCGTGATGCCGGTTCAGTCTTCAGTGCCCGCGAACGCGTTGCGCTGAGCTGGGCGGAAACGGTGACTCGCGTGGCGGAAACCGGCGTTCCCGATGCCGACTATGCCGCTGCGTCTGCCGAATTCGGCGATAAGGAACTGGCAGACCTGACGTACGCGATCGGCCTGATGAACGCTTTCAACCGGTTCGGCGTGACGTTCCGGGCGAAACCCGCCGCTGCCAACAACGCCTGAACCATCCCCTTGAATCAATAGAACTCGCCGGGTGGTCACGCTCGGCGGGTCAACCAAAGGAGTTAACACCATGGCTTGGTCACTGCTTGGCATCGCCGGCATTCTCGAAATTGCCTTCGCGTTTTTCATGAAGGGCTCAGACGGATTTACCCGATTGACCCCGGGACTGCTGGCAGCCGCGACCGGTTTGTCCAGTGTCTTTCTGCTTTCACTGTCGCTGCGAACCCTGCCCGTCGGCACCGCCTACGCGGTGTGGACCGGAATTGGCGCGGCGGGCACCGCGATACTGGGGATGGCGGTGCTGGGCGACGCCACCACACTGCTGCGGATACTGTGCATCCTGGTCATCCTGGGCGGTGTTATCGGACTCAAGCTGGTCACGGGAAACTGAGAAGCTTTGAAATAAGGCATTTTGCTGGCCCCGAAGCCCGAAAGTTACAGACAGAATCACTTTAATTTCAGGTGGTTAGGGCTGGCTTTAAATGCGCAATGTATGGATTACGCTGATTTCGTTAGGCTTGGCTGGCATCGCCGTCTCCGCCCAGGCCAAAGACCTTCAAGCCAATGACCGGTATATGTGCAGCTGGGGCGCGGGCACTGCAGCCAGAGCCCAGGAACTCAAACTGGCTGGCGTTTCCCTGTACGCCGCTCGCCAGAAATTACAGACCTACAAGTTCAGCAAACCGTGGATGCGCATGACGGCCATGGGTATTACCGAGCAAACCTACGACAGCCCGTCGCGGATCAAACCTGCGGCGCTGCGCCAGAGTTTCTACGAAGATTGCGTGCGCTTTAAGTTGGCGCGCAAATGACCGAGTGACCTACAACCCGTCTTCCATCAGCTTCAGATACTCCGGGCTGTCGGAGATCGAATTGTGCCCCACGCCAGGAATAACCTTCAGGGTCGCCACACCTTTGGCGAAATGCCCGTAGAGTTTTTCCGTGCTGGAGGGCGGGATGACTTCATCCTGCCCGGCCGCCAGTAACAGCGTCGGTATCGAGATGTGCCCGGCGTATTTCCACGATTCGAACTTGTCCTGCAACAGCCATTTCACCGGGAATATCGGGTACTGGCGGACGGCGAGGTCTTCAAGGCTGTTGTAGGGGGTGATCAGGATCAGTCGGGAGGCCGGGCGCTGGCTGGCGAGGCGCACGGCGACGCCCGAGCCCAGGCTGCGGCCGACCACGGCGATGTGGGGATGGGTGTCGTAGACTTTGTCGAACAAGGTCAGGGCATCGCGGGAAATCGCCTCTTCGGAAGGTGAGCCGGTGCTGCCACCGAAGCCCCGATAGTGCAGCAAGTACAGGGCATGGTCGGGGAATGCCTGGGAAAATACGGGCAGGTTGCGCGAAACGTCCTCGGCATTTCCACCAAAATAGATCAGTGCATTTGGCCCGTCGTGCGGTTTGACGGTGACCTGCACCTGTGCGTCCGCCACCGATAGCGTGAGCAGCGTTTCGGGCGTTCCGAGTGCGGCGGGTTGCGGGAAGTAGATGAGGGCACGCTGGAACACGAACAGCGCGATGCAGAGCGCCAGGTACAACGCGGTAACGATGATGATGAGATACATCAGGGTGCGCGACATTCGGTTAGCGTGAGTGGGTGGCATTGACTGCTCTGGGCCTGACAACCGCGACGGCTTGATCGCTTTCAGAGTGTAGTTGAATCATGGCGGGGCCCTTGGTGGTGTGGTTTTTGAGGGGGGCATATCCGTTGCTGTGGTAACGGCTGCGTATGGTTTCGCCCTTACGGCGAGTCACTTTCGAAAAGCGCGAAAGTAACCAAAGCGCTTTTGCCCCTTTCGTTCGGTGGCTCGCTAATGCTCGCCATGCCCTCGCTCCGGTCCTGCTCCGTGGGCCCGCCGCGATCGGCCATCCCTGGCCGTGCGCGGCTAACCCGGCATCCATGCCGGGTTGCCCACTGCGCAGAACCTCCACTCGGCCTCTCGAGGGGGCGACTACCGCCACAGCCGCCGAGGCGGCCTGAAAGCCGACCTGGCTCTTTGGTGCATGCGTTCACTCATTCCGGATATGTACACCGATCCCCCTGTAGGAGCCGGCTTGCTGGCGATGGACGCCAACGATAACGCGGGGTGTCTGAATGAACGCGTTGTCCAATCGCTTTTCGCCAGCAAGCCGGCTCCTACAGTTGATCGTATTTATCCAAATGCATATGCATTTCCCTTGTAGGAGCCAGCTTGCTGGCGATGGACGCCAACGATAACGCGGGTTGTCTGAATGAACACGTTGCCCAGACGCTTTTCGCCGGCAAGCCGGCTCCTACAGTTGATCGTATTTATCCAAATGCATACGCATTACCCCGTAGGAGCCAGCTTGCTGGCGATGGACGTCAGCGATAACGCGGGCTGTCTGAATGAACACGTTGCCCAGACACTTTCCGCCGGCAAGCCGGCTCCTACAGTTGATCGTATTTATCCAAACACATATGCATTTCCCTTGTAGGAGCCAGCTTGCTGGCGATGGACGTCAGCGATAACGCGGGCTGTCTGAATGAACGCGTCGCCTAGACGTTTTTCGCCGGCAAGCCGGCTCCTACAGGGGGATCTGCGTACGCTTTTGCTTTCCACCACTCATCAGGCCGAGCGTTAGCTCGCCTTCAGCTTTTGATCTGAGCGCCCCCTCGAGAGGCCGAGTGGAGGTTCTGCGCAGTGGGCAACCCGGCATGGATGCCGGGTTAGCCGCCCCCGGCCATGGATGGCCGATGGCGGCGGGCCCACGGAGCAGGACCGGAGCGAGGGCATGCCGAGCCTAGGCGAGGCACCGAACGAAAGGGGCAAGAGCCCTTGGTTACTTGGGGCTTTTCCAAGTGACTCGCCGTAAGGGCGAAACCGCCAGCCGCCATCACCAAAATAATGGATATACACCCAAGCAATTGCTGCCGCCCACCAGCACTTGAGACCTCGTTGTATTTCAAGCAAGGACGAATTGCCGCCGGCAGCTATTCTCTTGGCTAGCAGAGGACTCGTGGCGCTGGTGATCGCGCCGTTTGCCGCGCAACAAGCGCAAAAGAGTGGAAGGACACCACCATGAGCCACACTGATGGATACACGCGTCGACGAATACTCACGCTGGCTGCCGGTGCTTCGGCGGTGCTCACTTTCGATCCGGCCTTTGCAGCCACCGCGCCGTCGAAGGAAACAGGAGGCAAGAACATGCTGACCCGCGCCATTCCTTCCAGCAACGAGCCATTGCCCCTTGTCGGCGTGGGCACCTATCGCGGCTTTGATGTCGCACCTGCCGATCCGGCCTACAAAAACCTGCCCGCCGTTCTCAGCGCGTTATTTGAAAAGGGCGGCACGGTGATCGACAGCTCACCCATGTATGGCCGCGCCGAGCAGACCATCGGCGAACTGCTGTCGATCCACAAGCCGCGTTCACCCGCGTTCCTGGCCACCAAGGTGTGGACCCGTGGCCGCGAAGAAGGCATCGCGCAGATGGAGCAATCGTTCAAACTGCTGCAGACCGACCGGATCGACCTGATGCAGATCCATAACCTGCTGGACTGGAAAACCCATTTGCCTACATTGCGCAAATGGAAGGAAGAAGGGCGGATTCGCTACATCGGCATCACCCATTACACCGCGTCGGCATATGAGGAAGTGGAAGCGGTGCTCAAAGCCGAGCCACTGGATTTCTTGCAGATCAACTATGCGCTGGACGATCGCGGGGTCGAGAAACGCATCCTGCCGCTGTGTCGCGAACGCGGCGTGGCGGTGATCTGCAACCGGCCATTTGGCGGCGGTGATTTGCTTGCCCGCTTGAAGGGCAAACCGCTGCCCGGCTGGGCCTCGCAAGTCGGCGTCACCAGTTGGGCACAATTGGCGCTCAAGTATTTGCTGGCGCATTCGGCAGTGACCTGCGTCATCCCCGGCACCGGCAACCCGCGTTACATGGCGGACAATGCCGGTGCCGGTTTCGGCCCGATGCTGACGGGGGCGCAACGCGAGCAGTTGATCGATGTGGTCGGATAACCGCAGGTGCCGTCAGTTTTTTTTCTTGATGAGTTTGTTGAGGTAGTACTTGAGGCTCAAGCGATCCTTGGGCCTTGGTTTGTAGTGGGTTTTGTTTCTTTGCGCAGGATCAGCCACCACGGTTGCTGCGGTGTAGTAGTACAGCGCGATGGACCGGCGTGTAATGTGTTCCGGCGTCGTCAGAGGCTCCGGGTGTCCATGATTGCTGTCCTTGTCGGTGTTGAAAATGACACAGCGGTTGTAGATCGGCAGGACTTTCTTGAGGCACGTCTTCATCCCGACGTCCCATAGCTCCAGGTTGCCGCCGTACGCCTCTTGCCAATCCTGATTCAGGTAAATAATGGCATTCAGTCTGCGCTCGATATTCAACTTTTTGTTGAGCCGGAAGTCCGAGTGCACCCCCAGAAACCCGCCCTTTTTCGTTTCGTGCAGTCCGCCGCCGGTAAAGTAAGGATCGGGAATCAAACCTTCGATACCTGTGAGTTTTTCAAGAAACTGCAACATGGGCGCCGAGTTGAAAGCGTTGAAAACCGTCTTCAAGTAGGGATCGCACTCGTTGGGGCTGACTTGCCGTTTGTGCTGACCCTTATAGCCGCGCTCATAGAGCATTTCGTTGTTGGTTGGCTCGACGGGAAAATGCGCGCAGATGCTCGCAATCAGGTCCTGCGGTAAAAAATCGTCAATGACGATGTGTGGAAAGGGGGTGGCTTGAGCATAAGTACTGGCTAGCGAGTGACCGAAAGTGCTGGCAGCGTTCTGGTCAAAATCCAGCTCCGGGGTGGTGACGATGGGAAGTGTCTGAGTGATCGGTGTCATTACCGCTCCAATAGTCTGTTCATAACAACCTGCGAGTGCTTCCGGCAAGAGGGGCGCGCTACTTGTGACGCGCTGCCGATACCTGGTTGTTGTCACCTTTCAAACGTTTAAGGATGTCGTTGTACATCTTCGTTCGTCTGTGCGTTGTCGCATAACCGCCAGCGGCCGCGACGGTGCCCGCTTGAATATGGTCGAGGTAGCTGAATATCTTGCGCGGGGACAACAGTTCAACAACATAGCCCAACTGGGTCATGCGGTCCTGGAGGGTATAACCGGGTACGCGCTCATCCATCAGGAAATGCATGCCGTGTTGCTTCATCAGCTTGCAGTTCCATAAGGTACAGAAGCTTTTCAAATAAACTTCCCTGTAGGGCTTTGGCTCTCTGGAACGTAGTCCCAAGGACAGTTTCAGGCGTCTGACGTGATGTTTTACCAGTCGTGAGCTAAAGCGCCAAAGGGTTCTGGTGGTGCCGCGGTTAAGTTGTTCTGTGCACCCGACGGCCACGACATTCGGGTTTTTAATGCACTTGTTCAACATCATTGAAAATACATTTTTGTCGAAAATAAACGTATCGGTGTGCAGCAGGAACAGAAAGTCGGTCTCAACCCGTTCCAGCACCAGGTCGAGTGCTTTGCCATGCGCGATATGACCATGCTCCGGCTCGGGAGCTTTTCGCTCGATCAGGTTGATCCAGTCCAGTGTGCGCAGATAGTCGGTGCTTTCATCGGCCGAGTCGTTATCAACCACCCAGACCGGAATGTTGCTGTCGCCCAGGTGCTGATGTAGCAGGTCGAGGCAAATCCGGGTTATTTCGATGGTTTTGTAGTTGACCAGGACAATGCTGAAGGGTGGTTTCTGTTGCGACAGAAAATCATTGTTATTCATGTGTGATGCACTCTTTAAAAACCTGGAAACAGCAATAAAAATTCAAGACCACTTATTGCTTGCGGCGCTAAGACAGGTATCGCCGGAACCAGTTTAGCGTTCTTTCCCAGGCAAGTTTGGCTGCGGCCTCATCGAATCGAGGCGTGGAATCGTTATGGAAACCGTGGTTGGCGCCGGGGTAGATGTAGGCTTCATAGGTTTTGCCGGCTGCTTTTAATGCCTGCTCGTAGGCGGGCCATCCTTCGTTGATGCGTGTGTCCAGTTCGCCAAAGTGAAGCATCACCGGCGCCTTGATCCGGGGGACATCCCTGGCGTCTGGTTGCCGGCCATAGAAGGACACGGCAGCCCCGAGTTCGGGATAGGCCACGGCAGCCGCGTTGGCGACGCCACCGCCATAGCAGAAGCCGGTGATGCCGACTTTTCCGGTGGTCGTATCGTGTTTCATCAGCCACTCGATCGCAGCGAAAAAGTCATTCATGAGCTTTTCAGGATCAACGGTCGCCTGGAGCTCCCGGCCTTTGTCGTCGTTGCCGGGATAGCCGCCCACTGACGTCAGGCCATCGGGGGCGAGGGCGATGAACCCGGCCTTGGCCACGCGTCGGGCAACATCTTCGATGTAGGGGTTGAGCCCGCGGTTTTCATGCACGACGACCACGGCCGCCACTTTGCCGGTGGCTTTTGCCGGACGCACCCGATAGGCCCGAACCTGCCCGTGGCCCTTGGGCGAGGGGTAGGTGATGTACTCGGCGATGATGTCCGGGTCGGTAAACGCCACTTGTTCGGCCAAGGCATAGTCGGGACTCAGGGCGGCGAGGAGCGCACTGGCGGTCAGGCCACCAAGGGTGAATAACGCCGCCCGGTCGAGAAACTCTCGCCGGTTGATCTTGCCGTGGGCGTAGTAGTCGTAGAGTTCGAGCAGCTCAGGGGCAAAGTCTTTCGCAGTAAGACGATTCATCTTTGCGCTTCCTTTGAAGTGGGCGGTTGCTCTGTCAGTTCGAAAAAGCGGCGACAACTATCAATTCTAGCCGCGCATAAAAAAAGAGACGTAAGTCTCTTTTTTGTTTCTTCTGATTACGTTCCTCGAGCACGGTTCACTTCAGGCATTGCGCCCCGGCGCTCGCCACTTGTGCATCCTGCTCGGCTTTTACGCCGGACACGCCAACCGCACCCACCACCTGACCGTCGACGATGATCGGCACACCGCCTTCCAGGGATGTCAGCAAGGGGGCCGACAAAAACGCGAAGCGCCCGCCGTTGACCATTTCTTCATAACCTTTGGACTCGCGCCGGCCCAGCGCCGAGGTGCGTGCCTTTTCGGTGGCGATGTACGCGCTGATGGGCGCGCAGCCGTCGAGGCGTTCGAGGGCGAGGGGGTGGCCGCCGTCGTCGACGATCGCGATGGTCACGGCCCATTGGTTATTTTGTGCTTCGGTGCGTGCGGCCGCGAGGATCCGGCTGACTTCGGTCTGGCTCAGGACGGCTTTGCTTTTCATGGGGAATCTCCGGTGATCGATGAGGGCAGCGCCGCGTCGAGCAGTTCGATCCAGTGCCGGACCGGGGTTCGGCCCGCGCCGTCGAGATGCGACTGACAGCCGATATTGGCGGTAACGATAACTTCAGGATGGCCACTTTCCAGTGCATTCAGTTTGTTGTCGCGCAGTTGCCGGGACAGTTCGGGTTGGGTGATCGAATAAGTGCCCGCCGACCCGCAGCACAAATGGCTGTCGGGCACAGGTGTGAGGTTGAAACCGAGGCGAGCAAGGAGCGCTTCCACCGCGCCGCCGAGCTTTTGCGCGTGCTGCAAAGTGCAGGGGCAATGGAAGGCCAAACGCTGGTCACTGTGGATGCCGAGTGTTTCCAGCGGTTCGTCGCGCAACACTTCCACCAGGTCCCTGGCCAGCGCGCTGACCCTTTTTGCCTTCTCGGCGTAGGCCGGATCGCGTTCGAGTAAATGGCCATAGTCCTTGATGAAGGCGCCACAGCCACTGGCGGTTTGCACGATGGCTTCTGCACCGTTCTCGATACTCGGCCACCACGCATCGATATTGCGACGAGCGCGGTCTAGGCCGGCTGCCTGAGCGTCGAGGTGATAATCCACCGCGCCGCAACACCCGGCTTCGCTGGACGGGGTGACACTGATACCCAGTCGATCCAGCACCCGCGCCGCCGCCGCATTGGTGTTGGGCGACAGGCTCGGCTGTACGCAGCCTTCGAGCATCAGCACCTGACGGGCATGGCGGGTGGTGGGGCGTGGCCGGGGGAGATAAACATGGCGAGGCAACTTTGCCTGCAAGGTGTTGGGCAGCAGTGCCCGAAAAACCTGACCGCTGTTGATCAGTGCTTTGAACAGTCCCGGATTAAGGACGACGCCGCGCAATCCCTCACGCAACAGACGTTGGTCGATGGAGCGCGGCACCGCCGCATCGACCACCGCCCGGCCGATGTCGAGCAAGTTGTGATAATCGACTCCGGAAGGACAGGTGGTTTCGCAATTGCGGCACGACAGGCAGCGGTCCAGATGCTGTTGGGTTTTCTGCGTGACCTCGTTGCCTTCCAGCACCTGTTTGATCAGGTAGATGCGGCCCCGTGGCCCATCGAGTTCATCGCCGAGCAATTGATAGGTCGGGCAGGTGGCATTGCAGAAACCGCAGTGCACGCAGGTGCGCAGGATGCTTTCGGCTTCTTCGGCGCGGGGCAGCTGCCGGGCGGTTTCGCTCAGGGTTGTCTGCATGGTTCAAAGCTCCGCGTACAAGCGTGCCGGGTTGAAAATGCCCCGTGGGTCGAGTTGTTGCTTGAGGCTGCGGTGGTAGCGCATCAACGCGGCAGGCAACGGCTGGAACGGGCTGTCGATCAGGCCATGGCTGTAGCAGGTTACATGGCCGCCGACCTCATCCACGACCTGGCGAATGAACGCCGCTTCGGCGTCAGACTTGAGCCAGCGCTGGGCGCCGCCCCAGTCGAGCAGTTGCCGGCCGGGCAGGGACAACCGCGGCGTGTTGTGCGGCACGGACAGGCGCCACAGTGGCTGGCCCTCGTCGAAGAAACTCAGTCGGTGCTCGTTGAGATCCGCCCAATACGAGGCGTCCAGAAGCTCACCGCCCAAACGGTCATGAGCCGCCGCCACCGAGCCTTCGCCGCCCTCAAGCCGCAAGTGCAGGCGTTGCCCGTCGTGGCACGCGGCACTGATCGGCAACGGCTGCTGGCCCCATTCCGCGAGGCGCAGCAAGGCACGATCGCTATCCATTTCCAGGCTGATGCTCAGGGTTTGCCGTGGTTTGGGCAGGACCTTGAGCGAGACTTCGGTGATCACGCCAAGGGAGCCGAAACTGCCGGCCATCAGGCGCGACAGGTCGTAACCGGCGACGTTTTTCATCACTTCGCCGCCAAAGCGCAAATGCTTGCCGTACCCGGTGATGACCCGTGTGCCGAGGACGAAATCGCGCACCGAGCCTGACCAGGGACGACGCGGTCCCGACAGGCCACTGGCGATCATCCCGCCGACGGTGGCATCGTCGCCAAAGGACGGTGGTTCGCAGGGCAGCATTTGCTGTGCTTCATCCAGCACGTGCGCCAGTTCGGACAAGGGTGTGCCGCAGCGGGCGGTGATCACCAGCTCGGTCGGGTCGTAGCTGACGATGCCTCGGTGGCTGCGCGTGTCGAGTACTTCGCCCGCAACGATGCGCCCCAGAAACGCCTTGCTGTTGGAGCCCTGAATGCGCAGCGGCGTGGCGTTTTCCAGCGCTTGATTGACCTGCTCCAGCAGCACGCCGCTGTCATCGATATCGAGTTCGCTGCGCATCAGAATCGCTCCAGATCAGGGAAGGGCAACTGACCCAGGTGCACGTGCATGGCGCCAAATTCGGCGCAGCGGTGCAGCGTCGGAATGTTCTTGCCGGGGTTGAGCAATCCGCCGGGATCGAACGCGGCTTTGACGGCATGAAACAGCGTCAGCTCATCGGCGTTGAACTGCGCGCACATCTGATTGATCTTCTCGCGGCCCACGCCGTGCTCGCCGGTGATGCTGCCGCCGACCTTCACGCACAATTCGAGGATCTTGCCGCCCAGCGCTTCGGCGCGGTCGAGCTCACCCGGTTGATTG
Source organism: Pseudomonas sp. BF-RE-21 (assembly GCF_019947305.1). Taxonomy (NCBI): domain Bacteria; kingdom Pseudomonadati; phylum Pseudomonadota; class Gammaproteobacteria; order Pseudomonadales; family Pseudomonadaceae; genus Pseudomonas; species Pseudomonas sp. BF-RE-21. Next base: position 27,721 of record NZ_JAGYGF010000033.1, on the reverse strand, counting down.
GCGTCGAACAGAATCAACGGGTGCATGTTGCCGTCACCGGCGTGGAAAACGTTGGCGACGCGCAAGCCATACTCGGCGGACAACGCGGCAATGGCGCGCAGCACGCCGGGCAACTCGCGGCGCGGGATCGTTCCGTCCATGCAGTAATAATCCGGCGAGAGCCGACCCACCGCCGGAAAGGCATTCTTGCGTCCGGCCCAGAAACGCACGCGTTCGGCTTCATCCCTGGCCTGGCGCACTTCGGTGGCGCCGGCCTGTTCCAGCACTTGCCGCACGCGGTCGCAGTCATCGTGGACATCGGCTTCGACGCCATCGAGTTCGCACAGCAGGATGGCTTCGGCGTCCACGGGGTAGCCGGCGTGGATAAAGTCTTCAGCGGCACGGATCGCCAGGTTATCCATCATTTCCAGACCGCCCGGAATGATGCCGGCGGCAATGATGTCACCTACTGCTCGCCCAGCTTTCTCGACGGAGTCGAACGCCGCCAGCAGCACCTTGGCGGACTGCGGTTTGGGCAGCAGTTTGACGGTGACCTCGGTGATCACCCCGAGCATGCCTTCGGAACCGGTGAACAGTGCCAGCAGGTCGAAGCCGGGTGAATCGAGGGCATCGGAGCCCAATGTCAGGTGCTCCCCGTCCACGGTCAGGATGTCGACCTTGAGCAGGTTGTGCACGGTCAGGCCGTACTTCAGGCAATGCACGCCGCCAGCGTTTTCGGCGACATTGCCGCCGATGGAACAGGCGATCTGTGAGGAAGGGTCGGGCGCGTAGTACAGGCCGAAGGGGGCTGCTGCCTGGGAAATAGCGAGGTTGCGTACGCCGGGCTGGACCCGTGCGGTGCGAGCGGCCGGGTCGATGTGCAGGATGTTGTTGAAGCGAGCCATGACCAGCAGCACGCCTTTTTCCAGCGGTAACGCGCCGCCGGACAAACCGGTGCCGGCACCGCGGGCTACCACCGGCACGTGCATTTCATGGCAGAGCCGGAGCACGCCTTGTACTTCGTCGAGATGGCGTGGCAGGACCACCAGCAGGGGCGTGGTGCGATAGGCCGAGAGTCCGTCGCATTCGTATGGCTTGAGTTCTTCTTGCTGATGCAGCACTTCCAGGGCCGGCAAACGGGTTTGCAGGGCTTGCAACAGTGCTGACTTGTTGACGTCGGGCAGCGCTCCGTCAACGCGTTCATCGTAGAGAATGTTCATGGTCGTTTTACGATACTCCGTTCGTGTGCGGCCGGGCAGCGGTCTGTTTACTTAGGTTTTGTGTGTGTATCCGTTATTTTGGTGATGGCTGATATTGGTTTCGCCCTTACGGCGAGTCACTTGGAGAAGCGCCAAGTAACCAAGCGCTTTTGCCCCTGTCGTTCGGTGCCTCGCCTAGGCTCGGCATGCCCTCGTTCCGGTCCTGCTCCGTGGGCCCGCCGCCATCGGCCATCCATGGCCGGGGGCGGCTAACCCGGCATCCATGCCGGGTTGCCCACTGCGCAGAACCTCCACTCGGCCTCTCGAGGGGGCGTGTACCGCAAAAGCAAAAACGAGGCGGCCTGCCAGCCGACCTGGCTCTTCGGTCGTGTGCACACTCCCACATTGTGGTGGCTGCACTAATTTTGGATGTTTGCACATTCCCCCTGTAGGAGCCGGCTTGCTGGCGATGGCGTCCGTCCAGCCAATACATACGTTGACTGACTCACCGCTATCGTCGGAACGCCGCCCGCAGCAAGCCGGCTCCTACAGTTGATCGTATTTATCCAAATGCATATGCATTTCCCTTGTAGGAGCCAGCTTGCTGGCGATGGACGTCAACGATAACGCGGGGTGTCTGAATGAACGCGTCGCCTAGACGTTTTTCGCGGGCAAGCCTCGCTCCTACAGGGAATCGCGTTTGCTTTTGATTTTCACCACTCATCAGGCCGAGCGTTAGCTCGCCTTCCGCTTTTGATCTGGCTTTTGAGGTACACGCCCCCTCGAGAGGCCGAGTGGAGGTTCTGCGCAGTGGGCACCGCGGCAAGGATGCCGCGGTAGCCGCCCCCGGCCATGGATGGCCGATGGCGGCGGGCCCACGGAGCAGGACCGGAGCGAGGGCATGGCGAGCATTAGCGAGCCACCGAACGAAAGGGGCAAGAGCCCTTGGTTACTTGGGGCTTTTCCAAGTGACTCGCTGTAAGAGCGAAACCGCCAGCAGCCATCACCGCAGAAACGGATATGCCCCCAGCGCTCAATGCCCACCCACCACCATATGACTAAACGGTGCCACATAAGCCTGCAACGTCACCAACCCCCCCACCAGAATCGCCAGAATGACGGAATGGAAGAACACATAACGCAGAATTTCCCCCTCATGCCCATACCAACGCGTAGCAGTGGAAGCCACCACGATCGACTGCGCATCGACCATCTTGCCCATGACCCCACCGGAACTGTTGGCAGCAGCCATCAACACCGGACTCAGCCCCAGTTGCTCAGCCGTCACCCGCTGCAGCCCGCCGAACAGCACATTGGACGCCGTGTCCGACCCAGTCAGCGCCACGCCGAGCCAGCCGAGCAAGGTGCCAAACATCGGGTAAAAGATGCCCGTCGCAGCGAACGCCAGGCCCATGGTCGCGTCCAGCCCCGAATAACGGGTGAGGAAGCCGAGCGCGAGCATCGCGACGATGGTAATCAGCGAGTAACGCACGACCCAGATCGTGCGCAGATAGTGTTTGACCAACTGCGGGATGGAATAACCCATCAACAGTCCGCCAAAGATCGCCGCCAGCAAAATGCCGCTGCCGGTGCTGGTCAGCCAGGTGAACTTGTAGACCGCGTCCTCGGTTTTAGGCGCAGGCACCACCGGCGGGACCTTTTCGATTTGCTGGTGGATCGTGCCGAAGGTGACGACCGGCGCAAAGATCGGGTTCGCTTCGCGCAGCGGTTTGCCTTGGGGGTCGAGTTTGGCCGAGTGGGTCACGGGATCAATCGCCGGGCGGGTATCGAACAGGTTTTTGAAGCCTTGGGTGCCCCAGGCGAACACGAACACCGTGAGGATGATCCACGGCATCCACGCGCGCATGACCGCAGGCTTGGCATCGCTGGCGAAGGTCGCGCTGGCGATGGGTTTCTCGTCATGCTCTTCGGCTATTTTGGAGTTGTCGACGCGCCCGGACAGCGCGGCGGAGGTGTGCACGGTCGCGGGTTTCCACACCTTGAGAAAACCGGTGAGGCAGGCCATGGAAATCAGCGCGGCGATCACGTCGACCAGCATCGGCCCGTGATAGTTGGAGACCAGGAACTGCGGCACGGCGAAACTGACCCCGGCGACCAGGATGGCCGGCCAGATTTCCAGCATCTTGCGCCACCCGGCAAAGGCCCAGATCAACCAGAACGGCACGATCACCGAGAAAAACGGCAATTGCCGGCCGACCATCATCGACAGTTCCATTTCGTCCAGGCCGGTCACTTTGGCCAGGGTAATGATCGGCGTGCCGAGGGCGCCGAACGCCACGGGCGCGGTGTTGGCGATCAACGCCAGGCCCGACGCCGCCAGCGGCGAGAAGCCCAGGCCAATCAGAATCGCGCCGGTCACCGCCACGGGTGTGCCGAAACCGGCAGCCCCTTCGAAGAAGGCGCCGAAGCAGAAGGCAATCAGCAGCAGTTGCAGGCGGCGATCGTCGGTAATGCGCGCCAGCGAGTCCTGCAACACTTTGAATGAGCCGTTCTCGGTAGTCAGCCGGTGCAGGAAGATGATGTTCAGCACAATCCAGCCGATCGGCAGCAAGCCGTTGGCGGCGCCGTAAAGGGCGGCCGAGCCTGCCATGTTCGCCGGCATGCCGAAGGCGAAAATCGCGATGACCAGCGCCGAGGCGAGGGCGAGCAAGGCCGCCAGATGGGCCTTGATGTGGAAAAAGGCCAGGGCTGCGAGCATCACCACGACCGGCACAGCGGCCATGATGGTTGAAATGACCGGGTTGCCGAACGGATCGTAGATTTGCTGCCAGACCATGTTCCACCTCTGCTTTTTATTGTTGGGATTGCAGACCCCGAGGGGGCGGTGGCTTGTAGTATAGGTGGCATTACGCCGCTGTCTTGTGCCCCATAAATCACGCCTTTTGGCGGATGGGTCGAACTTGAAACAGGGACTGCAGATCGCCTTTACTGGATTCAATCACCCGGAGGAACGCGATGATGACTGAGCGCCACATGGTTCATACGGAAACGCTGTCGAACGATTGCAGCATCAAGGTCAAGGCCGAGATCCTGCGAGACGGTTCGTTGGGAATGTTCATCGGGGTATACCGACCCGATGGCTCGGCCATTGAGGAGAATGATCACCCGGCGTTGCATTTTCTCGACATGGAGGCCGCGATGGAGTGGGGGATCGAGAAAGCCAAGGATATCGGCAATGGCCAGCGGACGTTGTAGGGCCTGACTCTGGATGTGCGGTATGCCGGGCCCCGTGATAAAGGGGGGGAGCTGACTGGCGGGCCTTGCCATAAAAAAGCCAAAAGAGTACAAATGTACTCCATGACGACTTTAACTCCCCGCCGTACCGCCATCCTGACGTTTATCCGTGATCGAATCGCGGAGCACGGTCAGTCCCCGAGCCTCGCTGAAATCAGCGAGGCCTTTGGTTTCGCCTCCCGCAGCGTGGCGCGCAAGCATGTGCTGGCGCTGACCGAAGCCGGTTTTATCGAGGTCAATCCGCATCAGGCCCGAGGCATTCGTTTGCTCGGGCAACCGGCGCGCCCCGAGCTGCTGGACATTCCGGTCCTCGGCCGGGTGGCGGCGGGGGCGCCGATCGGTGCCGATGCCGAGGTGCACAGCCGCTTGCTGCTCGACCCGTCGATCTTCTCCCGGGTGCCGGATTACATGCTGCGGGTCCAGGGTGATTCGATGATCGAGGACGGCATCCTCGATGGCGACCTGGTGGGCGTGCATCGCAACCCCGAAGCGCTCAATGGCCAGATCGTCGTGGCGCGGCTTGATGGCGAAGTCACCATCAAGCGGTTCGAGCGGGTCGGCGATGCGGTGCGCCTGTTGCCGCGCAACCCGGCCTATAAGCCGATCATCGTCGAGGCCGATCAGGACCTGGCCATCGAAGGGGTGTTCTGCGGTCTGGTGAGGCAAGGGTGATGGGCGCCGTCGTTGCGCTGGACACGCTGTTCAATGGCGGCCAGGTCTGGAAGGGCCGGCCTGCGCCACCGACGGTCAGCCCGCAACCCACCGGGCATGCGGCGCTGGATGCGGCGTTGCCCACTGGCGGCTGGCCGGAAGCGGCGCTGACCGAAATCCTCCTGGCCGGGCAGGGCGTCGGCGAGTTGCAACTGGTGTGGCCGGCGCTGGCGCGGTTGTCGGCGGCGGGTGAGCGCATCGTGCTGGTGGCGCCACCCTACGTGCCGTATCCGCAAGCCTGGCAGAACGCCGGGGTTGATCTGCGCCAGTTGTCGATCATCCAGGCCAGCGAGCGTGATGCGCTGTGGGCGGCGGAACAATGCCTGCGTTCGGGCAGTTGCGGCGCAGTGCTGTGCTGGCCGCACAAGGCGGATGACCGCGCCTTGCGGCGCTTGCAGGTGGCGGCGGAAACCGGCTCGACCCTGGCATTCGCCTACCGCTCGATCCATGAAGCGATCAACCCGTCACCGGCCGCGCTGCGCATCGCCATCGATGCCAGGCCTGCGCAATTGCGCGTGCTCAAGTGCCGGGGCGGGTTGGCCCGCTCGGCGCCGATTGCCTTCCCTGTGGGGCATTGAGGTTGCCATGCGCTGGGTGTGCATTCTCTTCCCGCAATTGGCGCTGGACGCGGTACTGCGTCAGCGCCCCGATCCCGATGAGCCGCTGGCGCTGCTGACCGGTCCGGCGCAGCGTCGGGTGTTGCAGGCGGTCAACGCTTCGGCGCGGGCGCTGGGCTTGCGCCCCGGCATGTCGATGACCGCCGCGCAGGCCTTGAGCAAAGACTTTGTCACGGCGGAGTACGACGCCGCCGAGATCGAGCACTGGCAGCAGTTTCTCGCGGCTTGGGCCTACCGCTTCAGCTCCCAGGTCAGCGTGCATTACCCACGTGCGGTGGTGTTTGAAATCGAGTCCAGCCTGGGATTGTTTGGCGACTGGCCGCAATTCGAAGCGCGCTTGCGCACCGAACTCGGCGAACTGGGCTTTCGTCATCGGATTGTTGCCGCGCCGAACCCGGTGGCGGCGCGGGTATTGGCCAATGCGTATGACGGTCTGGTGGTGCCGGACGCTCAAGCCTTGCAGCATCATCTGGGGCAATTGCCTGTCGACCGGATCGCTCTGGAGCCAGCGGTGGCCACGGCGTTGTCGCGCATGGGGTTGCGCACCTTGAGCCAGGTGCAGGCGTTACCGCGACAGAGTCTGGCGCGGCGTTTCGAGGCCCAGGTGCTCAAGCATCTGGACGCGCTGTCTGGCGAACGACGGCTGGCGCTGGCGTTCTACCTGCCGCCGGACCGCTTCGATGTGCGCATCGAACTCAATTTCGACGTGCAATCCCATCAGGCGCTGCTGTTTCCGTTACGCCGGCTGACCGGCGATCTGTCGGCGTTCCTGTGCGGCCGCGACAGCGGTGTGCAGCGTTTTGACCTGCACCTGGAACATGCCGGCTTGCCGGACAGCGTGATCAAGGTCGGCCTGCTCAGCGCCGAGCGCGATCCGGCGATGCTCTTCGAACTGGCCCGAGGGCGGCTGGAACAGGTTCAGGTCGAGGCGCCGGTGCGCGGTTTTCGTTTGCGCGCCGAAGACTTGCCGGCCTTCGTTCCGCAGTACCAGGAACTGTTCGATGATCGCCCGCAGCAGTCCTTGCCCTGGGAGCAACTGCGCGAACGCTTGCGCGCGCGGCTGGGGGATGACGCGGTGCAGGGCTTGCGGTTCCAGGCCGATCACCGGCCGGAGTGCGCGTGGCAGGCCAGTGCCGAGAGCCAGCGCTGCGCGGTGATGCCTGGCGTGCAGCGTCCGGGCTGGTTGCTGACGGAGCCGCAAGCGGTACACGAAGGTTCGACGCGCATCCTCATGGGGCCGGAGCGCATCGAGTCCGGTTGGTGGGACGGCGCCGACGTGCGCCGCGACTACTACTTGGTCGAAACCCGTTCCGGCCAACAGGGCTGGGCCTATCGTACGGTCGGTGAGGGCGGCCCGTTGTGGTTGCAGGGGTGGTTCGCATGAGCATTGATTATGCCGAGCTGCACTGCCTGTCGAACTTCAGTTTCCAGCGTGGCGCCTCCAGTGCCCTCGAACTTTTTCAGCGGGCGAAAAAACTGGGCTATCAGGCGCTGTCGATCACCGACGAATGCACGCTGGCGGGCATTGTCCGCGCCTGGCAAGCGGCCAAATCCGTGGAGCTGCCACTGATCATCGGCAGCGAAGTGCGCATCGAGAACGGTCCGAAACTGGTGCTGCTGGTGGAGAGCCTTGAGGGCTACCAAAACCTGTGCCGGCTGATTACCCGGGCGCGGCGTCGCTCGCAGAAAGGCCGGTATCAGGTGTTGCGGGAGGATTTCAGCGCGCCTTTGCCGGGGCTGTTGGCGTTGTGGGTGCCGGATGCGCCGGATGATTTTCAAACCGGTCACTGGCTGAAGCAAGCCTTCGCCGAGCGCCTGTGGCTGGCGGTCCAGTTACATCGCGGCCAGGACGATATCCGGCGATTGAGTGCGTTGATGACGTTGGCAAGGGAGCTGCGAATCCCGGCAGTGGCCAGCGGCGATGTGCACATGCACACGCGTGGGCGGCGCGCCTTGCAGGACACCATGACCGCAATCCGTCATCACCTGCCGGTGGCCGAGGCCGGGTTGCGCCTGCACCCCAACGGCGAACGGCATCTGCGCAGCCTCGACATGTTGCAATCGATCTACCCGCAAGCATTGCTCGATGAAACCTTGACCATCGCCCGGCGTTGCACCTTTGACCTTGGCCAGTTGCGATATCAGTATCCCCGCGAACTGGTGCCCGAAGGCCAGACGGCCTCGTCCTGGTTGCGTCATTTGACCGAAGAGGGGATCACATGGCGCTGGCCAAAAGGCCCGCAAGCCAAGGTGCTCAAACAGATCGACAAGGAACTGGAGCTGATTGCCGAACTGGGCTACGAAAGTTACTTCCTGACGGTTCACGACATCGTCCGGTTTGCTCGTGAGCAAAAAATTCTCTGTCAGGGCCGTGGTTCAGCCGCCAACTCGGCGGTGTGTTATGCCTTGGGAATCACGGAAATCGATCCGGATCGCACCACGCTGTTGTTCGAGCGCTTTCTCTCCAAAGAGCGCAACGAGCCGCCGGACATCGACGTCGATTTCGAGCACGAGCGACGCGAAGAAGTCTTGCAGTACGTGTTCCAGCGTTATGGCCGGACCCGTGCGGCGTTGACGGCGGTGGTCAGCACCTACCACGCGGCCGGCGCGGTACGCGATGTGGCCAAGGCGTTGGGTTTGCCGCCGGACCAGATCAATGCCCTGGCCGATTGCTGCGGCCACTGGAGTGATGAAACACCACCGGTGGAGCGCCTGCGTGAAGGCGGTTTCGATCCCGAGAGCCCGGTGTTGCGCCGGGTGCTGAGCCTGACCGGGCAACTGATCGGTTTTCCCCGGCACCTGTCCCAGCACCCGGGCGGTTTCGTCATTTCCGAACAGCCGCTGGACAGTCTGGTGCCGGTGGAAAACGCCGCCATGGCCGAGCGCACCATCATCCAGTGGGACAAGGACGATCTGGACGCGGTCGGTTTGCTCAAGGTCGATATTCTTGCGTTGGGCATGCTCAGCGCCATCCGCCGCTGCTTTGATCTGCTGCGACGGCACCGCAACCTTGATTTAAGCCTGGCGACGATCCCGTCCGAAGACCCGCAAACCTACGACATGATTGGTCATGCGGACACCATTGGCGTGTTCCAGATCGAGTCCCGGGCGCAGATGTCGATGCTGCCGAGGCTTAAACCCCGGAAGTTTTATGACCTGGTGATCGAAGTGGCGATCGTCAGGCCGGGGCCGATCCAGGGTGGCATGGTGCATCCGTACCTGCGACGGCGGAACAAACAGGAGCCCGAGACTTACCCGTCTCCAGAACTGGAAGCGGTACTCAAGCGCACGCTCGGCGTACCGCTGTTCCAGGAGCAGGTGATGCAGATCGCCATCGTTGCTGCCGACTACAGCCCCGGTGAAGCCGATCAATTGCGCCGTTCCATGGCCGCCTGGAAACGCCATGGCGGACTGGAACCACACAAGGATCGCCTGGCCGCCGGAATGAAGAAAAACGGCTACACACCCGAATTCGCCGCGCAGATTTTCGAGCAGATCAAAGGCTTCGGCAGCTACGGATTCCCCGAGTCCCACGCCGCCAGTTTTGCCTTGCTGACCTATGCCAGTTGCTGGTTGAAATGCCACGAACCGGCGGCCTTCGCCTGTGCGCTGATCAACAGCTGGCCCATGGGTTTCTACAGCCCGGACCAGATTCTGCAGGATGCGCGCCGGCATCATTTGCAGATCCGCCCGGTGGACGTGCGCGCCAGCGACTGGGATTGCAGCCTCGAACCCGTCATCGGTGCGCAGCCGGCGATTCGCATGGGGCTGCGGATGATCAAGGGTTTTCGCGAAGACGATGCGCGGCGTATCGAAGCCGCGAGGTCCAAGGGGGCGTTTATCGACATCGCCGACCTCGGCGAACGGGCGCGGCTCGATGCCCGTGCGCAGGAGCAACTGGCCGATGCCGGCGCGTTGCGTGGGCTGGCCGGTGATCGTCATCGAGCACGCTGGGAAGTGGCGGGGGTGCAGAAGCAATTGGGCTTGTTCGCCGGTTTGCCGAGCCAGGAAGAGGACGCGGTGGCATTGCCCAAACCCACGGTGGGCGAAGACCTGCTGGCGGATTACAACAGTCTCGGCACCACCCTCGGCCCGCATCCACTGGCCTTGTTGCGGGGTGAGTTGAAAGCCCGGCGCTGTCGCAGTTCGCGGGAGTTGCTGGACGTCGAGCATGGCCGCCCGGTCAGCGTCGCCGGGCTGGTGACCGGTCGGCAGCGTCCGGGCACCGCCAGTGGCGTGACTTTCGTCACCCTCGAAGACGAGTTCGGCAACGTCAACGTGGTGGTCTGGCGCGACCTGGCCGACCGGCAACGGCAGGTGTTGGTCGGCTCGCAGTTGCTCAAGGTCGACGGGCGCTGGGAGAAGGAAGGCGAGGTGCGGCATTTGATTGCCGGACGCTTGAGCGACCTGAGTCCGCTACTGGATGGCATCAACGTACGCAGCCGGGATTTCCACTGAAGTAATCACACCTGTAGGAGCCGGCTTGCCGGCGATGGCGTCATCACGGCCACCACCGCTTCGCCAGCAAGCTGGCTCCTACATGATTGTGGGTATGCCGTTAATATTTCGCACAACACCGAACCTGTAGGAGCCGGCTTGCCGGCGATGGCGTCATTACTGCCACCACCGCTTCGCCAGCAAGCCGGCTCCTACAGGTTGTGGTGACTTTCTGATTATTTAGCCTCTGGCCAAAACCGCTCGCCACCACCCGGCGCATCCGTCCACGCCTGCAACGACCGGGTCGGCAAATCGAAATAATCCCGCGTACGCGCATACCCATGCCCACCCATTCGCCCGATCGCATCAAGCCCGAGCTGATCGATGTACAGGGTTTTCGGGTCGATCAGTTCATCCCGCACATGCGCCATCAGCACTTCGCCGAAGATGATCTCCCGCGACTGCCCGATGGACAGTGCCATCATCCGTCGGCATTCCAGCGCCACGGGCGCCTCGCCGATCCGCGGGCATTTGACCGTGGTGCCGGGAATCGCAGTGAGTCCGGCGGCGGTCAGTTCGTCGAACCCGGGAGCGAAAGGCACGGCGCAGACATTCATCGCTTCCACCAGCGCATCACTGACGATATTGACGGTGAATTCCTGATTGAGCTGGATATTGCGCGTGGTGTCCTTGGGGCTCTGGTCCCCATAGTTTTCCACGCCCAGTGCGAGGATCGGCGGGTCGGCGGACAGCGCATTGAAGAAGCTGAACGGCGCGGCGTTGATCCGTCCTTCGCCATCAATCGTGGTGACCAGCGCGATGGGCCGAGGCACTACGCTGCCGATCAGAATCTTGTATTTGTCCCGCGCACTGAGGGTGCTGAAGTCGAAGCTTTGCATGGGCAGAAATCTCTAAGGAAGGGGATCAATCGCACTCAGCGGTGCCTGTGCGCTGTAGTCATCGGCGAACGGGATGGCCGGTTTGAACAGGCTTTTCCAGTCCGGTCGGCCGAAGGCCCGGTCGCTGTGGCTGCGCATCAGTGTTTCGAATTGTCGTTGGGCTTGGCGTTGCAGGGCGGGGTAGTCGACACCTTGAACCTGTCCGTCCTGCATCACGCAGCGGCCATCGATGTAGCTGGCGATGCAGTCGTCACCGCGTCCGGCCAGCACCAGGTTTTTCAAGGGGTCGAACAGCGGCCCGAGGTGCAGGCCGCGAAGGCTGAATACCGTGATGTCGGCCTTGGCTCCCGGTGCCAGACGACCGATGTCGTCACGCCCCAATGCCTTGGCGCCCCCGAGCGTGGCCGCGTTGTAAAAATCCAGGGCACTGGTCAGTGAACTGCCGCCCTCCATCAAGCGAGCGATGTTCAACCCCTGACGCATGTTCTCCAGCAGGTCCGCCGGCCAGGTGTCGGTGCCCAGCGCAAAGTTGATGCCCTTGGCCCGATAGCGTCCGAACGAGTTCAGCGCTTCGCCGTCCCGGGCAAACACCACCGGGCAATGCACCAGGTTCGCGCCGCCATCCACCAGCCGTTGCAGGTCTGCATCACCCTGGGTGTAAATGCCGTGGGGCAGCAGGCTGCGCGGGGTCAGCAGGTTCAACTGCTCCAGCCAGGCCAGCGGCGAAACGCCCCGCAACTGCTCGACCATCGCCACTTCGCCGAGCCCCTGACAGCAATGCAAGCGCATCGGCGCATTCAGCTCGCGACTCAGTGCGGCAGTGCGTTGCAACAGCGCCGGGGTGCAGGTCTGGATGCGATCCGGCAGCAGCGCGCCGCGAATCAAACCGTCATGTGCACCGTCGAAATCCTGGAAAAAACGGGCCGCAGAGTCGAGCCCGGCCAGGCCCCGCGCTTCATCCCAGTGATGCCCGAGGCGGCCATCGGCGCGCCAATAACTCATGCCACTCATGTAGCAGGGCCCGAGGTAAGTCCGCAGTCCCAGCTCGGCCGCCACGCCGGCCACCGCAGCAAATTCGTCGTAGGTCTCGGCCCACTCGCGGTAATACATTGAGGTGATCGGCATGGCGGTGGTGATGCCATTACGGATCAGTTGCGTGAAGGCGTAGCGGTATTTGAAAACCTCTTCATCCGCGCTGTAACTCTCCCGCGGACCTGCCGCCAGATAGTCCTCGGACCACATCCGCCCCATGTCGCGTTCATCGCCGTTGTCCAGCGTCAGCACCGTGGAATCGAGGTCACCGAGTGCATCCAGATCGATGAAGCCGGGACCGATCAGCGCGTTGCCGTAATCGACCCATTGATCCACCGGCCCCGAATAACCACGCCCGACAAACACAATGCGCGAGCCCTCGAACACCACTTCGCCGTCGCGCCACAGCACATGCTGCGTGCCGTCGAAGCCGACCACGCAGCTGCTTTTCAGGGCGATGCGCTTCACAACCGGCTTTCCAGCAGTCGACCACCCGCGGCAATCAGCTCGCCGCGCCGATAGACCTGTCGCAGCGGCCGCGACACCACGGCTTCACCCAGCGTCTGCACCGGCATCAACAGGAAGTCCGCCGGTTGACCGAGCTCCACGCCATAATCCTCGCAGCCCAACGCCAGCGCACCATTCACCGTCGCCGCTGCAAACGCCGCCGCCAGTTCCTCGTCCTTGTTCAAGTCGAAACGGAACGCCAGCAGCATCGCCCGTTCCAGCATGTCGCCGTTACCCATGGGCGACCAGGCGTCGCGGATGCCGTCCGAACCCAGGCACACGTTCACCCCGGCCTCGCGCAACGCCAGGAACGGCGGCACCGCACAATCGGCCGGTGCCGAACTCATCAACGAAATGCCCAACGCCGCCAAGCGCTCGGCCACGGGTTTGACCTGGCTCCAGGGCAACATCCCGAGGCAATAGGCGTGGCTGATCATCACTCGGCCATGGCGCCCGAAATGCTCGGTGTAATCGGCGATCAGCGCGATTTGCCACAGGCCCAGTTCACCTTTGTCGTGCAGGTGAATATCGACACCACGGTCGAATTCGCTGGCCAGTTTGAACACGAAATCCAGTTGGGCGACGGGGTCGTTGTCGATGCCGCACGGGTCGAGCCCCCCGACGTTTTCCACGCCCAGGGCCATGGCCTCGCGCATCAGCTCGGCGGTGCCCGGGCGGCTGATCAGGCCGGTTTGCGGGAATACCACCAGTTGCAGGTCGATCAGGTCGCGGTAGCGTTCGCGCAGTTGTTGCATGGCTTCGACATGACGCAGGCCGAAATCCGGGTCGATGTCGACGTGGCAACGCATGGTCAGCGAACCACGGGCGATGCAGTTTTCCAGCAGGGCGCCGGCACGTTCGGCGATGGGGCTCTGAACTTCACGCAGCACGCGGCGCTCGTTGGCGATGTAGTCCTTGAGCGTCGGCCCGGCGCTGTTCGGGCGCCAGGGTTGGCCCCAGAGGGTTTTGTCGAGGTGGACGTGGCTTTCCACCAGGGCCGGGCTGAGGAGCTGGTTCTGGCCGTCGATGTCGGTGGCGGTCAGTGGTGCGGACGATGCCGGGCGACGTTGTTTGAACAGGCCGTTTTCGATCAGCAGGTCTTCGGCGGTGGAACCGTAGGGCCGCACGTTGCGCAGCCAGCGGGGGTGATTCATTTCAAACCTCGAGTTTTGTGGTTTTTGGGCGGGCCTCTTCGCGGGCAAGCCTCGCTCCTACAGGTCCTGCGCTGCTCTTGTAGGAGCGAGGCTTGCCCGCGAAGGCCGCAACTCGGTCTCAAGCCGAGCAATCAGCCCTTGAGCTTCGACCAGATCCGGTCCTGCAGCTCACGCGCCTTGTTGCTGCACTCTTTCTCAGGGCGCAGGCGCGAGGCGAACTCGTCGGGCATGTTGATCGCATCCATCACCCGCCACTTGGCGTCGATCAGCTTGTCGCTCTGAATGCCGTTGGCGTAAGCGATCGCATTGGACACGGCGGCGGCGTTTTCCGGTTTCATCATCCAGTCGATGAAGATCTTCGCGTTGCCGGGGTGCGGGGCGCTTTTCGGTACGGCGAAGTTGTCCTGGAACATCGCCAGGCCTTCACGCGGATACACGTACTTGATGCTGCTCTTCTGCAACGTGGCCCGGGCGGTGGAGCCGTTCCAGTTCTGCATCATGATCACTTCACCAGAGGCCATGCGGTCGACGGTGTTGTCCGAGCTGTACATCTTCAGGAACGGTTTCTGCTTTTGCAGCAGTTCCAGAATGCGCTTGGCGTCCTGCGGGTTTTCGCTGCATTCGTCGACGTTGAGATAATGGCTGGCGGCGTTGATCACGCTGCTGGAGGTGTCGAGCGCGGCGAGTTGGCCTTGCAGTTCCTTGCGTGGCTCGAAGAACTCCTTCCACGAATCGTCCAGTTTGCCGCCCGGCACGCGTGCGCTGTCATAGGAGAACCCGGTGGTGCCCCACAGGTACGGCGCCGAGAACTTGCGACCGGGGTCGAAGCTCGGGTCGCGGAACGCCGGTTTGACGTGCTGGAAATTGGGCAGGGTCGATGCGTCGATTTCCAGCAGCAGGTTCTGATTGATCAGCGTGCGCATGATCGACTGCGACGGCACGATCACGTCATACGCTGCACCACCGGCCTGCAACTTGGCGAGCAGGGTTTCGTTGCTGTCGTAGCCGTCCATGGTGACCTTGATGCCGGTCTCCTTTTCGAATTTGGCCAGCAGGTCCACCGGGTAGTAATCGGTCCAGTTGTAGAAGAACAACTCCTTGGGCTCGGCGGCCTGTGCGCCGAACGCCGTGAAGCAACTCAGGGCCAGACCGGTGACGGCGAAACACAGTTTTTTCATTTTCATGTTTTTGTGCGCTCCAGGATTTATTGGTTTTTGCCGCGCTGTCCCAGCCAGAAGGCCAGCACCACCAGCACGATGGAAATCACCAGCATCAGGGTCGAGATCGCGTTGATCTCCGGCGTCACGCCGGCCTTGATCGCCGAGAAGATGTACACCGGCAAGGTCGTCGAACCCGGCCCGGCGACAAAGAACGTCATGATGAAATCGTCGAGGCTGACCACGAACGCCAGCACCGAACCGGACAAAACCGCCGGCCACAACAGCGGTAACGTCACCCGGCGAAACACCTGCCACGGGTTGGCGTACAAATCGTTCGCCGCCTCCAGCAGGCTTTTGTCGAGATCATTGAGCCGCGCGCGAATCGGCAGGTACGCGAAGGGAATGCAGAAGCCGACGTGCGCGACAATCACCGTCAGCAAACCGAGCTTGATCCCCAGCGCCATGAACAGCAGCAGGGTGGCAACAGCGGTGACGATCTCCGGCAGGATCAGCGGCAGGTTGATCCCGCCCTCGACCATTTTCTGCCCGTAGAACGGCCGGTAAGTCGCCAGCGCCGCGAGCAGCGCAATGGCCGTGGCGCAGACCGTGGCGATGCTGGCGACGATGATCGAGTTCAGCGCTGCGGTCTGGATCGACGGGTTGGCCAGAATCCGCCCGTACCAGGCGAACGAAAACTCGGTCCACACCGTCGCCGAGCGGTTGGCGTTGAAGCTGTAGGCGATCAGCACGAAGATCGGTACGTACAGGTACGCGAGGATCAGCAGGCTGACTTCGCGGGTCAGCGGCAGTTTTTTCAGGTGCAGGGCGATCATGCGGTGGCTCCCCGACGTAGAGTTTTGGCGGCGCTGCGGCTATAGAGGGCGTAACCCACCAGCGACAGCAGCAGAATCCCCAGCAACAGGAACGACAGCGAACTGCCCAGCGGCCAGTTGCGCGCGGTGCCGAACTGTTGCTGGATCAGGTTGCCGATCATCAGCGTCTTGCCGCCGCCGAGAATCGCCGGGGTGATGAAGGCGCCGAGGCTCGGCACGAACACCAGCAGCGCGCCGGCAATCACGCCGGGCATCGACAGCGGCAGGATGATTCGCTTCAACGCGTGCCAGCGGTTGGCGCCCAGGTCGTAGGCCGCTTCCACCAGGCGCCAGTCGAGTTTTTCCAGGGTCGAATAGATCGGCAAAATCATGAACGGCAGGAAGCTATAAACCAGCCCGACGCTGACGGCGAAGTCGTTGTAGAGCAGGGTGATGCCGCCCGCCTGCGGGAACAGCGTGTTGAGGCTCTGCGCGACCCAACCGTGTTCACGCAGGATGATCAGCCACGCGTAGTTGCGGATCAGCAGGTTGGTCCAGAACGGAATGGTGATCAGCAAGACCATGAGGTTGCGCCGGCGCGGGGTCAGGCTCGACATCCACAACGCCACCGGGAAGCCGAACAGGAAACACAACAACGTCGTGCCGCCGGCCTGGAACACCGAGCGCAACAAGGCTTGGGCATAGACCCAGTTCAGCTCCAGTTCACCGTCGAATCCTTCCTGGAAAAACAGCTGCACGTAGCTTTGCAATTGCCAGTTGGCTTGCCAGTCGACGCCGCCGTAGACGTTGCGCGGCAACAGGCTGATGTAGCCCATGATGCCCAGCGGAATTGCGATCAGTGCCAGCAAAGTCAGAACCACCGGGCTGAGCAACAGCGCGCGGTTGAGAGCGGGGGAAGTGCTGCTGACGCTCATCTCAGGCCTCCATCAGCAGGCAGGCGTGGGGCGGCAGATTGACCGCGACACGATCACCGACCATTCGGCCACGGTTCAGGCCTTCGTTGTTCTCGCGCAACATGACCTTGATGTCGTTGTTCAAGCGGCACTGATAAAGCGTCGCGGTGCCGACATACAACACCGCTTCGATCACGCCGCGCAGGTGATGAGGCTGCCCGACGTCGACCAGTTGCGAGCGCTCCGGGCGGAACGCCAGTTGCACGTTGTTGCCGTCGAAACCCTGGGCCGGGCAGGGGATCTCCACCGGCATGCCGCTGGGCACGAAGAGCTTTTCGTTCTGTTGGCCGCGTTTGAGATGACCGGGCAGGAAATTGATGTCGCCGATGAACTGGGCGACGAACTGATGCTGCGGCCGTTCGTAAATATCGTTGGGGGTGCCTATCTGCAGGATCTTGCCGGCGGACATCACGGCAATGCGGTCAGACAGGGTCAGGGCTTCTTCC
Organism: Pseudomonas sp. BF-RE-21; assembly: GCF_019947305.1. NCBI lineage: Bacteria > Pseudomonadati > Pseudomonadota > Gammaproteobacteria > Pseudomonadales > Pseudomonadaceae > Pseudomonas > Pseudomonas sp. BF-RE-21. The sequence goes on along the minus strand of NZ_JAGYGF010000033.1, from coordinate 10,539 downwards.
TGATCGTGGGTGACGAAAATGAAGGTGATCCCGGCTTCCTTCTGCACGCGCTTGAGTTCGACCTGCATCTCTTTACGCAGCTTGAGGTCGAGCGCCGACAGGGGTTCGTCGAGCAACAACACTTTCGGTTTTGGCGCCAGGGCGCGCGCCAGAGCCACGCGTTGTTGCTGGCCACCGGACAACTCGGCGGGTTTGCGCCTGGCCAGGTGTTGCATTTGCACCAGCGCCAGCATTTCATCGACGCGCCGAGGAATAACCTTGTGATCAAGGCCCTGCATCTCGAGCCCGAAGGCGATATTCTGCGCGACGCTCATGTGTGGAAACAGCGCATAGCTCTGGAAGACGGTATTGACCCGGCGCTTGAACGGCGGCAGGTCGTTGACCGGTTCGCCGGCGAGACGGATCTCGCCATCGCTGACGTGTTCGAAACCGGCGATGGTGCGCAGCAGGGTGGTTTTGCCACAGCCGGACGGGCCGAGCAGGGTGAAGAATTCGTTGTCGGCAATGTCGACTGACACGTTGTCGAGGGCTGGAGCCAGCCCCGGATCGTCGGAATACCGCTTGGAGACGTTACGCACTTCGATAGCTATTGGTTGACCCATAATGGTGCAATCCTCTAATTATTGTATGCAATATCTGGATGCAATCTACAAATAACCGGATTAATCTGCTCGTGCAACCCCCTTTTTCAAAGGCTGCTCATCGCCTGGGGCCGGTTGTTTAGCGCTAAAGGAGTGTTGAGATGACCGAGAAGAAACTCGAGACCACGGTCGACCGCGTCTACCAAGGGGTTTACGAGGCGATCAGCAAGCGTTCGTTGCGTCCTGGCATGAAGCTTGGGGAGACTTCGCTGGCCGAACTTTTTAATGTCAGCCGAACGTCGGTTCGTGCCGCGCTCAAGCAATTGGAGGCGGATGGATTGGTGACGACCGAGCCCAATAAGGGTGCATCGGTGTCGTTGCCCAGCGATGAAGAGATCCGTTCGCTGTTTGAAACGCGACGCCTGATCGAGATCGGCATCGTCACCGAGCTCTGCCGGCGTCGTGACACCGCCGTGACCCGGGACCTGCGCGATCACCTGTTGCTCGAGGATGAAGCGCACCGCAACGGCGACCATGAACGGCTGATCCATCTGCTCGGCGAGTTCCACATCAAACTCGCGCAAAGCCTGAACAACCCGGTGTTGCTGGACTGGTTCCGCAAACTGATATCCCGCGCCTCGCTGTACGCCGCCGCGCTGGACGACGACAGCCACGAAGCCTGCCGCGACGATGAGCACCTGCGCCTGATCGAGTACATCGAGGCCGGCAACCAGAGCGCCGCCATCGAACTGACCTGCATCCATTTGAACGGCATCGAGAAGGCGATCCTGGACGTCGCCGCCACGTTGAAGACCGGATACCACCCGCTCAAACACCTGATTGAGGTTTGATCACAAAACTCAAACCTGACTTGGTCCCTGTGGGAGCGAGCCTGCTCGCGATGACGGCATAACATGCAACGAGGATGCTGACTGTTATGGCCTCATCGCGAGCAGGCTCGCTCCCACAGGGATTTGTAGCAGCCGCAGATTCCCGGTCCCTGAGGGGACCGCGAGAATCAGCTAACCTCTATGAAACCATTGGCATCCGCAGTGCTCGAAACAAACGGGCGCCAATCACAGGACACAGAGCCAGTCGATGCAGTTTCTAGACGATAGCCACGGGTGTGCTGGATGGAACGGTGAAATGGCCGGACGCATCCGTGCGTTCGACTGGAGTCGCACCGAACTGGGAAGCCTGGAGACCTGGCCCGCCAGCCTGTGCAGCGCGGTGCAATTGCTGCTCGCGTCGCCGCTGCCGATGGTGATGCTCTGGGGCCGCCCCGGCTACATGATCTATAACGATGCGTACTCGTCGTTCGCCGGTGGCCGACATCCTTATCTGTTGGGCTCTCCGGTGGAGCTGGGCTGGCCGGAAGTCGCCGAATTCAATCGTCACGTAGTCGACACTTGCCTGGCGGGCGGCACGTTGTCCTATCGCAACAAAGAGCTGGTGCTGTTGCGCGACGGCGTCCCCGAAAACGTCTGGCTGGACCTCTATTACAGCCCGGTGGCGAATGACGAGGGGACGCCGGCCGGGGTCATGGCGATGGTGGTCGAAACCACGGAGCATGTGATCTCCGAACGCCGGCGCCAGGAGGCCGAAGACGCCTATCACGCCGACAATGAACGGGTGCGCCTGGCGTTGAACGCCGGTGCCTTGCTCGGCTCGTTCGTCTGGGACATCAAAGGCAATCGGCTCTCCGGCGATGAACGCTTTGCCCGAACCTTTTCCTTCCCGGCCGAGCATGACCTGGGCAACCTGCCAACGGAATTCGCCGAAGCGCGGATTCATCCCGACGACCGCAGTTGGGTCAATGAGCAAGTCAATCAATCCATCACCACCGGTGAACCTTTCAACGCCGAATATCGGGTCCTGCGTCCCGACGGCAGTTACCTGTGGGTGCAGGCCAGCGGTTGCTGCGAATTCGATGAGCAGGGTGAGCCGTTCCGCTTTCCCGGCGTATTGATCGACATCCACGAACGCAAGACCGCCGAAGAGTCCCTGCTCAAATTCACCCGAAACCTGGAACAGCGTGTCGCCGACGAAGTCGAAGCGCGGCTGGCGGCGGAAGAGCAACTGCGTCAGTCGCAGAAGCTCGAAGCCATCGGCGGTCTCACGGGGGGCGTGGCCCATGACTTCAATAACCTGCTGCAAGTGATCGCCGGCAACCTGCACCTGCTGGCGCGGCATGAACCGGACAATGCCAACGTGCAGCGTCGAGTCTCTGCGTCGATTGCGGCGGTGGAGCGGGGCGCGAAACTGTCTTCGCAATTGCTCGCTTTCGCCCGTCGTCAGCCGCTGTCGCCGGCGGTCTGCGACCCACGACAGATCTTCGAAGGCCTGGGCGAGCTGCTGCAACGGGCGTTGGGCGAAACCATCCAGATCGATGTGCGGCTGCCTCAAGCGTCCTGGCACATCAACGTTGATCGCAACCAGCTGGAAAACGCCATTCTCAATCTCGCGATCAATGCCCGTGACGCCATGGCGGGCGAAGGCACCATCGAGTTGAGCGCCGAGAACGTTACCCTCGACCGCAAGTTTTGCGCGGGCAAAGGTATTTCGCCTGGCGATTACGTGCGCGTCGCCGTCGCGGATACCGGCCTTGGTATGCCACCGCAAGTGCTCGCGCAAGCGTTTGAACCGTTTTTCACCACCAAGGCCGATGGTCAGGGTACGGGGTTGGGGTTGAGCATGGTGTTCGGTTTCGTCAAACAGAGTGACGGGCACATCGAGATGTCCAGCGTCGAGGGGCAGGGCACGCGCGTGCAGTTGTATTTTCCGCGCAGCCTGCGCCCGTTGCTCAGTGAAACAGCGACCCATGACACGCAGCAACGCGGTGGGCATGAAACCATTTTGGTGGTCGAGGACAATGAAGCGGTGCGCGCGTCGGCGGTGGAATTATTGAGCGAGGAGGGCTATCAGGTCCTGACCGCCGCCAACGGTGATGCCGCCATGCAGATGTTGCTCGATGGCGTGGTGGTTCAGCTGATTTTCACCGACGTGGTCATGCCCGGCCTGATCAAAAGCTCGGACCTTGCCGCCTGGGCCAAAGTGCAAACGCCACCGGTGGCCGTACTGTTCACGTCCGGCCACACTCGTGACATTATTTCGCGCAATCACCAGCTCAGCCCCGATACCTTTTTGCTGAGCAAACCCTATGGTCCCGAGGCACTGACCCGAATGGTCCGCACAGTATTAAACGGTTGAACACATTCCCTGTGGGAGCGAGCCTGCTCGCGATTGCGATCTGACATTCAACATTTATGTTGACTGACCCGGCGCAATCGCGAGCAGGCTCGCTCCCACAGGGGTTGAGTGTTGTTCTGCAATTTTTTTTAAGGCCACCTGATGACCTCCAAACGCACCTCCAATCCTCCTTCCGGCATGGTCAGGGTACGCGGGGCCCGTGAACACAACCTCAAGAACATCGACGTCGATATCCCCCGTGATGCGCTGGTGGTGTTCACCGGCGTCTCCGGTTCCGGGAAGTCATCCCTGGCGTTTTCGACCCTGTACGCCGAAGCGCAACGCCGTTATTTCGAATCCGTGGCGCCGTATGCGCGGCGTCTGATCGACCAGGTCGGTGTGCCGGATGTCGACTCCATCGAAGGCCTGCCGCCAGCGGTCGCCTTGCAACAACAACGGGGCACGCCGAGCACGCGGTCTTCGGTGGGCAGCGTGACCACGTTGTCGAGCCTGATCCGCATGCTGTATTCGCGCGCCGGCAGCTATCCGCCGGGGCAACCGATGCTCTACGCCGAGGACTTTTCACCGAACACGCCCCAGGGCGCCTGCCCTGAATGTCATGGTTTGGGCCGGGTCTATGAAGTCACCGAAGCGCTGATGGTCCCGGACCCGAGCCTGACCATTCGCCAGCGCGCGGTCGCTTCCTGGCCCACGGCGTGGCAAGGACAGAACCTGCGGGACATCCTCGTGACCATGGGCTACGACGTCGATAAACCCTGGCGCGACCTGCCGAAAAAGCTCCGCGACTGGATTCTTTTCACCGAAGAAACCCCGACCGTTCCGGTGTATGCCGGGCTCACACCCGAAGAAACCAAAGTCGCGCTCAAGCGCAACATGGAGCCAAGTTACCAGGGCACCTTCACCGGTGCCCGGCGCTACATCCTGCACACGTTCACCCATTCGCAAAGTGCACTGATGAAGAAGCGCGTCTCGCAATTCATGCTCGGCAGCCCTTGCCCGCTGTGCGACGGCAAACGCCTGAAACGCGAGGCGTTGTCGGTGACCTTTGCCGGCTACGACATCGGCGAGTTGGCGCAAATGCCGTTGCTGCAAGTGGCCGACGTATTGAAACCCGTGGCGGCGCACAGTTACCTCGACCAGGCCGATGAGGCAGGCGAGGTCTTGACCCACGAGCAGACCCGCGAAGCCCGTGAGCAGCGAGTGGCCCACGGCGCCAGTGGTCACGCCCATGCGCCGGATGTGCGCCACACGCCGAACCTGTCGGTGGAAAAACGCCTGGCCGCGCAACGCATCGCCCAGGATTTGCTGGAGCGGGTCAGCACGTTGACGGACCTGGGGCTCGGTTACCTGGCACTGGAGCGCAGCACGCCGACGTTGTCGTCCGGCGAGTTGCAGCGCCTGCGTCTGGCGACGCAATTGGGTTCGCAGTTGTTCGGGGTGATTTACGTGCTGGACGAACCGTCGGCCGGTCTGCACCCGGCGGATGGCGAGGCGCTGTTCGAAGCCCTGCAACGTTTGAAAACTGCGGGCAACACGCTGTTTGTGGTCGAGCATGATCTGGAAACCATGCGCCGCGCCGACTGGCTGATCGATGTCGGGCCGGCGGCGGGCGAGCATGGCGGCCGGATTCTGTACAGCGGCCCACCGCAGGGCCTGGCCGACGTGACGCACTCGCAGACCCGCGCCTACCTGTTCGCCGATCAGGTCAGGCTGCCGCGAGCCAGCCGCAAGCCGGCCGATTGGCTACGGCTGGAAGGCATCACTCGCAACAACCTGAATAACCTCAGTGTCGAGTTTCCGCTGGGTTGTTTCACCTCGGTGACCGGCGTCTCGGGTTCCGGTAAATCAAGCCTGGTCAGTCAGGCGTTGCTGGAACTGGTGGGCGCGCATCTCGGGCGCGCCGCCAGTGACAGCGAGGCAGAAGAGTTGAGCCTTGAGGACGATGCACCGCAAGTCAGTGGCGGTCAGGTCAGCGCAGGGCTGGAGTCGATCAAGCGGCTGGTGCAAGTCGATCAGAAACCCATCGGCCGCACGCCGCGCTCTAACCTGGCGACTTACACCGGGCTGTTCGACAACGTGCGCAAACTCTACGCCGCCACGCCCGAGGCGCAAGCCAAGGGCTACGACGCCGGTCAGTTCTCCTTCAACGTCGCCAAGGGTCGCTGCCCGACCTGCGAAGGCGAGGGTTTTGTCAGCGTCGAATTGCTGTTCATGCCCAGCGTCTACGCACCATGCCCGACTTGCCACGGCGCCCGTTACAACCCCGAGACGCTGGCGATTACCTGGCAGGGTTTGAGCATTGCGCAGGTATTGCAATTGACGGTGGATGAAGCGGTCGAAGTGTTTGCCGAGCAATCGGGTATTCGCCGCTCACTGGAAGTGCTGCGCGATATCGGCCTGGGTTACCTGCGGCTCGGCCAACCGGCGACCGAGTTGTCGGGCGGCGAAGCCCAGCGCATCAAACTGGCCACCGAACTGCAACGCAACCAGCGCGGGGCAACGCTTTACGTGCTTGACGAACCCACCACCGGGTTGCACCCGCGGGATGTCGATCGCTTGCTCGAACAGTTGAACACGCTGGTGACGGCGGGGCACACGGTGATCGTCGTCGAACATGAAATGCGCGTGGTAGCCCAAAGTGACTGGGTGATCGACATCGGGCCGGGGGCCGGGGATCAGGGTGGCAAGATTGTGGTGGCGGGCGCGCCGCAGAAAGTCGCCAGCAGCAAAAAAAGCCGGACCGCGCCGTTCCTCGCCAGAACCCTCAATACGTAGCGCCAGGACGACGAACGGACACCGCTGGTCTGATAGGCGGTCGACAGAACCCGCCAACCGAGGCCATTCTGATAGTTGGTGAACGCAATCGATCGCGTTTGCTGCCGATCAACAAACGGAGGTGTTCCATGCCGGTGCCACACGACCTTTATCAGGATTTGAAACTTTCAAAGGAAGATATCCAGCAAAAACGCACCAAGGATCCGTTACTGGATTCACTGATCAACAAGTATTCGCAGGCGGATGCCGAAGTGGTGAAGGCAGAGCAGGCCAAGTCCAGCGATGACTCAGTGAAGAAGCTCAAGGAGAAGCGCTTTCAGGTCAAGGAGAAGATCGTCCAACAGCTTCAGGTCCCGTCCTGACGTGTCGCTCCCGAAAGGAAACCGACAACGCAGAACCCCATAGCGAAATGGATCCCCGTTAACTTTTGAACGACACCGAACCTGTAGGAGCCAGCTTGCTGGCGATAGCGGTGTGTCATCCACCAATAGCGTTCGATGACACACCGCTATCGTCGGAGCGCCGCCCGCAGCAAGCCGGCTCCTACAGGTTAATTGGGTGCTTGGGGCAACGCGGTGGCGAGCGGCAATCGCACCATGTGTCTGGCCTTCAACGAGCCGAAATACAACCACTCCCCATATTCACGCGCCGTGGTGATCGGTGAGTAGTTGCCGCTGCTGCCATCCTGCAGATTGGCGATCACCTTTCCCTCCAGATCCAGTCCCAGGACAAACCCGCGTTTCTCTATGGGTTTGGGCAGGACCGTCATCGCCCGCACAATCATCTTGCGCACGAAGGGATGCGGCGCCGTGGCATCGAGCAGGGCGTTGCGCGGTGCATACAGCGCCACCCAGAAACGGTCCCGGCCATTGAACGCCAGGTTGTCCGGCAAGCCCGGCAAGTTGTCGATAAACAGATCGTGGGTGCCAGCCTTGGGGCCGCTCAGCCAGTAACGGCTGATGCGATAGGCGCCGGTCTCGTTCACCAGCACAAAGGCATCGTCCGGGCCCAGCGTCACGCCGTTGGCAAACTCCAGCTTATCCAGCAGGACCGTGGTTTTACCGGTCTGGAAGTCATAACGCAGCAAGCGACCGTCGCCGCCATGCTCGATGATCGCGTCGCCATCGCTGCCATAGCCGAAGCGGCTGGAAGCATCGCTGAAATAGGCGTAGTGCCCCGACTTGTCGATGACCACGTCATCAGTGAAGCCGAAGGGCACGCTGTTGGCCTCTGTGGTCAATGGAATCAAGCGACCCTGGGCGTCCAGCGACAGCAAGCCCTTGATCCCGTCGGCGATCACCAGCAAACCATTGGGGTGACGCGCCAGGCCCAGCGGTCGGCCGCCGGTATCGGCCAGCACCTTGGTGGCTTCGCCGTCGAGGCTGGTGCGGATCAGACGGCCGTCATGCAGGCCCGTAATGAGCGCATTGTTCTCCAGCAGCAACGCTTCCGGCCCGTCGATATCCGCCGCGCCGACACGCTCCACACCTTTGAGGCGTTGATTGTCGGCGTAGGGGCCGCTGGTGAGGGACGGTGCCGGCGGCGGAGTCCAGGCCACCGGTTGCACCTTGGTCGGCATCAGCAGCAGAAAGGCTGCGATGGCCACGATCACCAGCAACACGACATGGCGAAACTTGACGGTTCGACTCACGCGTTGGCTCCTGCGGTGGCCAGGTGTTTGTGAGCCATTTCGCGCAAGGCTTGCATCGATGCCGCCGACTCATGGTCAATGCGCCGTTTGAGCAACAGTCGATTGGCGATGCGCATTGCCAGGCCGCTGAACTGATAGTCCAGGGTACGGACAAACCGTGTGCCATCGCCCTCGGCCGTGCATTCGTAAGTCACCACCAGCGACAGTCCGTTGTCACCATGAGCCCGCGCGATCCAGCGGCGACCGGGCAGGTACTCGTCGACCACCCAGCTCAGATGCCCCTCGCGCCCGCCGGCGCGGATGTCTTCCTCGAACCGCGTCCCGGCATGCAGCGAGCCGCCCGGACCATCGACCTTGAGCGACGACGGGTGCCATTCGGGCCAACGGGTCACGGTGCTGGCGTAGGCGAGCACGTCAATCGGGTTGCCGGCAATGTTGATCTGATGCTGCATGCTGGTCATGGGCGCTCTCGTCAGGTAGGTCGGCTCGGGCTCCCAATAGAGCGTGCCGAACAGGTAGTCCATCAGCGGAAAAACGATGTTGAAGTTGCGTTCCTGCATCAACTCGCGACGGTGATGCAGCTCATGCAGACGGCGCATCTGGCGGATCCACGGCAAGCGTGTGACCGGGTTCTCGGGCGGCAGGTGCTCGCAGGCATGAAACACTTCATAAGTCAGGTAACCAAGGACCAGGCAGCCACCGAAAAGCCCGGCGACGTTGGCATCGAACTGCTCAAGCAGCCACCAGACGGGCAGGGTAATGACGAGCGTGTGCAGCACGATCAGCCACGCCGGAAACAGGATTACCCGCCAGTCACGGGCACTGTCGTAGGTCATGTGCCCGGGCGCAAAGAAGCTGTGATGGTCACCGGCGTGACGGGCATAGAACATCCGCGCGAAGCTCTTTTTGTGATGCCCCAGGTGGCGATGCACCATGTACACGCCAAAGTTGAAGAACAATAACGTCAGCGGCACCGCCAGCCATTCCAGCGGTTGCACCTGGTGCACGGTGCTCCAGAACAATCCGATGGCCAGCAAACCGAACAGCAGCACAAAGGCACCGTGCAACCAGGGGTTGTAGAGGGGATGAATGTCAGCGCGATAGCGGTTGCGAAAAGCCTCGGTGGTCTGCCTCACTGCGGTCACCTGTGGTTATTGTTGTCCCAGCAGATTAGACGATCCCGCCGTGCAAGGCGGACCGAAGCTTGAGGACACAAACGCCATGATCCGGTGTAAAGCGGACTCAGGTCAGCGGGTTCCAGCGCTGCGACCAGTCTTCATCGGACTGGATGACTTGACGCAGCAGGTCGAAGGCCCGTTGCAGGGTCGCCGAGTCGCGGTCGCGGGAATAGACCAGATAAGTCGGGTAGCTGAATTCCGGGGCCTTGGGCACCTGTTCCAGTACGCCGCTTTCCAGATAACTCTGCACCACGCGGGTACGGAAATAGCCACTGCCGCCGTTTTCAAGGATGTATTGCAAGCCCAGCGGGCCGAGGTTGAAGCTCAGGGCCGCCTTGGCTTTTTCCGGTAGAGCCGCATCGTGCTGGCGACGGAAATCCGGGCCCCAGTCGATGTAGACATAGGGATCGGGTTTACCGGGAAACCGCACGAGGACCAGTTTTTCCTCCAGCACCTGTTCGACTTGCAGGCGTGGCCAGTACTCCGGCTGGTAGACCAGCGCCGCGTCCAACACCCCCAGTTCCAGTTGGCGCAGCAGGTTTTCGCCGTCGCGGATCTCCATGCGCAGCGCGTGGCTGGGAATCTTCTCCCGCAGCTCACCGGCCCAGCTGAGCATCAGCGGGTTGCACAGGCTGACTTCGCCACCGATGTGCAATACGTCGTGGTAACCCTCAGGCAGTGGCAAGTCCCGTCGCGCGGCGTCCCAGGTTTCGACCAGTTGATTGGCGTACACCACAAATGCTTCGCCGTTCGGAGTCAGACGGGCACCGGCGCGGTTGCGCACGAACAGTGTGCTGCCCAGTTGGCTTTCGAGTTTCTGCACGCGTGCGGTGATCGCGGTCTGGGTGACGTGGAGTTTTTCAGCGGCCGCGGCGAGGCTGCCGTGGCGGACGATTTCCAGAAAGGTGCGGGCGAGGTCGATGTCCATGGGGCGGCCGGTGCGGGAGGTGTGGGCATTGTAAACGGATACTGTGGGGGGCTCATTTTTTGATTGGGTGTATATCCGTTGTTGGGGTAACGGCGGCTATTGGTTTCGCCCTTACGGCGAGTCACTTTGGAAAAGCCCCAAAGTAACCAAAGGGCTCTTGCCCCTTTCGTTCGGTGCCTCGCCTAGGCTCGGCATGCCCTCGCTCCGGTCCTGCTC
>NZ_JAGYGF010000032.1:0-65028 GCF_019947305.1 Pseudomonas sp. BF-RE-21 | reverse complement strand
TACGCTTTTGATTTCCACCACTCATCAGGCCGAGCGTTAGCTCGCCTTCAGCTTTTGATCTGAGCGCCCCCTCGAGAGGCCGAGTGGAGGTTCTGCGCAGTGGGCAACCCGGCATGGATGCCGGGTTAGCCGCGCACGGCCAAGGATGGCCGATCGCGGCGGGCCCACGGAGCAGGACCGGAGCGAGGGCATGCCGAGCCATGGCGAGGCACCGAACGAAAGGGGCAAGAGCCCTTGGTTACTTGGGGCTTTTCCAAGTGACTCGCCGTAAGGGCGAAACCATCAGCCGCCGTTACCGAAGAAACGGATATATCCCCAACTACTTCGAAGCCTCAACCACACCACTCTGACGGTGCTTGAGGTTCTTCTCCGACTTGTACTGCAAGGCCTCAGACGGAACGTTGGCGCCCTTGCCGGTCTCGACCCAGTTGCGAATACGACTGGCATCGGCGAAGTGTGTGTACTTGCCGTACGCATCGAGAATCACCAGCGCCACCGGACGATTACCCATGCTGGTCACCAGCACCAGGCAGTGGCCGGCTTCGTTGGTGAAACCGGTTTTGGTCAACTTGATGTCCCAGTTCGGCTTGCCGACCAGATGGTCGGTGTTGCGGAAACCCAAGCTGTAATTGGGCTTGCGAAACGAGACGGTTTTTTCCTTGGTGGTGCTCAACTCGGTCAATAACGGGTACTTGTGCGCCGCGATCAGCAATTTGCTCAGGTCGCGTGCGGTAGAAACGTTACGAGGGGAGAGGCCAGTCGGTTCGACGAAGTGGGTGCTGGTCATGCCCAGCGCCTTGGCCTTGGCGTTCATCGCGGCAATGAATGCGACATAGCCGCCCGGATAGTGGTGGGCCAGGCTCGCGGCTGCGCGGTTTTCCGAGGACATCAGCGCGATCAGCAGCATTTCCCTGCGCGGCAATTCGCTTTTGAGTTTCACCCGGGAATACACGCCTTTCATTTCTGGCGTATCGCTGATGTTGATATTGATGTACTCGTCCATGTTCTGCCTGGCTTCGACCACGACAAGACCGGTCATCAATTTGCTGACGGAGGCGATAGGGACAACCACGTCGGGGTTGCTGGCATAGATGACTTTGTTGGTCTGCATATCCAGCAGCAAGGAGCTGCCGGAAGCCAGCTTGAGTTGTTTCGTATCTCGAGGTGCTGCGGTGGTTTCAGCAGCATTGACCGCTGGCGTGATGAACGTCCCTGTAAATACAAAAAATAGGCTCAGGATGGAAAGACGGATTTTCACGCTGGCAGACTCATAAGGTGTGGATTAGCCGTTTTGTAACGGGCTGTTTCTTTAAAAACGACGCATTTTAGGAGTATGGCTGAAGAACTGTCGATGGTTGTTCAATCGACAAGTCAAAGTCCTTGAAAAGCCCTACAAAACAGCAGGTTTCCGGCGAGTGGTAGCGTCATTCCACGGGCAAAAAGAACCCCGCCATTGGCAGGGTTCTTTTGTTCGTTGCCTGGATCGAGGCGTGAACTCAGCTGTGCAGCGTTTCCGCTGCGTACAGCGTGTTTTCCAGCAGGCAGGCGCGGGTCATCGGGCCGACGCCGCCCGGTACTGGAGTGATCCAGCCAGCGCGGGGCAGGGCGGTTTCATAGATCACGTCGCCGACCAGTTTGCCGTCTTCCTGACGGTTGATGCCGACGTCGATCACGATCGCGCCTTCCTTGATCCATTCACCCTTGACCAGGCCCGGCTTGCCGGCGGCGACCACCACCAGATCGGCACGACCGACGTGGCCTGCCAGATCCTTGGTGAAGCGGTGGGTGACGGTCACGGTGCAACCGGCCAGCAGCAATTCCATCGCCATCGGTCGCCCGACAATGTTGGAGGCGCCGACGACCACTGCGTCCATCCCGTAAAGATCGGCCCCGGTGCTTTCCAGCAGGGTCATGATCCCTTTGGGCGTGCAAGGGCGCAGCAGCGGAATGCGTTGGGCCAGACGACCGACGTTATAAGGATGGAAGCCGTCGACGTCTTTGTCCGGACGAATGCGTTCCAGCAATTTGGACGCGTCCAGGTGTTCAGGCAACGGAAGCTGAAGCAGAACGCCGTCGATTGCCGGGTCGTCGTTCAGGCGATCGATCAGGGCGGTCAGCGCTTCTTGAGTGGTTTCGGAAGGCAGGTCGTAGGCTTGGGAAATGAAGCCGACCTCTTCACAGTCTTTACGCTTGTGCGAGACATAAACCTGAGAGGCAGGATCGCTGCCGACCAGGATCACCGCGAGACCGGGAGTGCGCAGGCCTTGCTGGCGACGCTCGGTGACGCGTTTGGCGATCTGCTGGCGCAGGCTGGCGGCGATCGATTTGCCGTCGATTAGTTGTGCAGTCATTGCGCGTGATTAACCATCGAGAGGGGAAAAAAAGAGAACGCATTCTCGCATGTCATGAGGTGAGGGCAAAGGCGCTTGGTCTGCAAATTCCTCTAACCCCTTTAATTAAATGAATTTTTTTTAAAAAGGATTTGACGCCCTACGGGGGGCTCTATACTATTCGTCGCACTTGTCGGGCACAGCCTAGCACTGGTTAAGAAGGTCGAGCGGAATTACGATTCTGCAAGGCTGGAAAGCACTTAGTTTGTAGTCCTTCAAGGGTACAGATTAACAAGGCGCCCGTAGCTCAGCTGGATAGAGCATCCGCCTTCTAAGCGGATGGTCGCAGGTTCGAGTCCTGCCGGGTGCGCCATTAGGCAGCTTTGGCACAAGTAACGCGATATGGTGGGCGTAGCTCAGTTGGTAGAGCACGGGATTGTGACTCCCGTTGTCGTGGGTTCGATCCCCATCGTCCACCCCATATTTCGAAAGGCGCCAGATTAACAGTCTGGCGCCTTTGCTTTAACGGCTACATGCGGATGTGGTGGAATTGGTAGACACACTGGATTTAGGTTCCAGCGCCGCGAGGCGTAAGAGTTCGAGTCTCTTCATCCGCACCAAATAAAGCTTCATTCAGGCCGCTGGCCTGGCTGGAGCTCAACGAAGAAGTTGTTTGGCTTCTTTGTTACGCAATATGGTGGGCGTAGCTCAGTTGGTAGAGCACGGGATTGTGACTCCCGTTGTCGTGGGTTCGATCCCCATCGTCCACCCCATATTCCGAAAGGCGCCAGATTTAACAGTCTGGCGCCTTTTTTGTTTTAGTGGTTCGAGTGTTTCGCGACCGCAGGTTCTGGGTCGCAGGCGCAGGGCGTTTCGTCGTATTTTTGTTTCTCGATGATGCCGTGCTGCTCGCCGGTCTTGCTCGCGAGATCGGCTGTCAGGGAGATGCCTGGCAATCGCTTCTATATATAGAAGGGTTGGCGCAGAGCCCTGGCATGATTGGCTGTATTTGCCACCGGGGCGAGATGCATTCATGCATTCGCACCTATAAATTGCCTGCTGCGTTGTTACCCGTTTTCAGTAGGGTGACTTCTTGAGTTTGACCTACTAGAATGCATGCCCTTGATTCTGGGGTCGGAAACGGCCGGCCAACGTCTGTGCAACGAGGAATATCCATGCAAGTTTCTGTTGAAAATACTTCTGCTCTTGAGCGCCGCATGAGCATCACCGTGCCGGCTGAGCGCATCGAGACTCAGGTCAACAAGCGTCTGCAGCAGACCGCCCAAAAGGCCAAGATCGCTGGTTTCCGTCCAGGCAAAGTGCCGATGAGCGAAATCAAGCGCCGTTTTGGTGCTGATGCACGTCAGGAAGCTGTCGGCGACGTCATCCAGTCCTCTTTCTACGAAGCCGTAGTTGAGCAAAAGCTGAACCCGGCTGGCGCTCCTTCGATCGAGCCGAAATCCCTGGAAGCTGGCAAAGACCTGGAATACGTCGCGATTTTCGAAGTGTTCCCAGAGTTCACCGTTGCCGGTTTCGAAGGCATCACCGTTGAGCGCCTGAGCGCTGACGTGGCTGACGCCGATCTGGACAAAATGCTGGACGTGCTGCGCAAGCAGAACACCCGTTTCGAAGTGGCCGATCGCGCCGCTCAGAACGACGACCAACTGAACATCGATTTCGTCGGCAAGGTTGACGGTGAAGTGTTCGCTGGCGGTTCCGCCAAAGGCACTCAGCTGGTTCTGGGTTCCGGCCGCATGATCCCGGGTTTCGAAGACGGTCTGGTTGGCGCTAAAGCCGGCGAAGAGCGCGTTCTGAACCTGACCTTCCCAGCTGACTATCAGAACCTGGACCTGGCGGGCAAAACCGCTGAGTTCACCGTAACTGTGAACACTGTTTCCGAGCCAAAACTGCCTGAGCTGAACGAAGAGTTCTTCGCTCAATTCGGCATCAAGGAAACCGGTCTGGAAGGCTTCCGCGCCGAAGTTCGCAAGAACATGGAGCGTGAGCTGCGTCAGGCAATCAAATCCAAGGTCAAGAATCAGGTAATGGACGGTCTGCTGGCCACCAACCCGATCGAAGTGCCAAAGGCTCTGCTGTCCAACGAGGTTGACCGTCTGCGCGTGCAGGCTGTTCAGCAGTTCGGCGGCAACATCAAGCCTGACCAACTGCCGGCCGAGCTGTTCGAAGAGCAAGCCAAGCGTCGCGTTGTTCTGGGTCTGATCGTGGCTGAAGTGGTCAAGCAATTCGACCTCAAGCCTGACGAAGCCCGCGTTCGCGAAATGATCCAGGAAATGGCTTCGGCCTACCAAGAGCCTGAGCAGGTTGTGTCCTGGTACTACAAGAACGAGCAGCAACTGAACGAAGTCCGTTCGGTTGTGCTGGAAGAGCAAGTTGTGGATACTGTTCTGCAGAAAGCTAGCGTGACCGACAAATCGGTCTCTTACGAAGAAGCGGTCAAGCCGGTAGAAGCTCCACAAGCCGACTGATCTTTTCTGCGGTAAGAAGCACACACCATAAGCCAGCCTTCGTGCTGGCTTATGCGTATTCAAGACATAACTATTTGGGAGTGACTGCAGAGCATGTTCCGTAATTCGTATATTCAGCAGAACTCTGATATCCAGGCCGCAGGCGGCCTGGTCCCGATGGTTGTCGAGCAGTCTGCTCGTGGCGAGCGCGCCTACGACATTTACTCGCGTCTTCTCAAGGAGCGGGTGATCTTTCTGGTGGGTCCGGTAGAGGACTACATGGCCAACCTGATTTGTGCGCAGCTGCTGTTCCTTGAAGCGGAAAACCCGGACAAGGACATCCATCTCTATATCAACTCCCCGGGCGGTTCGGTGACGGCGGGCATGTCGATCTACGACACCATGCAGTTCATCAAGCCTAACGTGTCGACCACCTGTATCGGTCAGGCCTGCAGCATGGGCGCATTCCTGCTGACCGCCGGTGCTCCTGGCAAGCGTTACTGCCTGCCGAACTCACGCGTGATGATTCACCAGCCACTGGGCGGTTTCCAGGGGCAGGCTTCGGATATCGAAATCCATGCCAAGGAAATCCTCTTCATTCGTGAGCGTCTCAACACGCTGATGGCCAAGCACAGCGGGCGCACGCTTGAAGAGATCGAGCGCGATACCAACCGCGACAATTTCATGAGTGCAGAAGCCGCGCGTGAATACGGGTTGATCGATGAAGTGATCACCCAGCGCCCCGCTTAATATAAGCAGCTCAAAATAAGGCGGGTCGGCTGGTCCGATCACCAGCGGGCTTGAAAAAGCCCGCAATAGCCTTCATCTTGTGTTGCAAGCCTATCGGATTTGGATCGAACGAATGACTGACACCCGCAACGGCGAGGACAACGGCAAGCTGCTCTATTGCTCCTTCTGTGGCAAAAGCCAGCATGAAGTGCGCAAATTGATTGCCGGCCCCTCGGTCTTTATCTGCGACGAGTGCGTCGACCTGTGCAATGACATCATCCGAGAGGAGGTGCAGGAAGCCCAGGCGGAAAGCAGCGCGCATAAATTGCCTTCGCCTAAAGAAATCAGCGGCATCCTTGATCAGTACGTGATTGGTCAGGAGCGTGCAAAAAAGGTTCTGGCTGTAGCGGTGTACAACCACTACAAACGCCTGAACCAGCGTGACAAAAAGAATGACGACGTCGAACTCGGCAAGAGCAACATCTTGCTGATCGGCCCGACAGGCTCGGGTAAAACCCTGCTTGCCGAAACACTGGCCCGCTTGTTGAACGTTCCGTTCACCATCGCCGACGCAACCACCCTCACCGAGGCGGGTTATGTGGGTGAAGATGTCGAGAACATCATTCAGAAGCTGTTGCAGAAGTGCGATTACGACGTAGAAAAAGCCCAGATGGGTATTGTCTACATCGATGAGATCGACAAGATCTCGCGCAAGTCTGACAACCCGTCGATCACCCGGGACGTTTCCGGTGAAGGCGTGCAGCAGGCCCTGCTCAAGCTGATCGAAGGTACGGTCGCTTCCGTTCCGCCTCAAGGTGGTCGCAAGCATCCGCAGCAGGAATTCCTTCAGGTTGACACCCGTAACATCCTGTTCATCTGCGGCGGCGCATTCTCTGGTCTGGAAAAGGTTATTCAAAACCGTTCCACCAAGGGCGGCATCGGTTTCAACGCAGAAGTGCGCAGCAAGGAAGAAGGCAAGAAAGTCGGTGAATCCCTGCGTGAAGTCGAGCCTGACGATCTGGTCAAGTTCGGTCTGATCCCGGAATTCGTCGGTCGTCTGCCGGTTCTTGCCACGCTGGACGAGCTTGATGAGGCTGCATTGATGCAGATCCTCACCGAGCCGAAAAATGCTCTGACCAAACAGTATGCCAAGCTGTTCGAGATGGAAGGCGTGGACCTGGAATTCCGGGCCGACGCACTCAAATCGGTCGCCAAACGTGCCCTGGAACGCAAGACCGGTGCCCGTGGACTGCGCTCGATTCTCGAAGGTGTATTGCTCGACACTATGTATGAAATCCCCTCGCAGTCCGAGGTGAGTAAAGTAGTGATCGATGAAAGCGTTATAGAAGGCAAGTCCAAGCCACTGTATATCTACGAAAACAGTGAGCCGGCTGCCAAGGCCGCGCCAGACGCTTAAGCGTCACGCAGCTGGAATAAAGAAGGGGCCTTCGGGCCCCTTTTCTTTTAAAGCATTTTTAACGTCCTCTTTGCGCTTGTTTTTTTTCAAGGCAGCCCCCATCTTGGTTTCAAGCTTACTTCCATCTGTTTACGGCCTTATGGCCGCCGTAGAGGCGAAATCATGAAGACAACCATCGAATTGCCTCTCCTGCCATTGCGTGATGTCGTGGTTTATCCGCACATGGTTATCCCGCTGTTCGTGGGGCGCGAGAAATCCATCGAAGCCCTCGAGGCAGCGATGACGGGCGACAAGCAGATCCTTCTGCTGGCCCAGAGAAACCCTGCTGACGACGATCCCGGTGAAGAAGCACTTTATCGCGTAGGTACGATCGCTACCGTTCTGCAGTTGCTCAAGTTGCCTGACGGCACGGTCAAGGTTCTGGTCGAAGGTGAGCAGCGCGGCGCCGTGGAGCGCTTCAGCGAAGTGGACGGCCATTGCCGTGCCGAAGTCTCCTTGATCGATGAAGTCGATGCGCCTGAGCGCGAGTCGGAAGTGTTTGTCCGCAGCCTGCTGGCTCAGTTCGAACAATATGTGCAGCTGGGCAAGAAAGTCCCCGCTGAAGTCCTGTCGTCGCTCAACAGCATCGACGAGCCAGGCCGCCTGGTCGACACCATGGCCGCGCACATGGCCCTGAAGATCGAGCAGAAGCAGGAAATTCTCGAAATCATCGATTTGTCGGCCCGGGTCGAGCACGTCCTGGCGTTGCTGGATGCCGAGATCGATCTGCTGCAAGTCGAAAAACGCATTCGCGGTCGCGTCAAAAAACAAATGGAGCGCAGCCAGCGCGAGTACTACCTGAATGAGCAGATGAAGGCCATTCAGAAAGAGCTCGGCGACAGCGATGAAGGCCACAACGAAATCGAAGAGCTGAAAAAGCGCATCGATGCCGCCGGCCTGCCGAAAGACGCCTTGGCCAAGGCCCAGGCCGAACTGAACAAGCTGAAGCAAATGTCGCCAATGTCCGCGGAAGCGACCGTGGTGCGTTCGTACATCGACTGGCTGGTTCAGGTGCCGTGGAAGGCTCAGAGCAAAGTGCGTCTGGACCTGGCGCGTGCAGAAGACATCCTCGACGCCGACCACTACGGTCTGGAAGAAGTCAAAGAACGCATCCTCGAATACCTCGCCGTGCAAAAACGCGTGAAGAAGATTCGTGGCCCGGTGTTGTGCCTGGTTGGTCCTCCTGGTGTGGGTAAAACCTCGCTGGCGGAGTCGATTGCTCACGCCACCAACCGTAAATTCGTGCGCATGGCCCTCGGTGGTGTGCGCGATGAAGCGGAAATTCGTGGTCATCGCCGGACTTATATCGGTTCGATGCCAGGTAGATTGATTCAAAAGATGACAAAAGTGGGCGTCCGCAACCCGCTGTTCCTGCTCGATGAAATCGACAAAATGGGCAGCGACATGCGTGGCGATCCAGCATCGGCGTTGCTGGAAGTGCTCGATCCGGAGCAGAACCACAACTTCAACGATCACTATCTGGAAGTCGATTACGACCTGTCCGATGTGATGTTCCTGTGCACCTCGAACTCGATGAATATTCCACCGGCGCTGCTCGACCGGATGGAAGTGATTCGTCTGCCGGGTTACACCGAAGACGAGAAAATCAACATCGCCGTCAAGTACCTTTCGCCGAAGCAGATTACTGCCAACGGTTTGAAGAAAGGCGAGCTGGAATTCGACGCCGAAGCGATCCGCGACATCATCCGCTACTACACCCGCGAAGCCGGTGTACGTGGGCTGGAGCGCCAGATTGCCAAGGTTTGCCGCAAGGCGGTCAAAGAGCATGCACTGGAAAAACGCTTCTCGGTGAAGGTCACTGCCGACATGCTGGAGCACTTCCTGGGCGTACGTAAATTCCGCTACGGCCTGGCTGAATCGCAGGATCAGATCGGTCAGGTGACCGGTTTGGCATGGACTCAGGTGGGCGGCGAATTACTGACCATCGAAGCCGCTGTCGTACCGGGCAAAGGCCAGTTGATCAAGACCGGTTCGCTGGGTGACGTGATGGTCGAATCGATCACCGCTGCCCTGACCGTTGTCCGCAGCCGCGCGAAGAGCCTGGGCATTCCCCTGGACTTCCACGAGAAGCGCGACACGCACATCCACATGCCGGAAGGGGCGACCCCGAAGGACGGCCCTAGCGCCGGTGTAGGCATGTGCACGGCCCTGGTGTCGGCGTTGACCGGGATCCCGGTGCGCGCTGACGTGGCCATGACGGGTGAAATCACCTTGCGCGGTCAAGTGCTGGCGATTGGCGGTCTGAAAGAAAAACTGCTTGCTGCCCACCGTGGCGGGATCAAGACGGTGATCATTCCTGAAGAGAACGTACGCGATCTGAAGGAAATTCCTGACAATATCAAGCAAGATCTGCAGATTAAACCGGTTAAATGGATTGACGAGGTCCTGCAAATTGCGCTGCAATACGCGCCGGAGCCCTTGCCCGATGTAGCTCCGGAGATAGTTGCAAAGGATGAAAAACGCGAGTCTGACTCTAAGGAAAGAATTAGCACGCATTAGTACGCATTTGCCTGGAGGGCTTGTTGACAGCTTTTTAGAGCCCTTGTTATAAAGCGGCTCTTAAGTGTCTGTAGGCCATTCAGCACTCGTTTTTGCTTTCACCAAAAAACTTAGAATCATACTCAAATAGATATAAGGGGACTTAGAGTGAACAAGTCGGAACTGATTGATGCTATCGCTGCATCCGCTGATATCCCGAAAGCTGCTGCTGGCCGTGCGCTGGACGCTGTAATCGAATCCGTCACTGGCGCTCTCAAGGCTGGCGACTCTGTTGTTCTGGTTGGTTTCGGTACTTTCTCCGTGACTGATCGTCCAGCTCGCATTGGTCGTAACCCACAGACCGGTAAGACACTGGAAATCGCAGCAGCCAAAAAACCAGGTTTCAAAGCCGGTAAAGCACTGAAAGAAGCTGTCAACTAAGTTCGATTCAGGTTTTTGCCTATCCGGGTCGGGGTCATGCCTGACCTGGCAGCGGAGCGGTAGTCCAGTCGGCAAGTTGCCGGTCCGAGACACCGAGGGTCGCAAGTTCGAACCCTTGGTCCGCTCCGCCAGTTACGAGAAGGCGCATCCTCGGATGCGCCTTTCTTCTATCCGGATTCTACCCACGCTCCACGGTTGCCTAATTTTGAAGTTCAACCGTTTCTGGGGGACGCATGCTGCAGAATATCAGGGACAATTCACAAGGCTGGATTGCCAAGACCATTATCGGGGTCATCGTTGCACTGATGGCTTTGACCGGTTTCGACGCCATTTTTCAGGCCACCACCCATCGTAACGATGCGGCCAAGGTCAACGGCGAAGAAATCAGCCAGAACGAGCTGAGCCAGGCGGTCGATATGCAACGCCGTCAACTCATGCAACAGCTGGGCAAGGATTTCGATGCTTCCTTGCTCGACGAAAAAATGCTGCGCGAATCGGCCCTCAAAGGCTTGATCGACCGCAAGCTGCTGCTGCAAGGCGCAGAAAACTCGAAATTCGCTTTTTCCGAAGCGGCTTTGGACCAAGTGATCCTGCAAACCCCTGAGTTCCAGGTGGACGGCAAGTTCAGCTCCGAGCGTTTCGATCAGGTTATTCGTCAGCTCGGCTACAGCCGCATGCAATTCCGCCAGATGCTGGCTCAGGAAATGCTGATCGGCCAACTGCGCGCTGGCCTGGCTGGCAGCGGTTTCGTTACCGACGCACAGGTGCTGGCCTTCGCCCGTCTGGAAAAACAGACCCGCGATTTCGCTACCCTGAACGTCAAGGCTGACCCGGCGGCTGTGAAGCTGACCGACGATGAGGTCAAGGCCTACTACGACGAACACGCCAAGGAATTCATGACGCCGGATCAGGTGATCATCGATTACCTCGAGTTGAAGAAGTCTTCCTTCTTTGATCAGGTCGCGGTGAAAGACGAAGACCTGCAAGCGGCGTATCAGAAAGAAATCGCCAACCTGTCCGAGCAGCGTCGGGCGGCGCACATTTTGATCGAAGTGAACGACAAGGTGACCGAGGCGCAAGCCAAGGCCAAGATCGAAGAAGTTCAGGCCCGTCTGGCCAAAGGCGAGAAGTTCGAGGCCCTGGCCAAGGAATTCTCCCAGGATCCAGGTTCGGCGAACAACGGTGGTGACCTCGGTTACGCAGGCCCTGGCGTCTACGATCCAGCGTTCGAAACCGCGCTGTATGCGTTGGCCAAGGACCAGGTTTCGGCCCCGGTTCGTACTGATTTCGGCTTCCACCTGATCAAGCTGTTGGGTGTCGAGGCGCCGGAAGTTCCGACCTTCGCCAGCCTGAAAGACAAGCTGACCCGCGAGCTGAAAACCCAGCAGGTCGAGCAGCGTTTCGTCGAGGCGACCAAGCAACTGGAAGACTCGTCGTTCGAATCTTCCGATCTGGCCCAGCCGGCACAGGACCTGAAACTGACCGTTCACACCTCCAAGCCGTTCGGCCGGGAAGGTGGCGACGGCGTTGCAGCCAACCGTGCGGTGATCGCTGCCGCGTTCAGTCCTGAAGTGCTGGATGAGGGTGCCAACAGCACCGCCATCGAACTCGATCCGGAAACCGTGATCGTGTTGCGTGCCAAGGAACACCTGAAGCCTGCGCAACTGCCGCTGGAAAGCGTGTCTGCCGCCATCCGTGGGCAATTGGCCAAGGAGCACGCCAGTGCTGCCGCCAAGACCAAGGCTGATGAGCTGATTGCCAGCCTGCGCGAAGGCAAGACGCCGCTGGACAAGGCGATTGACGGTCAGAGCTGGAAAGTCACCGCTGCGGCGAATCGCGCTCAGGAAGGGATCGACCCGACTGTGCTGCAAGCGTTGTTCCGCATGCCGAAGCCGGTTGCCAAAGACAAGCCGACCTTCAGCAGCGTGACCCTGGCGGATGGTAGCCTGGTGATCGTGCGTCTGAACGGCGTCAACGAAGCCGCTGCGCCGACCGACGAAGAGAAGGCTCAATACCGTCGCTTCCTCGCCTCGCGCATTGGTCAGCAAGACTTTGCGGCCTACCGCAAGCAGCTGGAAGCCGAAGCGGACATCAAGCGTTTCTGATGCCTGACTGAGTTTCCCGCGACACAAAAACCCCGGCCAAACCGCCGGGGTTTTTTGTGGGCACAGAAAAAACGGGCAGGGGCTGTCCGTCGGCTGAGATTTTTCCGGGCGACTTTTTCCTGTAAATGGCAGTCATTACACTTGTAACTGTTTCAAGACACTAATCGATGCGACGCTAAGCATCGATCTGTTGCACAATACGCCCCGGACCGTTTTTCTCAGGATGTTCAATGTTTAAATCATTTCCCGTGCGGGTTGTCGGGCTGGCGTTGGTGCTGGCCGTTGCGGCCGGTTGCTCTTCGAAAAAAGCCCCGATCTATGAGCATGAGAACTTCGACGACTCCGGAACCTTTTCGCGCAATTACCCGGTCACCGATGCGCAATCCTGCGAAGCCGCCCGTCGCGCGTTGCTCAGCCAGGGTTACATCATCACCAGCAACGACCCGAAGCTGATCAGTGGTCACAAGAGCTTCCAGCAGACCGGCGAGACCCACATGGAGATCAGCTTCAGTGTGGTCTGTGCCGATGATGGCAGCGAAGGCCATCACGCGACCATGTTCGCCAACGCCTTGCAGGATCGCTATGCGCTGAAGAAGACCAACAACTCCGCGAGCCTCGGTGTCGGTGTGTTGGGTTCGGTATCGATGCCGATCGGCTCGTCCGACGACTCGATGGTCAAGGTCGCCAGCGAAACCGTCTCGTCGGCTAAGTTCTACGAGCGTTTCTTCGCCCTGGTCGAATTGTTCCTGCCGCCGGAAGCGAAAAAAGCCGCGCACATCGTCGAAAAGCCGAAAACCGATCTGGGCGTGCCTGAAGCCAAGGCCGCTCCGGCGCCTGAGCCGGCCTCTGCCGCCCAATCAGCTCCAGCTCCAGCTCCGGCAGCTGAGCCTGCGCCGGCACCTGCTGCGGAACCGGTTGCACCGTCACCTGAGCCCGCACCGGTCGCACCGGTCGAGAACGCTGAATCGGCGGCACCGTCGACGGAAAACGTCACGCCACCGGCGCAGTCGAATTTGCCTCCTCCGAGCGAGCCGATTCCTGCCATGCCTGTGACCAGCCAATAATCGGTGACTGACGTTCCGGGATCGGCTCGCAGCCTGTCGATCCCGGAATCGTGTTCAAGTTTGATCCGCGTCAACCCAGGCTACATTCCGATGGCCTGTATCGAAAAATCCTGTGATAAATTCCTGACCACCTGCTACGTTTTATTCAGTAGCGACGGAGCGTTGTGCCTGCGTCATTTTTCTTTCACGCGGGCACTTTATGCTCAAGGTGCAGGTCATTTATTCAAGCGTTTTTTCAATGAGCGATGGGGGATTCAAAATGGACGATTATCAAGAAGAGCTGCTCGAGTTCCAGGCCTTTGAACTGGACCCGCTGGAACCGGCCGAAGACGCTACCGAGCTGTAAGCGTCAGGCCGACTGGCGGTGACTGCGGCGAAACTCGCCGGGTGTCTGACCGCTCCAGCGTTTGAAAGCACGTTGAAACGCTTCGGCTGAGGCAAAGCCCAGCAGGTAGGCGATTTCACCGAACGCCAGTTCGGTGTCACGAATGTAGGTCATGGCCAGGTCGCGACGAGTGTCGTTGAGAATTGCACGAAACTGCGTGCCTTCCTCGGTGAGTTTGCGGCGCAAGGTCCAGGTAGGCAGCTTCAGGCGTGCCGCCACTTCTTCCAGGTCGGGTTCCCGGCCACCATTGAGCAACGGCCCCAGTAACTGAGTGATGCGTTCACGCAGGCTGCGGGTGCGTGTCAGTTGTTCCAGTTCCCGTTCACACAATTGCAGCAGGTGTCGCCACGTACTCGGGCAGTGCAGCGGGTTGCGCTGAGCGAGGCTGGCCAGACTCAGGCGCAGTTGGTTCTGTTCGGCGCCAAACTGGATCGGGCAATCCCCCAGCACCGCATAAGCGTCCCGGTAATCCGGCTCGTCGAACTCGATCTCGATGCGCTCAGCGCTCAAGGGAACAGGGCTGACGCTGGACAATTGTTGCAACCAGCCGGCGATGATCGAATCCACCACGAAGCGGTTATAGGCGTTGTAAGGGCTGATGGAATAGAACCGCAGCCACGCGCCTTGGGCATCTTCGTGGAAACTCGATTGACCGCGATAGTTGGAGCCGTACAAGGCTTCGAAGCGAATCAGGCAACGTGCCGCTTCACGTACTGTCGGTGCCTGCGCGGCGGTAACCCCGGCGAGGCCGGCCTGGCTCAGGCGGCTGAGCTGGCCCATGCGTAAACCCAGTGCCGGGTCGGCGGTCAGTTGGATGGCACCGTGGCCCAGGCGCATGTAGCGCGGGATCGACAGCCGGGCGCAGGCTTCGCCAAGCCGGGCGGGGTCCAGGCCATACTGGTCGAGCAGGGGCTGAGGATCGATGCCGTGACTGCGCACCGCGTCGGCCAGGCTGTGAACAAAGCCCACCGACAGATCGCCCAGACGCATCGGCAACGGTTTCATGGTTTACAACCAAAGGTTCAGCAAACGCGCGCCACGGAAGTTTCCACCGGCGAAATGCTGTCCATTGCTGCTGAGAAAACTTTGCCCGGCGCTGCCCTGATCCCAGAACTGCCCGCGCAGGAACACGCTCATGCCGGCGATGGCCTGGCTGGCGGGCGGTTGAGCGGTCAGTGTCAGGCGGTGCCAGGCTTGACCCTCGCTCAGTTCGCCAGCCTTGAGGCTGACGGAATCGGGCGCCGACAGACCCTTGTAGCCGCGCCATGGCTTGTCCCAGGCGCCGCGACCGATGACGAACGCCGGGACCGCGACCAGCTGCGCGCCCTGATCGTCGAGTTGGCGGTAGTTGTCCGGGTACCAGCTGTCGCTGCCGATCAACACGCCCAGGCGTCCGGCCGGGGTGTCGACGACATTGAGCGTGTGTTCGCCATTGGCCTGGATCACATCGCTTTCATCGACGATCGGGTGCATCTGGCGCTGTGGCTGGCCAATCGGCATCCCGTCGCGGCCGAACACCACGCTGCTGTTGTACAGCGCACCGCGACCGATTTTCAGCGTGCCGTCGATGATGCTCGGCTCGGGCAGTACGATGGAGCCCGCCACGAGCGTCACGTGAAATTCCTTTGCCAGCCCACCAAACAGGGCCTGGTAATCCTTGGCCATGCTCTTGGCTTTCATGCGCAGGTGCGCATCGTCGAGGCGGTTGTCACCCTTGGCGCCGATCAGCGCGCGGATGAACTTCAGCGGGTTGCTCACCGCCAGCCAGTTCATGGCTTCCTTGAGCGTGGTGGCTTGATACAACTCGTCTTTCTCGCCGCTGACCATCAGCCAGGTGCCGACATGTTCGGGCAGCACGACGATGGTTTTTTCATTCAGCAGCCCCTGTTCCTGGGCTTTCTGCAAATAGGCCGCGAGTTTGCGGTGCAAGCGTTCGGTGCTTTGGTAGTCGGTGGGAAACAGTTCGGGCTGGATGCCCAGCAGGTTGCCACGATCGGCAGGCGTTCCCTGATCGATGGCGAGATCGATGCGCAAGTCCGACAGGTAATGACCCGCCGGACGATCCGCGGCCCACATGGCGTAGGTCGTCAGGGCGGCAATCAATGCCATGGAGAAAGTCAGGTACAGAAGTTTGCGCATGGGAAAACAGTTAGTGGCCGTGTGCAGGGTTCATGATTGGCGTTCAGGATGGGGGACGAGGCTACGGTAAAACAACGCGTTGAGGGGCGGTTTTTTTGATTTTTTTGCGGTTTTGCAGCGATTGATGGCCGACGCTGGCGAACCAATGCCAAGACGCATCGCAATGATCCATATGTGCCGAATTCGTCATGGCGTCGGCCTAAAGCGATCAAGCCGTGACGGTTGGAACGGGTCAGGCTGGACGGTCTGTTCAAGGAGGTGATTATGATCCGTCTGTCCCTGGCCGAAGCTCGCGAGCTGGCCGAATCGATCTTGCTGCACAACGGTTTCAACCTTGCCCACGCTCAGGCGGTGACAGCCACAGTGATTGCCGGCGAGCGCGATGGCTGCGCCTCCCATGGTTTGTATCGGATCCTGGGCTGCGTCAACTCACTCAGGGCAGGCAAAGTGGCGGCCGATGCCGAGCCGCAGGTCATCGATCAAGCGCCTTCGATCGTGCGCGTGGACGCGGCGGGTGGTTTTTCACAATTGGCGTTCCAGGCGGGGCTGCCGTTGTTGGCGCAGAAAGCCCGGGCAAACGGTATCGCTGCGCTGGCAATCAATCGCTGCGTGCATTTCTCTGCGCTGTGGGTTGAGATCGAGCAACTGACGGCGGCCGGTCTGGTGGCATTGGCCTGCAATCCCAGTCATGCCTGGGTGGCGCCAGCGGGCGGCAGCCAGCCAGTGTTTGGCACCAATCCCATTGCGTTCGGCTGGCCACGCTCGGGCAAGGATCCGTTTGTGTTCGACTTCGCCACCAGCGCGATTGCCCGTGGCGATATCGAGTTGCACCGGCGCGCCGGCAAAGCGCTTCCCGAGGGCTGGGGTGTGGACGCGCAGGGGCAGCCAAGCACCGATGCCAACGTGGTGCTCGATGCGGGTGCGATGCTGACGTTCGGTGGGCACAAAGGCTCGGCGCTGGCGGCCATGGTGGAGCTGATCGCCGGGCCGTTGATCGGCGACCTGACCAGCGCAGAGTCACTGGCTTACGACGCCGGCAGCAAGTCGTCGCCGTACCACGGCGAGTTGATCATTGCCCTTGATCCACGACGCTTTCTCGGTGAAGCCACCGAACAGCATCTGGCCCGTGCCGAGGTCTTGTTTGAGAGTATTGAAGGGCAGGGCGCACGGTTGCCCTCGCAACGGCGCTATGAGGCGCGAGCGCGTAGCCTGGTGGAGGGCGTCGAGATTCCCGAGGCGTTGTACAACGATCTGAAAGCGCTGCTGGGATGAGTGAGAGCGTGCGCCACCGGTAAACCGGTGGCGCTTTTTTTACAGGGGCGTGCGTTGACTGCTGCCATCGACCAGGCGAGCGATGCCCAGCGGGTTGGCATTTTTCAGCGGGTCGGGCAGAAGCGCGTCGGGACAGTTCTGATAGCACACAGGGCGCAGGAAACGCTCGATGGCCAGGCTGCCGACCGAGGTGCCGCGCGCATCTGAGGTGGCCGGATAAGGCCCGCCATGCACCATCGCATCGCAGACTTCGACGCCGGTCGGGTAACCGTTGAACAACACCCGGCCGACTTTTTGCTCCAGCAGCGGTAACAGCCCGGGGTGATTTTGCAGGTCGCCGGCTTCAGCAATCAGCGTGGCCGTGAGTTGCCCGTGCAAGTGTTGAAGTGCCCGTTGCAGTTCGGCTTTGTCGGCCACTTCCACCAACACTGTCGCCGGACCGAACACTTCTTCTTGCAACAGCGGGTCGCCATTGAGCAACAGACTCACGTCAGCCTTGAACAGTTGCGGCTGCGCCTGTGTGCCCTGTTGATCGCGACCGGCCAGGTGAGTGATGTTCGGGTGCGCGTGCAACGCCTGCACACCGTTGGCGTAGCTGTCGAGCGTGCCGAAGTTGAGCATGGTCTGCCCCGGTTGCCCCGCCATCACGGTGCTCAGCGATTGGGTGAAGGCGCTGAACGCTGGCGAGCGAATACCGATCACCAGTCCCGGGTTTGTGCAGAACTGGCCACAGCCGAGCACCACGGAGGCGGCGAGTTCGTTGGCAATTTTCTCGCCCCGCACTTGCAGTGCTTCGGGCAATACCAGCACTGGATTGATGCTGCTCATTTCGGCGAACACGGGAATCGGCTGCGCTCGTGCCGCGGCCATGTCGCACAACGCGCGCCCACCCTTGAGTGACCCCGTGAAACCGACAGCCTGAATCGCCGGATGTTTGACCAGGGTTTCGCCCACGCCAGCACCGTAGATCATGTTGAACACACCCTTGGGCATGTCAGTCTGCTCGGCGGCACGGATGATCGCGTCGGCCACGAGTTCGGCAGTCGCCATATGCCCGCTGTGGGCCTTGAACACCACCGGACAACCGGCGGCCAGGGCGGCAGCGGTATCGCCACCGGCGGTTGAGAATGCCAGGGGGAAATTGCTCGCACCGAACACCGCGACCGGGCCGACGCCGATCCGGTATTGGCGCAAATCAGCTCGTGGTAGTGGCTGACGCTCGGGCAGGGCCCGGTCGATGCGTGCCGCATAAAAATCGCCACGGCGCAGGACTTGCGCAAACAGGCGCATCTGGCTGCTGGTGCGCGTGCGTTCACCTAGAATCCGTCCGTTCGGCAGCGCCGTCTCGCGGGTCACCAGAGCGATGAAATCATCGTCCAGTGCCTCCAGTTGCGTGGCGATGGCTTCGAGAAACTCAGCGCGGCGGCTAGCCGACAACGTGCGAAAGGTCGGGTAGGCGGCTGCGGCGGCCTGGGCGGCGGCGTCGACTTCTTCGTTGGTGGCCTGCATGAACGCGTAGGGCAGCGCTTCACCGGTAGTGGCGTCGTGGCTGCGCGCGGTGATCTTGCCGGCGGCGCTGCGCGCACCGCCGATGTAGTTGTGGCCGATGATCTGGGGCATGAAAAGCTCCTGTCGGAATGTTGGGGACTGGATCTGTAGGAGCGAAGCTTGCTCGCGAAGGCGGTAATACATTCAACAGAGATGTCAGCTGACACATCGTCTTCGCGAGCAAGCTTCGCTCCTACAGGTCTGCGGCGTCAGGCCAAGGAATCGCTGCGGCGTGCGGTCACCGGTTCGGCATCGTGGAGGGCGGCGATGCGCGCGGCAGATTCGCTGTCCACCAGGTGCAACGACTTGCCACGCGTCTCACGGGTCAGGCCGACCGCGATGATGGAGATCAGCGACGCGCCGACCAGGTAAAACGCGATCGGTGTCGAGCTGTGGTACTTGTTGAGCAAGGTGATCGCAATCAGCGGGGCGAGGGAGCCGGCGAAGATCGGCGCCACCTGGTAGCACAGGGACAACGCGGTGTAGCGCACGTGAGTCGGGAACATTTCCGCCATCAGCGCGGAGTAGGGCGCGTAGGTCATCGACTCGATGGCCAGGCCCAGGGTGATGGCGGCCATGATCAGCCAGTTGTTGCCGGTGTCCATCATCGGGAAGCCGATGAAACCCCAGAACGCCGTGAGGATCGCGCCGGTCAGGTACACCGGTTTGCGCCCGACCAGGTCAGACAGATAACCCATCAACGGAATCATGAAGAAGTGCAGCAGGTGCGCGCCGAACATCAGCAGCAGAATTTCGGACGTGTCCTTGTGCACCACCAGTTTCAGATAGGTAATCGAGAACGTCACGACGGTGTAGTAGAGGATGTTTTCGGCAAACCGCGCGCCAATACCGACCAGTACCGAACGCCAGTGGTGACGCAGCACTTCGACCACGCCCAGTTGCTGTTGCTTGGTCTGCGCTTGCCGCGCCTGGGCTTCCTTGAAAATCGGCGCGTCATCGACGCTGGTGCGTATCCAGTAGCCGATCAGTACCACGAAGGCCGAGAACCAGAACGCCACGCGCCAGCCCCAGGCGAGGAATTGCTCCTCCGACAGGTTCGACGACAACAGCAGCAGCGCAACCGTCGCCACCAGGTTACCGGCCGGCACACCGGCTTGCGGCCAACTGGCCCAGAAACCTCGGCGATTGTCCGGGCAATGCTCGGACACCAGCAGAATCGCACCGCCCCATTCGCCGCCAAACGCGAAACCCTGGATCAGCCGCAGCAGCACCAGCAACACCGGTGCGGCATAGCCGATCTGGTTGAAACCGGGCAGGCAACCCATCAAGAAGGTGGTGATGCCGACCACCACCAGGCTCAGTTGCAGCAGGCGCTTGCGGCCGTACTTGTCGCCGTAGTGACCGAACACCAGGCCACCCAACGGACGGGCGAGAAAGCCCACGGCGTACAGGGCGAAAGCGGCGATGATGCCGTCGATGGGGCTGTCGGTCTGGCGGAAGAACAACTGGCCGAAGACCAGTGCCGACGCGGTGCCATAAAGGAAGAATTCATACCATTCGGCGACCGTGCCGGCCATGGCGGCGGCCACGACGCGCTTGAGTCCCGAGGGTGTGGTTGCGCGGTGAGCGTGTTGAGCGTTGGGCATGCTGGCGTTTCCTGTAGGGGCGCAAAAACAGGTAGCCGGGCCGGGGCCGCAAAGCCCCGCCCGGCAATCACTCAGAGACCGACGTCCGGCAGGTGCGGACGGTTGGCCAGGGCCTTGGCCATGATCTGCTCGACGAAGAGCCGATCTTCTTCCGGCAGGGCCAGGCGTGGCGGACGGGTCAGCGCACTGCCGCGACCGGCGATGGCTTCGCACAGCTTGATGCACTGCACCAGGTCGGCACGGGCATCGAGGTGCAGGATCGGCATCAGCCATTCGTAGATCGGCATGGCTTCGGCATAACGTCCGGCCTTGGCCAGGCGGAAGATGGTTTCGCCTTCTTTCGGGAACACGTTGGACATGCCCGACACCCAGCCTTCAGCACCCACGGCGAGGCTTTCCAGCACCACATCGTCGAGGCCGGCGAACAGCACAAAACGGTCACCCACTTCGTTGCGGATGTCGATGAAGCGGCGGGTGTCGCCAGAGGAATCCTTGAAGCACACCACGTTGTCGCAGTCGGCCAGGGCAATCAGGATGTCCGGGGTCACGTCGTTTTTGTAGATCGGCGGGTTGTTGTAGACCATCAACGGCACGTCGGCGTTTTTTGCCACGTAGCGGTAATGCTCGGCGGTTTCGAACGGCTTGGAACCGTAGACGAGCGCCGGCATCAGCATCACGCCATCGACACCGACCTTGCGCACGGCGTTGGCGACCTTGGCCGCTTGCACACTGGTGAATTCGGCCACACCGCAAATCACTGGCACACGGCCGCGTGAGGCATCGACCGCGACTTCGGTCACGGCGATTTTTTCTTCAGCGGTCAGCGAAGTGTTCTCGCCGACCGAGCCGCAAACCACCAGGCCCGACACGCCGTCGCGGATCACGTTGGAAATCACCTGATGGGTTTTATCCAGGTTGATCGAGAAGTCATCGTTGAATTGAGTGGTCACCGCGGGGAAGACGCCACTCCAGTTAATTCGCTTGCTCATTGTTGCCTCCGGGTTGTTTATTGTATTTCGTATACGATATTTAAAATGAAAAAATTCGGCTAGTGCTTTTTTCAGGTTTGTGGGGTTTTTGTCAGCCGTCGGTCGGGGTGGTCAGTGCTTCAGAGTGTTCAGGCACCGGGCCAGGTGTCTGACAGTCGATAGCCTTGTGGCCACGGATCACTTGGATCGAGCAGCAATTGATGGGTGCCGGTAATCCAGGCCCGGCCGGAAATGCAGGGGTAGATAGCGGGGCGTCCGGCCACTTCGGTCAGTGAGTCAATCCGACAGTGGAATTCGGAGCCGATGATCGAGCGACCGATAAAGCGCTCGCCGACGCGCATCAAACCCTTGGCGTGCAACACCGCCATGCGTGCCGAGCAACCCGTGCCGGTTGGCGAGCGGTCGATCTTGCCCGGTTGAATCACCACTGCGTTGGCGCCGGTGGCGATGCCGTTCTCGTGGACGACGGGCGCGGCGATCTGGCAAAAGGAAATGTGCGACCACTCAGGGTTCAACGGATGCACAAAGCCCAATTGCTCGTTGGCGGCACGGGTGATTTTCAGCCCGACCGCCACCAGGTCGGCGGCTTCATCGGGGCGGATTGAAAAGCCCAGTTCCCGGGCATCGGCGATCACAAAGCTGTCACCGCCATAGGCGGTATCGACCTTGAGGGAGCCGACACCTTCCACTTCGATCCACGCGTCGAGGCGATCGGCGAAGGACGGTACGTTTTTGATTTCCACCCGTTCGACCTTGCCGTCACGGCAATCGGCCACGGCTTCGATCAGGCCGCCGGGGGCTTCGAGCACCAGCCGGGTTTGCGGTTCGGTCATTGGCACGATACCGGTGTCGAGCAACACGGTGGCCACGCACAAGGAGTTGGAGCCGGACATCGGCGGGGTATCCGCCGGTTCCATGATGATCCAGGCCATGTGCGCACGCGGGTCCTTGGCCGGCACCAGCAGGTTGACGTGTCGGAACACCCCGCCACGCGGCTCGTTGAGCACGAAGTTGCGCAGGGTTTCATCCCTGGCGATCCAGCGTGATTGTTCCCACACCGTGGCACCGGGCGGTGGTGCGACGCCGCCGACAATCACGTCGCCGACTTCGCCTTCGGCGTGGCAGCTGACTACATGAATCACTTTTGATGAGCGCATGGTTTGCTCCTTATGTTGTCTATGCAGGCCTCATCGCCGGCAAGCCGGTCTCGCTCCCACAGGGATCTGTGGCGCTCACAAAACACTGTGGGAGCGAGACCGGCTTGCCGGCGATGGGGTCATCGTCTATTTCACCGATTTTAGAAACGCAGCAGTTTCCGCATGTACCGGATTACCGATCACCTGATCCGGCGAACCAATCTCATGCACCAGGCCGTTGCGAAAGAACGCCACGCGGTCGGACACGTCCCGGGCGAAGCGGATCTCATGCGTCACCAGCACCATGGTCATGCCGTCTTCGGCGAGCATGCGCATGGTGTCCAGCACTTCGCCGACCAACTGTGGATCGAGGGCCGAGGTGGCTTCGTCGAACAGCATGTAGTCCGGTGACATCGCCAGGGCGCGGGCAATGGCCATGCGTTGTTGCTGGCCGCCCGAAAGCTTGCCGGGGAACACTTTGAGCTTGTCGCCCAGGCCAACGTGAGTCAGTTGCTGCACGGCCAGCGCCTCGGCTTCGGCCTTGCTTTTGCCCAGGACCTTGCGCGGTGCGAGCATCACGTTTTCCAGCACGGTCAGGTGCGGGAAGGCATTCCATTGCTGGAACACGATGCCGATTTTCTGCCGCAGGTGATTGAGGTCGGTTGCGCGGTGATGCACCTCGACGCCATCCACGCGGATGTTGCCTTTCTGGATCGGTTCCAGGCCATTGATGCACATCAGCAGGGTCGATTTTCCCGAGCCGGAGCCGCCGATGATGGACACCACTTCGCCCTTGTTCACGGTCAGGCTGACACCCTTGACCACATCAAGGTCGCCGAAGGATTTGTGTACGTTGTCGATCTCAATCATTTTCTTGCCACCTTCTTTCCAGACGAGCGCCGAGGCGTGCGACCACCAGGCTCATGACGTAGTAGATAAGGCCCGCGATGCACAGCACCAGCAGCGGTTCCTGAATGCGGGTCACGATGGTTTGCGAGGCGCGGAGCAGTTCGACGATGCCGATCCACATCACCAGCGCGGTGTCTTTCATCACCCCGAGCACCAGGTTCAGCCAGCCGGGGAAGGCCACCCGCGAGGCCATCGGCAGAACGATCCAGCGCAGGTCCTGGAAGAAACTCAGGCCCAGCGAACGGCTGGCCCGGCGCAGGGTCAGCGGTACCGACAGCACGCCGCCGCGCACGATCTCGGTGAAGTACGCGGCGGCGTAAACCCCGAGCACGATGCAGCCCACGCTGAAAGCGCTGATGTTCAGGCCGACGATGCTCTTGAGCGAGTTGAACAGCACGAACTGGATCAGCAGCGGCACGCTGCGAAACACGTCCAGCACCCACGCCAGTGGCAGGCTGGCCCGTGGCAACAGCGCACGCAGCAGGCCGAACACCAGCCCGGCGAACGTGCCGAGCAGGATCGCCCAGCAAGTCAGTTGCAGCGTGATCCAGGCGCCGTTAAGCAGGAACAGCAGGTCGTTCCAGGAAAAACCGGTGGAAAACATAGTCACGTCCTCAGTAACGGAACAGCCGCCAGGCCATCAGCCGGGCCGTCGCGACGATCGCCTTGGCAATCAGGTAATACAGCACCGCGGCGATGGTGAAATATTCGAAGGTGCGGAACGTCTTGACGTTGTAGTCCTGGGTCACGCCGGTGAGGTCGTTGTTGAGCCCGACAATCACCCCCAGCGACGTCATCAACACCGCCCAGACCATCTGGTTGCTCAACGGGTAGAACACGATCCGCAACAGTTGCGGGACGATGATCATCCGGTAGGTCTGGAAGGCACTCATGCCCAGCGAGCGAGCGGCCCGTACTTGCGTGCCAGGCACCGCCTTGAGCCCGCCGCGAAAGTTTTCCGCGAGATAGCCGGCATTGTTGAAGGTGATCCCGGCCAACAGCGCGAGCCAGGAGCTGACGTGCAGGCCCATTGAGCCGAGGCCGAAGTACAGGATGTAGATCTGGAACAGCGACGGGGTATTACGGGCAATCGACACCCAGCCGTTGCCGATACCGCGCAGCAGCGGGTGTCTGGTTTCACGCATGACTGTCAGGGCCAGGGCGATCAATACGCCGAAAATCATCGACAGCGCGGCGGTCTCGAACGTGACCCAGGCGCCGGCGAGCATGTCCGGCAAGGCGCGCAGGGTGGCGCGCCATTGGAAGGTGTAATCAAACATGCGCGAGGCTCTCCATCAGCAAGGCAGGTTGCAACCAGCTCGGCAGTCGCCCGCTGGCGCTGCCAGTGCAAGCGGCGTCAACGCACTCGGCGAGGCTGGCGAAGTGCACTTTTCGCCCCACTAGACCCGGTGCGTAATGGGCGTATTTGCCCGAGTTGGTCATTAAGGTTGTGGCGGCTGGCGGAATCACCGGCTCACCGAGCATGCACCAGCAGGTGTCCGTCACCAGGGTGGCTCCGAAGGCTTCAATGACGCCGATGTGTCCGGCGTCACGCGCCTGTTCCAGCACCGCACGACCGCACGTGATGGCGAGCACCACCTCGGGGTGTTTGTGCCGGCCGTGACACAGCCGCGCGAGTCGGGCGAACTCGCTGAGCGAGAAGTGCGGGTTACCCAGCGAGACCACCTCCACGCGGTTGTCACGGGCACTGTTGAGCTCACGCCAACTGCCCAGCAGGTCCGCCAGGCGGATTGTTTCCACAGGTATCGGGACGCCGGCTTCCAGCGCTTGTGCAGGGTCGAGTGCTTCCGGTGTGACCCCGGCGATATGAAACAACGGCGCGGCCGACGTGGTGGCGAACGCTGCGCCGAAGGCTTTCAGGTCGTCGAGGTCTGGCTGGTACTGTTCCAGCCCGAACACCAGCGGGATCCGGCTGCCCGCGAGGGCACCAATGTGGTAGCCGAGCAAGGGGTAAAACGCATCGTCGAGTTCGCCCAGGTCCGGTAATTCAACGCGCAGGCGAGCTTTGCGTGGCGCCTCCAGATGACAACCGATCAGGGGCGCGCGGCCGGTCAGGGCGATGCAGATATCCAGGTAATCCGGGTACTTCAACGTGCGTGCGCCGAGCACGCTGTTGGCGTAGACCACCGCGTTGGATTCGGCCCAGACGATCTGCTCGCCGGCCTTCGGTGCGGTGTCGAGCAAGTAGGGGGCACAGGTGAAACTGAGCTGCGCACCCATCGCCATGTAGGCATCGCCCAAGGCACTGGCCGGTTCGCCGAGCAACGGGTCGATGCCCAACGCTCGCCAGCGGCGCTGGTCCACGGAAATTGAATTGAGGGTGGTGGGCACGCGAACCTTTGCGCCCCAGTGCACCAGTTGTTCGGCAAAGCGCAGGCTCGCCGGTCCCGTGTAGATACAGCCGTCGATGTGGGCCTGAGCGATATCCACCAATTGGTGGGCGCCTTGCAGTTCGGCCATGCGCAGGACAATCTGCATGGCCATCTGCGCGGCTTTGCCATGCTCGCCGTCGAGCAGCGAACGGTCGAACCCGGTGAGCTCAATCGACTCGTTGGTTTCGCCTGTGTGCATCGGTGTTTCGGTTGGCTGCCAGCCATCGATGGGCACGTGATCGAACATCGCCAGCGAGGCGCCTTCGACTCGGGCAAAGGCTTTACCGCGCAAGGTCGCGAAGGCCTCCCGGCCGATGCACAGCACCGGCAGGGAACGCTCGAAAATGGTCTGCGCCACCAGCACGCCCAAGGTCAGAATCTCATCGGCTTCGGCCAGGACCAAAGCGGCCGGTGCATGACCGTTGCTGATCAACTCCATCAGCACGCTGCTGCCGGTACACGAACCTCGACCACTGGGAATGGCCAGCACACGACCGTGCAGATGTTCGCCGCTGAGCGGATGGTGACGGTCGATGACTTCACCCGTGCAAGGGTCGACGCCGCCCCAGAAGCTCAGCCCGACATCGGCAAACAGCAGCGCGCCCTGGGCGGAGCCCGGGACCAGGTTACGACCGATGAGAGCAGTGGCCCCAGGCATGCCGGACACCTTAGTAGTAGACCTTTGGCACGGTCAGGTCAGTCGGCGGGATTTCAGTGCCGACCCATTTGGTGAACAACTCGTTGTAGCGACCGCTGCGCACCTGCTGGTTGACGAACAGGTTGAGGTAGTTGAGCAGGCCGTACTCATTGCGCTTGGCACCCAGGGACACGTAGTCGATGGTGTAAGGCGCGTTGCCGGCGATTTTCAGGTTTTTGTATTTACCCGACTTGATCGTCGCGGCGGCCACGGTATTGGTCACCACCGTGGCGTCGATGTGACCCTGGGCCACCGCCAGCAGCGTGTCGTTTTGTGACTGGTAAGCGCGGAAGGTGCCGCTGCCCCATTTCTTCACATCGCCCTCCAGCGCGATGGCTTCAAAAGTGCCGCTGGTGTTGCCCAGCGCTTTGCCCTTGATGTCGTTGAAGCTGTTGATGCCGGTGTTGTCGCGGGTCAGCACGACCATCTGGAAGGCGAAGTACGGCACGGTCAGGCCAACGGTCTTGGCCCGTTCGAGGGTGTCGGAAGTCGAGGCGACGATCACGTCAGCCCGTCCGGAGATCAGTGCCGGAATGCGGTCCGGGAACGGCGTTTCCACCACTTCGGCCTCGACCCCGAGGATCTTCGCCAGGTCGTTGCAATAGTCCACGTCGAAACCGGCAGGAGCGTTGCTGGCATCGCGGAAACCCATGGGCGGGAAGTCCAGGGTCACGGCGCAGCGCAGCTTGCCGGAACCGATAATGTCGTCGAGCTTGTCAGCCTGCGCGGTGGCAATGAAGGAGGTACTGAGAACAGCGCTGAGGGCTACGGCAAATGCGGGGTTTTTCATAGAGGCCTCGTTCTGTGGATGTGCTGTTGAATATCGTATTGGGGATTTCGTATACGATATTAACAATAGCAATGGCCGTGCCGTTTTTGCTTTTACCGTCGAATTTTTGCCAACCCTTGAAGCAGGGCGGCTCAGCGCAAGCGAGCGGGGCAACGCTACGACGGTGTCGGTCGAGGAGGTGTTACGGAAGGGAGCACGCAGGGTGCGCAGCGCCCCTTAAAGGAACATTTTAACGACGGCTATCGCGGTACTGGCTGGGCGAAAGACTGGTGAGGGCGCGGAATTGGCGGCTGAACGCACTGTGGTCGGTGTAGCCGCAGCGCAGAGCGATTTCGGTGATCGGCAGGTCGGTGTCGAGCAACAGGCGCGAGCCTTCTTCCAGGCGGGACTTGTGGATCATCTGCCGTGGCGTGAGCTGGAACACCCGTTTGCAATGGCGTTCCAGTTGCGCCACAGAGAAACCGGCGATGGCCGTCAGTTCGGCCAGGCTGATCGGTCGGGCGAAATGACGGCGAATGTGTGCGTCCACCGCTGCCAGTTTCTGGAACGCCGGATGGTTGGACTGGGGCAGTTGCAGGTCGCGGGAAATGCCGGCGA
Organism: Pseudomonas sp. BF-RE-21; assembly: GCF_019947305.1. Classification (NCBI taxonomy): domain Bacteria; kingdom Pseudomonadati; phylum Pseudomonadota; class Gammaproteobacteria; order Pseudomonadales; family Pseudomonadaceae; genus Pseudomonas; species Pseudomonas sp. BF-RE-21. The sequence goes on along the minus strand of NZ_JAGYGF010000032.1, from coordinate 37,477 downwards.
GGCCGACGATCCGCCCCTGTTCGTCATGCAGGGCGAGTTTGTGGGTCAGGCACCAGACTGGCTGGTTGCCGAAATACAGGTGCAGTTCCAGTTGATCCGCCAGTTCACGGCCGGTGGACAGGACCCGCCGATCCTGCTCGGTATACAGCGGGCCAAATCGTGCCGGGAAGACCTGGTCCGCCGTCAGCCCGAGCAGTTGCCCGCTGTGCTTGAAACCACACCGTCGAGCCAGGGTCTGGTTGACGAAGACATAGCGCGCCTCGCTGTCCTTGATGAAGAACACCACGTCCGCCAGGGTGTCGAGCAGCGTAGCGATGGGCTGCAGACTGCTCAGCAGCGTGGGCAAATCGCAGGGTTTGAACTGATTGAGTAAGGGGAACATAGCGCTGGGGGCCTGGTGGCAACTACCGGGATCATAAAGACTCGGCAGTGCCCCCGAAACCCCGGAGCGAGCGTTTACGCGGGCGGGGTGTCTTCCAGGCACATCAGGGTTTCGATACGTGCCGGGCTGAACGGCGGTCGCGGGGCCGAGGGTTGCCAGTCGAACAGGTACTGCAAGGCGCCGCCACACACTCGCCCCTGACAGGCGCCCATGCCGCAGCGGCTGGCCAGTTTTGCCGCACGCCAGTCAGCGTGCCCGGCCAGTGCCGCGTAGGGCACGTCTTCGCAGCGACAGACCAGCGTGTCGGCCTGCGCCAGTGACTTGAGGTGCGGGCTGAGGCTGAACGCGTTGTTCAACGCCTTGGCGAAACCCTGCCAACGTGTCCGACGCGGCCACAATTGGCGTGCCGCTGCGGTGTTACCGACGGCGGCATGCCCGGCAATGGCCCCTTCGACCAACGCCAGTTCACTGCCACCGAAACCGGTGCATTCGCCAGCGGCGTAGTGATCGGCAAGGCTCGTGGCTTGCCAGGCATCGACCGCGAGTGCCGTGTCGTCGAGTGCGCAATCCAGCGCCTGACCGAGTTGAGTATTGGGAATCAGGCCGAAACCACAGGCCAGGCGATCACAGGCCAGTTCGACGATTTTGCCCTGTTGCCGCAGACGCACACCTTCCAGCCGTTCATTACCCAAGGCTGCCACGACGTGGGAGCCGGTGCGGTAATGACGATCAAACAGGCTGAAGGATTGCACAAGCTTGCCCGGCCAGCGTGGCAGTTGCAGGGCGAACCCGGCGACCGCAACCGAGGAGGCTTGCTCGACAATGCGCAGCACGTGGGCGCCGTTGTGTTTCGCGGTGGCAGCACTGGCCAGTAACAACGGCCCGCTGCCGGCGATCACCACGCGTTCGTCCTGCACCGGCAGGCCGCCCTTGATCAACGCCTGGAGTCCTCCGGCCCCCGTCACACCCGGCAATGTCCAGCCGGGGAAGGGCAGCAGCAACTCACGGGCGCCGGTGCACAAAATCAGTTTGTCGTAGCCAATCAGCCATCCGTGATCGGCGTCTTCCACCAACAATTGTTTGGGGCCTGAACAGGCGATCACACGAGTGCCGCTGTAGTGGCGAATATTGCTGTTGGCATGCAGGCGCTCGCGCATCTGCCGTGCCTGATTCGGCAGGCTGGCCTGAGGCCCGTCGCGCCAGATCTGGCCTCCCGGCAGCGGGTTGTCGTCGAGCACGATAATGCGTGCGCCACTGGGCGCGGCGGCGAGGGCGGCGCTCATGCCGGCGGGGCCGGCACCGATGATCAGCAAGTCGGCGAATTCGTTCATGGTCGGGTCCGCACCTGCATGCCGTCATGACACAGCGTCTGGCAGGCCAGTCGGCGGCGTCCGTCGATGGTCACCCGGCATTCCTGGCAGATGCCCATGCCGCACAGCGGTGCGCGCCGCTGACCGCTGACCGAAGTGCGACTGCAACCGTCGCCGGCCAAGGCTAATGCCGCGGCGACAGTCGTACCTTCGGCGACCCACAGGGTGCGGCCGTCCAGGACCAAATCAGGCATACACGGCCTCCCCGAGAAAACGTTGCGGCAGATAGGCTTGCGCCGCCAATGGCGGCGTCTCATTAAACAGTTGCGCGACCAGAATATCGGCGGTGCCGGGGGCCGTGGTGACCCCCAGTCCCTCGTGACCGACCGCCAGCCACAAACCTTTGCGTGATGGGTGCTCACCAATCAGCGGCAGCCCGTCGGGGCTGGCGGCGCGAAAACCGGTCCAGGCGCGGATGCCGTTGAGCTGGGCCAGGCCCGGCATGTACTCGGTGGCGCGCTTGAGCATTTTCGCAAGCATCCAGCCTTCGACCTGCGGGTCGGTGGTGCCGAATTGTCGCGAGGCGCCGATGAACAGTTGTCCGGTCGGCCGGGGCTGAATGTTGCAGGCGGTCGATGGCCCTGTGGCGTTGTGGGCGCTGGTGACATAGCCGAGCTCCACCAGAGTGTGGGTGACCTTGCCGGGGTAGCGATCGGTGATCAGCAAGTGGCCTTTTTTCGGTTCGATCGGCAACTCGGGGCACAGGTCGTTGGCCTGGATGCCGTTGGCCAATATGACTGCCTCAGCGCTCAACCACTGGCCGTCATCGAGTCGCACGCGATTGCCATCGACCTCACTGACCCGCGCCCGACGTTGTTCGATGTCGGCGGTGTCGAGCATCCAGTTGGCGGTCGCCGGAGCGTAGAGAATGCCGTCGCCGTTGATCAGCAAACCGCCTTCGAGGTCTTCGCGCAGTTCAGGTTCACGGGCGCGCAAGGCGTTACGAGCGATCAACTCGCAGGCAACGCCCTGGGTCTGAAGGTTCAGGTATTTGCTGTGGGCCACGGCCATTTCTTCGGCATTGGCTGCCAGCCACAACGTCCCGTTGCTGCGGTAAGCGCAGCCTTCAGGCAAGTCCGGCGCCAGTTCGCGCCAGCGTTGCAGCGAGTATTGGCTCAGGGCCAGCTCGGCCGGGTTGTCGTCGAGCACCAGCAAGTGGCCCATACCGGCGGCCGTCGCGCTGTGCAAGCCAGCGTCCAGCACCAGCACGCGCAAGCCACGCCGGGCCAGCGCCTGGGCGCACGCGGCACCGATGATGCCGGCGCCGATCACGATGACATCGGCCACCAGGCCTTGGCTCATGGACGAATGCCCCAGGCGAACGGGTCGTCCTGTTCGATGATCAGGCTGGCCTCGGCGCTGATGAAGGCGCGGCCACGAATCGTCGGTACGATGCGCTCGCCGTGCTGTTCGTAGGAGCCTTCGAACTCGCTGCCGATGACGCTGGCCTGGCGCCAGATCTGGCCCGGCTGCAATTTGTCATCGGCCGCCAGGCACGCCAGTTTTGCACTGGTGCCGGTGCCGCAGGGCGAGCGGTCGTAGGCCTTGCCGGGGCAGAGCACAAAGTTGCGGCTGTCGGCCTGTTCATCCTCGGCGAACAGTTCGACGTGGTCGATCAACCCGCCGTCTTCGCCACGTATCCCTTGAACGTCCAGTGCTTGCTGCACGGCGAAGGTGTAGGCGGTCAACGCATCAAGGTTGTCGCTGGCAACGCGCAGACCATGCCCGGCGATCAGGAAAAACCAGTTGCCACCCCAGGCAATATCACCGACCACTTCGCCAATTCCCGGCACCTGCAACGCCACGGCTTTGCGATAACGGTAGGCCGGCACGTTGCGCACGCTGACGGAGTGGTCGTCGTGCAAGGTTGCCTGCACCGTGCCGACCGGCGTTTCGATGCTGTGCACGCCCGGTCCGATCTTGCCCAGGTGAGCAAGCGACGCGACCAGGCCGATGGTGCCGTGGCCGCACATGCCGAGGTAACCCGAGTTATTGAAGAAGATCACCCCGGCACACGCCGCTGGGTCAACCGGTTCGCACAGCAGTGCGCCGACCAGCACATCACTGCCTCGCGGTTCGAGTACACAGGCGGTGCGCCATTGGTCATGGTGTTCAGCCAGCCGTTGAAGACGTTCGGCCATGCTGCCGGTGCCCAGCTCGGGAAAGCCGGAGGTCACCAGGCGGGTGGGTTCGCCGCCGGTGTGGGAGTCAATCACGGTGATACGTTTCATGAGTGGGCCACGTCCGTTCAGATGAGTGAACGCAAGAGTGGCCCGTGCGGGGGCTTGCAGGCTTGATGGTTTTACCCGGTGCCGATGACGAAATCGGCACAGTACCGCGGTCTGTCAGTGGTGGTGGGGCAGGTGCTCGAACAGGGTTTTGCAGACCCCGGCGATGTGTTCGTCCAGCAGCTTCACCGCCCGGTCGACGTCACCGGCGCGACAGGCTTCGAGGATCTCCCGGTGTTCGTGATCGGCGCGCTCCTTGCCTGCGGAAAGGCTCATTTGCATGCGCAGGTAACGTTCCAGTTTGTCGTTCACCGAACGGATCAGGCTCACCAGAAACGGACGTTGTGCCGGTTCATAGAGGCAGGCGTGCAGTTCCCAATTGAGCTCGGCCCAACGTCCCACATCATCTTCGCCGACGAACTCCTGGCAGATGCGTTCGGCCCGGGCGAAGGTGTCTTCGGTCATGTTGGGAATGGCCAGGCGAAGCACCTTGTCTTCGAGCAACATGCGCACTTCGAACATCTGCGCCAGCTCGGCATCGGACACCCGTGTGACCATCGCCCCGCGATTGCGCTGGAACATCACCAGGCCTTCGGCTTCCAGGCGCTTGAGGGCCTCACGCACCGGGATCTTGCTGACGTTGAACTGCCGGGCGATGTCGTCCTGGCGAATCGGCTCGTCCTCGGCGAAATGCCCGGCGACGATGGCGTCACGCAGATGGCGGGTGATGATTTCAGATGTCGAAGGCGCATTGCCCAAGTCTGGAGCATTGAATTTGGGTAGGGTCACGGCGGCAGTCGTTCGGATTGAGTTGGAGATATGGTATACGAATTTTCATTGGGTTCAGTGCACTTGCGCTGCCTTTCGACAGCCGCACCCTGACTCCCTGCCGTTAATTGCAGAGGAGATAGCGCAAACGTCCGACACCCGGGCCGTTGCGCATTTGGATCATTAAGTTGTCAGTTTCGGTCATTGAGCGGCCGGGGGAGTGCTCATAGTCTGTTACACATGACAGAGGGGCGCCAAAGAGCGCCCACACTTTTTCCGTGAACGCTCGTTGTGGAGTTACCGATGACCGCCGCTCATTACCCGCACCTGTTGGCTCCGTTGGACCTGGGTTTTACCACGTTGCGCAACCGCACCCTGATGGGTTCGATGCACACCGGTCTTGAGGAAAAACCCGGCGGCTTCGAACGCATGGCTGCATTCTTCGCCGAGCGCGCCCGTGGCGGTGTCGGCCTGATGGTCACTGGCGGTATCGGCCCGAACGACGAAGGCGGTGTGTATTCCGGCGCGGCCAAACTGACCACCCTCGAAGAAGCGCTCAAGCATCAGATCGTGACCCGCGCGGTGCACGAGGCGGGCGGCAAGATCTGCATGCAGATCCTGCATGCCGGCCGTTATGCCTACAGCCCGAAGCAAGTTGCGCCGAGCGCCATTCAGGCGCCGATCAACCCGTTCAAGCCCAAAGAGCTGGACGAGGAAGGCATCGAGAAGCAGATCAGCGATTTCGTCACCTGTTCGACCCTGGCGCAAACAGCCGAGTACGACGGCGTCGAGATCATGGGCTCCGAAGGTTATTTCATTAACCAGTTCCTCGCGGCGCACACCAACCACCGCACCGACCGCTGGGGCGGCAGCTACGAAAACCGCATGCGCCTGCCGGTGGAAATAGTCCGCCGTGTACGCGAAGCCGTAGGCCCGAATTTCATCATTATCTTCCGCCTGTCGATGCTCGATCTGGTGGAAGGCGGCAGCAGCTGGGAAGAAATCGTGACCCTGGCCAAGGCCATCGAACAGGCCGGTGCAACCATCATCAACACCGGCATCGGCTGGCACGAAGCGCGGATTCCGACCATCGCCACCAAAGTGCCGCGTGCAGCGTTCAGCAAAGTCACGGCCAAGCTGCGCGGCTCGGTGAGCATTCCGCTGATCACCACCAACCGCATCAACACCCCGGAAATCGCCGAGCAGATTCTCGCTGAAGGCGATGCCGACATGGTCTCCATGGCGCGGCCGTTCCTCGCCGATGCCGACTTCGTCAACAAGGCCGCCGCAGGCCGTGCCGATGAAATCAACACCTGCATCGGTTGCAACCAGGCGTGCCTCGATCACACGTTTGGCGGCAAGTTGACCACTTGCCTGGTGAACCCGCGGGCCTGCCATGAAACCGAACTCAACTACCTGCCGGTGCAGCAGATCAAGAAAATCGCCGTGGTCGGTGCCGGCCCTGCGGGTCTGTCGGCCGCAACCGTGGCTGCCGAGCGTGGTCATCAGGTAACGCTGTTCGATTCGGCCAGCGAAATCGGCGGTCAGTTCAACATCGCCAAGCGCGTGCCGGGCAAGGAAGAGTTCTTTGAAACCCTGCGCTACTTCAACCGCAAGTTGCAAACCACCAACGTCGAGGTCTGCCTGAACACTCGGGTCGATGTGGCGAAACTGGTTGAAGGCGGTTACGACGAGATCATCCTCGCCACCGGCATCGCGCCGCGTGTACCGGCGATTCCAGGCGTCGAGAACGCCAAGGTGTTGAGCTACCTCGACGTGATTCTTGAGCGTAAGCCGGTGGGCAAACGGGTCGCCGTGATCGGCGCGGGCGGGATTGGTTTCGACGTGTCCGAATTCCTGGTGCATCAGGGCGTTGCCACCAGCCTGGACCGTGAAGCGTTCTGGAAAGAGTGGGGCATCGACACGCTTCTTCAGGCGCGTGGCGGTGTCGCCGGCATCAAGGCTGAGCCGCATGCACCGGCGCGTGAAGTGTTCCTGCTGCAACGCAAGAAATCCAAGGTCGGCGATGGCCTGGGCAAAACCACCGGCTGGATTCACCGCACCGGTCTGAAGAACAAGCAGGTGCAGATGCTCAACAGCGTCGAATACCTGAAGATCGACGACGAAGGTTTGCACATCCGCATCGGCGAAACCGGCGAGCCGCAAGTGCTGCCGGTGGACAACATCGTGATCTGCGCCGGGCAGGATCCGTTGCGCGAATTGCAGGACGGGTTGGTTGCGGCAGGGCAGAACGTGCATCTGATTGGCGGTGCGGACGTGGCGGCGGAGCTGGATGCGAAGCGGGCCATCAATCAGGGTTCGCGGTTGGCTGCTGAGCTTTAACAGCAGGTCCAGCGTGCCAATGGCCTTCGCGGGCAAGTCGGATCGCCGCCCGCTCGCTCCTACAGGTGCTGTGTCGTTTATCAATTTTGTGAACGGCACAATACCTGTAGGGGCGAGGCTTGCCCGCGAAGGCGTCTTCAAGGCTGCTAATATGCCGGCTCTTTACCCAGAGCCGGCATCGATGTTCCTCCCTTCCAATGACTGGCTTCCCCGAGCCCCGCTCGAACCCCTTCATCTCGACTGGCTCGAAAGCACCGGCATCGAAGTCGCCATCCTGCGCCTGGACCAGATCGACCCGCTGATCAGCGGCAACAAGTGGTTCAAGCTCATCGAACACCTCAAAGCGGCTGACCTTGCCGCTGCCAAAGGCATCATCAGTCTCGGCGGTGCTCACTCCAATCATCTTCATGCACTGGCTGCCGCCGGCAAGCGCTTCGGTTTCACGACCGTTGGTTTACTGCGCGGCCATCCGCAGGAAACGCCCACAGTGAAAGACTTGCAAGCCTTCGGCATGCAGTTGCACTGGCTCGGTTATGGCGGCTATCGCGCGCGGCACGATGCGGGTTTCTGGGAACCCTGGCAGGCGCAATACCCTGAGCTGTTTGCGGTGCCGGAAGGTGGCGGCGGTTTGTCGGGTGCGAAGGGCTGCATGCAACTGAAGTCGATGGTCGGCGCGCAACTGAACGGTGTGGGCTGGAGCGACTACGACGGCTGGTGGCTGGCCTGCGGAACGGGCACCACGCTGGCCGGCCTGGCGTTGGCTGAAGCGGGGGAGCATCCGGTTTATGGCGCGCTGGCGGTGCCCGATGATCATGGCGTGGCGCAGCAAATTGCATCGATCGTGCAGGAGGCGGGCTTGCATCATCCGGTCTACGAACTGTTCGACGCCAGTCGTGGTGGCTTCGCCAAAGTCGATCCGCTGTTACTGGATTTCATCGCGCAAACCGAACAGGCCAGTGGCATTCCCCTTGAGCCGCTGTACACCGGCAAAGCGCTGCTGTCGCTCAAGCAGCACGTCGAAGCTGGCAGATTCGCAAAGGGCGCGCGACTGATCTTCATCCACACCGGCGGCTTGCAAGGGCTTCGCGGATTTTCGTCGCAACTCATACCCCTGTAGGAGCGAGGCTTGCCCGCGAACACAGGCGACGCGGTCTGTCCGACAAACCTCGTCATCGTTCTTCGCGGGCAAGCCTCGCTCCTACAGGGGGAGGGTGTTGTTTTCAGGAATTGCGGTTTACGCGCTTGGGCATCATCCGCAGCAGGGTGTTGTCGCCCACCACATAGTGGTGATAAATCCCCGCCACGGCGTGCAGTCCGATCAGCCAGTAACCGATGGTGCCGCCGAGTACATGCCAGCCTTCGATTTGCTTGGCCAACTCCTTGTCCTCTGACAGCAGCATCGGCAGATCAATGCCATAGAACATCACCTGATGCCCCTTGGCGCTGGTGACCAGCCAACCCAGAATCGGCATGGCGATCATGAACAGGTACAGCGCCCAGTGCATCAATCTGGCCAGCACGGTCTGCCAGTGCGGCGAAGCGGGGAAGATCTGCGGCGCCGGGCCTAGGCTGCGTGCGAACAGCCGCAACCACACCAGCACAAACACCGTCAGACCGAGCATGAAATGCGCTTCAACGATCAGCGTTCGGCCACCACTGCCTTTGGGAAAGATTCCGCGAAATTCGATGCTGGCGTAAACCACCGCGAGTAACACCAGCATCAACCAATGCAGCGTGATCGACACGGTGCTGTAGCGTGAGTCGGAGTTCTTCCAGGGCATACGGCGTTCCTCACAGGTCGGGTCAGGCCACCGTTCTTGGTCGACGGTGTGCGTTAACTGTAAGCCTGTTTCGCACGGTTTGCCTCAAGCCATTGGCGGTTCAATGCTCTAAGTCAGGTGATTGAGCAAAAAAACACAATTCCCCCTGTAGGAGCGAGCGGTGCGGCGATCCGACTTGCCCGCGAAGGCGTCCTATCAGCCGACATCCATGTTGAATGTTCAGACGCCTTCGCGGGCAAGCCTCGCTCCTACAGGGGGGAATGCGGTGAATCAGTTGGTTTGCGGCATCTCGCCGTTGGCCAGGCGCTGGTTGATGTCGGCGATCACGGCCGGCAAATCGGTGATGGTGTCGATCATGTAGTGCGGGCGCGAGCCTTCGAACAGTGCGTGGATGCGCTTGCGTTCGCTGTCCAGCTCGTCACTGCCGAGGGCGCGATAACCTTCGTAGTCCAGGCCCAGCGCGTTGCCCGAGCAGATCAGCGCCACGGTCCACATGCCGGCGCGACGACCTTCCAGAATGCCTGGCACGGTGTCGTCGATCTTCACGCACGCGGCGACATCGTCGATGCCCAGGGCGATCACGTTGGCCAGTGCCTGAGCCGGCCATGGGCGGCCGTTGGGCACTTCGTCGGTGGCGACCACGTGATCGGCGACGTAGCCGTTGGTGGCGGCGAGTTCGACCACTTTGTCCATGACCTGTTTCGGGTAGCCGGAGCAGGAGCCGATCTTGATCCCTTGTGCACGCAGGTTGGCGATGGTCTCCAGCGCACCGGGGATCAGCGCCGAGTGCTCGGCGATTTTTTCGATTTGCAGCGGCATGAAACGTTGGTAAATCGCAGTGACGTCATCGTCGGTCGGCGTGCGGCCGAAGGCCTTGCGATAACGTTCGGCGACGGCCGGCTGATCGCACAGGGTGCGGATGTGATCCCACTTGCCCATGCCCATCGGGCCACGGGCTTCTTCGATGGACACCTGGACGTCGAATTCGGCGAAGGCCTCGACAAAAATCTGCGTTGGGGCGAAGGAGCCGAAGTCGACCACGGTGCCGGCCCAGTCGAGGATGGCGGCTTGCAGTTTGGTTGGGTTTGCATAGTTCATTTTTTTGATCCTGTAGGAGCGAGGCTTGCCCGCGAAGAACGATGACGAGGTTTGTCGGACAGACCGCGTCGCCTGTGTTCGCGGGCAAGTCGGATCGCCGCCCGCTCGCTTCTACAGGGACGGCGGTGTCTGTGGTTCAGATTTCGAGCACTTCCATCTCGCGCAGCACTTCGGCAATCGCCGCCACCGCCGCGTGCATCTCGGCCTGGTTGACGTGGCCGATGCAGCCGACGCGGAAGGTTTCGACCTGGGTCAATTTGCCGGGATAGAGGATGAAACCCTTGGCCTTGACGCGTTCGTAGAACTCCTTGAACTGGTAGCGCGGGTCTTTCGGTGCGTGGAACGTGACGATGATCGGCGCCTGGATCGCGGCGGGCAGGAAGCTGCGCAAGCCGAGCCTGGCCATGTCATCGAGCAACACTTTGCAGTTGTCGGCGTAGCGCTGATGCCGCGCCGGCAAACCGCCTTCTTCGTTGTATTGCAGCAGGGCTTCGTGCAGCGCCGCGACCACGTGGGTTGGCGGGGTGAAGCGCCATTGGCCGGTCTTGGCCATGTAGGTGTGCTGGTCAAACAGGTCCATCGCCAGCGAATGCGAGTTGCCGGCGGCATTTGCCAGCGCGTCTTTGCGAGCGAAGACAAACCCCATCCCCGGTACGCCTTCCAGGCATTTGCCCGAGGCGGCGATCAGCGCGTCGAACGGCACCTGTTGCGCATCCACCGGCAGCGCACCGAAGGAACTCATGGCGTCGATGATCAGGCGTTTGCCGTGATGCGCAATGACCTGGGCGATTTCCGGCAGCGGGTTGAGGATGCCGGTGCTGGTTTCGCAGTGGATCAGCGCGACGTGGGTGATGCTGGCGTCGGCCCGCAGCAGACGGTCTACGTCGGCGGCGGTGGTCGGTTCGTCTTCGGCGGTTTCAAAGGTGCTGAAGGCGCGGCCGAGCACTTCGCAGATTTTCGCCAGGCGTTTGCCGTAGGCGCCGTTGATCAGCACCAGGACTTTGCCGTCGCGAGGCACCAGCGTGCCGATTGCCGCTTCGACGGCGAAGGTGCCGCTGCCTTGCAGGGGCACGCAGTGGTGACTGTCGCCGCCGTTGATGATCGCCAGCAGTTGCTCGCAGAGGCTGGCGGTCAGTTGATTGAAGCGGTCATCCCATGAACCCCAGTCGACCATCATCGCCTGACGGGTGCGGGCCGACGTCGTCAACGGGCCGGGGGTGAGCAGGATGGGTTCGGCAGTACTCATTCTCGTGTCCTCGCAATCGATGGGATGAAGCTACGGGGCTTAAATTGCAATTTGCCGTGCTATCAATCAAATTGTTTGTTGTTATGCCAGCCATCAGTGAGGGTTATTCATGAACCTGTTCCAGCTCCGCGCCTTCGATGCGGTGGCCCGCGAGGGCAGCTTCACCCGGGCCGCCGCCCGGCTGTTCATCAGCCAACCGGCGGTCACCGGGCACATCAAGGCGTTGGAGGAGCACTACCAGATCACCTTGCTGCGGCGCACCGCGCGTCGGGTCGAGCTGACGGAGGAGGGCACCAAACTCGCTGCGATCACCCGGGCGATGTTTGGTCTGGCCGAAGAAGCGCAAGTGATGCTGGAGGCCAATCGGCAATTGCTCACCGGGCGTCTGGAGGTGGCGGCGGACGGGCCGCACATGGTCATGCCGATGCTCGCGAGCCTGCGCGCGCGGTATCCGGGGATCACCGTGAACCTGCGCCTGGGCAATGCGCAGGAAACCCTGGGGGCGCTGTTGTCGGAGCATGCCGATGTGGCAGTGCTGACCGAGGTTGAGCCGCGCAAGGGTTTGCATTTGCAGGCGCTGAGCGAGTCGCGGATTTGTGCGCTGGTGCCTGAGGGGCATGCTTGGGCGCAGCGTTCGAAAGGGGTGCCGCTGAAGGAACTGGATCAGGTCATCATGGTGTTGCGCGAACCGAGTTCGATTACCCGACGCACGTTCGATGACGCTTGCGCCCAGGCGAAGGTGAGCCCTCGGGTGTTGCTGGAACTGGACAGTCGCGAGGCGGTGACCGAGGCCGTCGCGGCGCAGTTGGGGGTTGGCGTGGTGTCGTCGGTGGAGGTCAGCCACGACCCGCGGGTGGCGGCGGTGCCGATTATTGGCGAGGGGTTGGTGAACCGGCACATGATCGGGTGCATGGAGCGGCGGCGGGATTTGCGCTTGATTCAGGCGTTTTTCGATTTGGCGCCGGTCAGTTAGACCGCGGCGCGGCCATCGCGAGCAGGCTCGCTCCCACAGAAATTTGCGCCGTACACAAAATCAGTGGTCGCCATAGATCCTGTGGGAGCGAGCCTGCTCGCGATGGGGGCAGATGGGCCTACACCAGACTCTCGCGCACCATCTCCAGAAACGTCGCCACCACCCGCCGCGAACTCTGCTCGCGCAAACACACCAGCGTTTCCGTCAGCCGCCGCTTGCAGTCGGTAATGGGCAGCGCACACACCCGCGAATCTGCACCAAACTCCGCCGCCGAGACCACGCCCACCCCAATCCCCACGACCACCGCCTCACGCGCCGCCTCCCGGCCTTCGACCTGAATCGCCGGGCGAATCCGAAACCCGGCGCCGGCCATTTCCTCCTCCAGCGTCTGACGCGTCACCGAGCCGATTTCCCGCAGCACCAGCGGCGTGTCGTCGAGGTCCGCGAGGCAGATCGACTCGCGGTCGGCCCACGGATGATTGCGCGAAACAAACGCCACCATCGGGTCATTGCGCAGCGGCAGCGAGATCAATCGTTCATCGCTGACATCGCGCCCGAGCAACGCCAGGTCAGCCTGATAGTTGAACAGCCGAAACAGCGATTCATCAGTGTTGCCGGTTTCGATCTTCACGCTGATGCCGGGGTAGCGCTCGCAGAACCGCGCGATCTGCGGCAGCACGTGCACCGGGGCGTCCACCGCCAGAATCAGGCTGCCGGTCTGCAACGCCTGCGAGTCGTGAAGCAACTCCTGCGCCTCGGCTTCGATGACGAACAATCGCTGGGTAATGCTCAACAAGCGTTCACCCAGATCGGTCAGGCGCACCGACCGTTTGTTGCGGTGGAACAGCAATACCCCGAAGCGCTCTTCGAGCTTGCGCACCTGGTCGGAAATCGCCGGTTGCGTGAGAAAAAGCCGCTCGGCGGCTTTGGTGAAGCTTCCGTGAACAGCCACGGCATGGAAGGCTTTGAGCTGGGCGTGGGAAACCGACATCGAAACCTCCAGTAACAAGCTGAGCTTATATTGGAAATACGATAAATCGATTTCACTTATTAATCAGTAATTGTTTTTATCGGCTCCAGTCGCGGTGACTGGTCAGTCGAACAGCCTCCGTGACCATGAGCCTGCGCGTGCAATTGCAGGACTCATCTGACCGGTATCGCCAAAGGGACGCAGCGATATCGCAGTGCTCAACAATAAAAAACACAGGCGTTTTCTTCCAATTCTGCCGGCACACTCACACCCTGAGGTCAGAACCACAATGAACAAGCACATCGGCACCATCAAGCGTTGGCGCGTGCAGATCTTCGCGATCACCTGGCTCGCCTACGCCGCTTTCTACTTCACCCGCAAAGCCTTTTCCGTGGCCAAACTGGGGATCGCCGAAGACCCCACCTTCATGCTCGACAAAATGGCCATGGCCAACCTCGACGCCATCTACCTCGCGGCCTACGCCATCGGCCAATTCACCTGGGGCATCCTCGCCGACCGCTTTGGCCCAAGGGTCGTGGTGCTCGGCGGCTTGCTGATTTCCGCTGCGGCTGCGCTGGTGATGGGCAGCTTCGCAACGTTACCGATTTTCGCCACCTGCATGCTGATTCAAGGGCTGGCCCAGTCCACCGGATGGTCAGGGCTGTGCAAGAACATCGGCAGTTTCTTCCCCGCTGAACAGCGCGGGCGAGTGCTGGGTTTATGGAGTTCCTGCTATGCCTTTGGCGGGCTCGTGGCGTCGCCGTTTGCCGGTTGGTGGGCGTACACGCTCATCGGCAGCTGGCATGCGGCGTTCTTTTCCAGTGCGGCGGTGGTTGGGCTGGTCGCCGTGCTGTTTTTTATTTTGCAACGCAACAAACCGCAAGACGTTGGCTTGCCGGCGATCGAGCCGGAACCAGAGATGACCGCCGAAGAGGCGCATGCGCAAAGCAAGATCAGCGTGCTGGAACCGCTGAAGGAAATCCTGCGCAACCGCACGGTGCTGGTTCTCGGGCTCGCGTACTTCCTGCTGAAACCGGCGCGCTACGCGATTCTGTTGTGGGGGCCGGTGATCGTTTTCGAGCAGATGCCGACCGTGGGCAAGGTCGGTGCGGCGATCATCCCGACAGCGTTCGAACTGGCCGGGTTGCTCGGGCCGATCCTGCTCGGGTTGGCCTCGGACAAACTGTTCGGCGCCCGACGCATGCCGGCCTGCGTGATCAGTTTGCTTGCGTTGACCATTTCGCTGGCGTTGTTCATGGGTGCCTTGCACACCGGTAGTGTGATGCTGGTGGTGGCGCTGCTGTTCGTGATGGGCCTGACCCTGTACGGACCGGACTCGATGATCAGCGGCGCGGCGGCCATCGATTTCGGCACCGCCAAGGCCGGCGCCACGTCGGCGGGCTTCGTCAACGGTTGCGGCTCGGTCGGGGCGATTCTCGGCGGTTTGCTGCCGGGCTACTTCGACTCGGTCACCGTGTTCATTATCTTCGCCGGCTGCGCCTTGTTTTCAGCGCTGGTGCTGATCCCCTACTGGAATAGCCGCCCGGCTGGCCTGCGTGGCGAAACTGCATTCGTGCCGAACCGGCCGATGAGCGTCAAACCCCTGCGTACCTGAGGAAATACCGATGAGACCTTTCTGGCTGGAACAGGCGCTGGCGGCTGAGTCGTGCGCGCCGTGCGAACCTTTGCCCGGCGACACCCGCGCCGATGTCTGCATCGTCGGCGGTGGCTACACCGGTTTGTGGACCGCGATCATGCTCAAGGAGCAGAACCCGGAACTGGATGTGTTGCTGATCGAAGCCGACATCTGCGGTGCCGGCGCCAGCGGCCGCAACGGCGGTTGTGCGCTGTCGTGGTCGGCCAAGTATTTCACCCTGGAAAGGTTGTTCGGTGTCGAAGAGGCGGTGCGGCTGGTCAAGGAATCCGAGCGCAGTATCCATGCGATCGGCACCTTCTGCGAACAGTACGGCGTGGACGCCGATTACCGCCTCGACGGCACGCTCTACACCGCGACCAATCGTGCCCAATGCGGCTCGACTGACGCGGTGATCGCAGCGCTCGAACGCCACGGCATGAACTCGTTCACGCAACGGCCGGTGGCGGATGTGCAGCGCATGGCCGGTTCCCGAAAACACCTGGAAGGCTGGTTCTCACCGGCCGCCGCCAGCGTGCAACCGGGCAAACTGGTGCGCGGTTTGCGCCGGGTGGCGTTGCAGTTGGGCGTGAGGATTCATGAGAACACCGCGATGACCGGACTGGAGGAGGGCAAACCGGCAGGGATCCAGACCCCGCACGGCACTGTCCGCGCAGATCGGGTGGTGCTGGCGATGAACGCGTGGATGGCCCGCGCGTTCCCGCAGTTCGAGCGCAGTGTGGCGATTGTCTCCAGCGACATGCTGATCACCGAACCACGGCCGGACCTGCTCGACCAGATCGGTTTGACCAGCGGTGTCACGGTGCTCGATTCACGGATTTTCGTGCACTACTACCACAACACCCCGGACGGCCGGATCATGCTCGGCAAGGGCGGCAACACGTTTGCCTACGGTGGCCGGATGCTGCCGGTGTTCGATCAGCCGTCGCCCTATGCAGGCCTGTTGCAGCACAGCCTCAGCGAGTTTTTTCCGGCGTTTGCCGAGGTCAAAGTCGAAGCGACGTGGAACGGTCCGTCGGATCGCTCGGTCACCGGTTTACCGTTCTTCGGCCAGATGAGCGCCCACGGGAATGTGTTCTACGGCTT
This sequence comes from Pseudomonas sp. BF-RE-21, assembly GCF_019947305.1. Taxonomy (NCBI): domain Bacteria; kingdom Pseudomonadati; phylum Pseudomonadota; class Gammaproteobacteria; order Pseudomonadales; family Pseudomonadaceae; genus Pseudomonas; species Pseudomonas sp. BF-RE-21. Next base: position 21,578 of record NZ_JAGYGF010000032.1, on the reverse strand, counting down.
CGGTTATTCCGGCAGCGGGGTCGGGCCGTGTCACATGGGCGGGCAGATTCTCGCTTCGATGGTTCAGGGGCTCGACAATGCCTGGACCCGTTCACCGCTGGTCAACGGTCCGTTGGGTTTCTTTCCGCCAGAGCCGATTCGCTATCTGGGTTCGCTGATGGTGCGCAACGCCATCCGCCGCAAGGAGCGCGCCGAAGATCACGGGCGTCGGCCACGGCATCTGGACGTGCGCCTGGCAAAATTCGCGGCGGCAGCGGGCAAGGCGGACAAGGGCTGATCAGGCCTGACGGTTGATCAGCCAATCGAGCAGCAGCCGGTCATCGCCGCGTGGTTGTCGGGTGGTTCGAGGCGCTGGCGGATGGCTCGCCGTCGCGCACAACACCGGGCGGTCCGGATCGCTGTCGAGAAAACTGATGAGCACCTCGGTGCCGGCGACCGGCAGCTTCGACGGATCGATCCGACCGTCCGCTGTGGCGAGAGCCAGGGGCAGCCAAAGGCCGGGGGATTCATCGTCATCGGACTCCGGGGTGGGCCACAACCTGACCTGTATCCGGCCTTGTTCATCCAGCACCGCAGGCTGGCCGACCGGGCCGAGCACCCGCGCGGTCTGGAAGCCCGGAATGCCGGGCCTGGCGTGTGTCAGCGCGGGGCGGAACACCGTTGACCACGCAATGGCGGTGAACTGATTGCTGTAACGCCGGCTCATGTCGGAGGTGGCCGGGGCGAGAATCGACGGTTGCTGTCCCTGATGACGGAGCTCGGTCAGCAGCCATTGATCGTTGAAGTTCTGCAGCGGATGTTCCGACACTTGCACGATGCGTCCGCTGCGCAATTCGCTGTGATTGCTTTGACCCTGTATCTGCCGATGCAGGCAGCGCAAGCGCTCGAGTATTCGGCGGCTGAGCCGTTCGCGATCGAGCGGTGGCGGGGCGGGGTGCGCGCAGAGTGGCGGCGAGGTATGCCGCTGGAACAGTTCGTTGATCACCGGCCCGCTCGCGTGCCCGGGTGTGTCGCCATGAAACGGCGTCAGCAGCGGTTCCTGGGGGAAACTCAGGCAGTCATCCGCGAGCACCAGCACATGGCCGTCGCATCGATGTTCGAAGTGATAGTGGATGCCTTCTTCTTCGCACAGACGTTGCAGGAACGTCAGGTCGCTCTCGTCAAACTGAATGCAAAACGGCCTGGCGGGATAACGCCCGTTCGGCAGCTCCAAACGATAGCTGTCTTCGGGCACTGAGTTTTCTGCGAGTAACTGGCGCAGGATCGCTGGCACATTGAGTTGATGAAACACCCGGCGGCAACGCTGCCGGTCGAGGTTTTGCAGCCAGGGCACCACCACCAGCCTGTACCCGACCCAGTGCGGGCCACGATGTTCGTGGCTGGCGCTGTGGACGACGCCATGAATACCAAGGTCTTGCGTCAGGCTGAGGAACACCGGTTGTTGCAACAGGCGATCCGGGCTCATCGCCGGTGACAGGCCGATCATTTCGATATCGAATCGATAGGGCTGGTTGAGCGCTTCATGGCCACTGAACTGAACCACCTGCCAACTCAAATCGGCGTCCAGCAGTGTCAGGGTGAAGGGACTTTCCTTGTCGTTGTGCATCGATCGCGCTTCTGCCTGGGAGTACGGGCACAAAGGGTACGAAACCGTGGCCCTTTATGGTCACCGCAAATCGACGTTTCAGAATCGCCCTACAACCAGCGGTGAAGAAGTCGATTCGACAGGATGGATTTTTTGGTCGATTGCCAACTTTAGGCCGTATAAACTTGCGCAAAGCGTCGGCCAATAGATGTCTCGGCGCCATAGATAAGAGAGTGAGTAATGGGCGCACAGTGGAAGGTTAAACACAAAGAAGCGGCAGCCAACGCCAAGGGCAAGATCTTCGGCAAACTGGTGAAAGAAATCACCATTGCTGCGCGTAACGGTGCCGATACCGCCACCAACGCACACCTGCGTCTGGTGGTCGAACAGGCAAAAAAGGCGTCGATGCCCCGCGAAACCCTGGAACGTGCGATCAAGAAGGGCTCCGGCCAGCTCGGCGAAACCGTGCAATACCATCGCGTGACTTACGAAGGGTTCGCGCCGCACCAGGTGCCGCTGATCGTTGAATGCGTGACCGACAACATCAACCGCACCGTCGCTGAAATCCGCGTCGCGTTCCGCAAGGGCCAGCTCGGCGCCTCCGGTTCCGTTGCCTGGGACTTTGACCATGTGGGCATGATCGAGGCGTCCCCGGACAGCCCGGATGCCGATCCGGAAATGGCCGCTATCGAAGCCGGCGCACAGGATTTCGAACCAGCCGATGACGGCGCCACCCTGTTCATCACCGAAGCGACCGATCTGGATTCGGTGCAGAAAGCCTTGCCTGAGCAGGGTTTCACCGTGTTGTCGGCGAAACTGGGCTACAAGCCGAAAAACCCGGTCAGCGGCCTGAGCGACGAGCAGATGGCTGAGGTTGAAGCGTTCCTGGAAGGCCTCGACAACCACGATGATGTGCAGGACATGTTTGTCGGTCTGGCTGGGTAATTTGTTGCTTCAGTGATACCGCCTTCGCTAGCAGGCTAGCTCCCACACTGGATTGTGAACGCCGGTCAATTGTGGGAGCTAGCCTGCTAGCGATTGACCGCGCAGCGGTCACCAGCCGTTCAATTCCCGCACAATCTCGCTGAACCCCGGCCGCGCCAGCACTTTCGGCTGACAGCAACGCTGCTGCATATCCTCCAGCTTCACCCGCGCCTGATCACTCAACCCCGAGTCGATCCGCTCCAGCAATTCCCCCAACAGAACGCCAAACGCGCGCACCTCGATCCGCTGCAATGCACGGGTTTCAAGGCTGTCCTCGGTCGCGTGGAAAGACGCTGCGCCAAAGTCCCCCAACAGGCAATCGCCGTGCTCGTTCCATAGAATATTGTGGCCATAGAGGTCGCCGTGGGTGATGCCCTGGCGGTGCAGATGCTCGGCCACCGACGCGATGCCACAGGCGATCCGCAAGGCCACGTCGGCGCTGAACCGGGTATCGCTGGCGTAGACATCGCGGCTACAGGATTCCAGGCTCGGCAACCCGGCGAGGTTGCGATAGCTCGGGTCGATCAACTCCATGACCAACCCGGCCTGGGCCTGCGGATGCTCGACAATCCGTCCTTCGACCCGGATCAGGTTGGGGTGAAGGCCGGCGGTGATGCAGGCGTTCATTTCATGCAGCGGCGAGCCATCGCTGGTCATTTCGCCCTTGTAGAGTTTGACCGCGACCGGCGTTGCCTGCTTCCACAACGCCTGATGAATGACGCCGGAAGCGCCTTCGCCCAGCTTCTGTTCAAGGCTCAGCTGAGACCAGGGAATCGTCGGCGTGGCATCGAGCGCGGCGGCATCGGCTTCGGTTTCCAGCGGATTGCCGGCATAGGCCAGCCAGGTCAGGCTCGGCAGGGTCAGCAACCAGGATGGCAACTCGGTCAACTGGTTGGCGGCGATGCGGGTCAGCTCGAGGCGATGGCAATTGCTCAGGCTCTGGGGCAAGCACCGCAGGCGGTTACCGGCCAGCATCAGTTTTTGCAGATGCGGACGTTCACCCAGCTCGGTCGGCAATTCGCTGATGCGGTTGTCGGTCAGGATCAACCAGCGCAACAACGGCGGCAGCGCGGCGCCCGGTACGGTTTCGATGCGGTTGGCCTTAAAACCGACCATGGTCAGTGCCGGGCACTGGCCGAGGCAGGCGGGCAGTTCGCTGAACTGGTTGCGGTCGCAGAACAACACGCGCAAACGGGTCAGGCGATGAAAGTCGTCCGGCAGGCTGCGCAACGCGTTGCCACTGAGGTTGAGCACCTCCAGCGAATCCGCCAGGTCGAGGATTTCCCGGGGGAACTCCGTCAGGTCGGCGGCCAGGTCCAGGCGAGTGGTGCCAGCCAGCAGGCCGGCGCGCAGTTGGGCAAGGGTATCCATGATCAGATTCGCCATTGATCGAAGGTAGGGCGCGAGGCCCGATGAAGGGCGACATGATAGCGGTAAAACCCGGGTGGCTGTCAGACCGCCATCGTCGGAACGCCGCCCGGAGCCGGCTCACTCCCACATTAGACCAAGTTATCTGGATGTACGCGGTCAACTGTGGGAGCGAGCCTGCTCGCGATGGCGGCGATCCGACGAAAGCGATAGATGCTGCACCGCCAATCCGGTTTTCAGGCCGGTTCTCTGACTTCCATCAACTGTCCCAATCGACTGCGGGTGCGCGCCAGGTCGATGGCATCGCCGCCCAGGCTTTCGCGCAACGAGCGGTGGCCGAGCAGGATCAGGTGCTTGTCCTGGTCGTACAGAACGTCCACCAGATTGATGAAACGCTGCTGCGCGGCAATCGAGCAGTCGGCGAGGTTGGGCAGTTTGTCGATGATCCAGTGGTCGAAACGTCGGCACAGCTCCAGGTAATCCATGACCGCCGTTGGGTGGTCGCACAGATCGCCGAAGGTGAAACCGATGGTGCGTCCTGCGCAATATCGGGCTGGGAGATGCCGGTTGCCGACGGGCAAAGGAATGGACGGCGCATCGGGCTCGGGCAGGTTCAGTGCCTGACGTTGCGCCAGCGTAGCCGGCCAGACGTAGTGACCCTGGGTAAACAACTGCTGGGCGTGGGTTCTCGCCTGACTGCGATAGTCGTGCGGGCCGCCGACTTCCATGACTTGCATGCGCGCATTGATCAGGTCGATCACCGGTTTGAAGCGCGCGTGGTAGAGCGGGTTTGGCAGCAAGCCCTCAGGCGGGTAATTGGAGGTCACCAGCAGCAGAATGCCTCGGCGAAACAGAGCCTTGAACAGCCGCGCGATGAGCATCGCGTCGCCGATGTCGTGGACGTGAAACTCGTCGAAACACAGCACCCGGCAATCGTTCAGCAAGTCGTCGAGCGTCGTCGCCAGCGCATCCGGGTGATCGCGATGACTGAACATGCCTTGGTGCAGTCGAGCGAAAAACTCGTGGAAGTGCAGGCGCTGTTTTTCCGCGATCGGCAGCGCCTGGAAAAAGCCGTCGAGCAACCAGCTCTTGCCACGCCCCACGGCGCCGTACAGATACAGGCCCGGCAGCGTTTTCGCCGAAGTGCCGAGCAGTGCCGCGGCGTGCTGCGCCATGCAGTCGACCACGCGCTGCTGGCTGTGGCTGAGGGTGTAACCCTGTGCGTGGGCCTTGTGCCGGAAATAGTCGTGGACCACGCGCCCCATCGCTGAATGAGCGGCGGAGGTGGTCGATGCCTTGCCGAAGAGACGGCGCAGCGCGGGCCAGCGTGGTGTGAATCGCGAACGGTTGGGCGGTCGAACGGCCACTGTGTCACCCCGTAATCGTCAGGCAGGCTCCCCGAGCTGCGGCGGCCTAGTGTAACCAAATGGGGAAATTTGCTTCCAGTTGTGTCGACGGGCGTGGGGTGTAATTGGACAGAATTGTGCGGTGTGTACAGCTTGTAGGGCGTAGGGGTTGTGGGGTTTTGCCAGCAATTCGACATAAAAGCTCATTCCTTCGGCGGATCCAATTTTTTCGGGCCACTGGAAAATCCTCGGGGCGTTGCTAACCTGCATTTTTAGAAGCCCCCCCACAAGGAATCGGCCGTGAATGGAATCATTGCATGTGCAGTCTTGGGCGTGATGCTCAGTGCGCAAGTGTCGGCCGCAGAACTTCAGGTGCAAGTGCGTGTCGACGTGCTGCGCGGTTGTCAGGTGGTTGGCCAGCAACGCACAGCGGGCGTCGAGCAACTGGGGGTGCTGGACTTCGGCAATACCGCGCGGCTGGACGATCCCGCCGGGCCTTTGGCGGCGGCGCTGATGAACGAGCGCCTGCCCCGACTCGAATGCAATCCCGACACCCCTTATCAACTCCGGGTCGACGGCGGCCTGCACGGTGGCGTCGGTGACACGCGCTACATGGCCGGTTCCGCCGGCAGCAAACCCATTCCCTATCGGCTCTATCAGGACCCCGCGCGGTTGATCCCGCTGGCGGTGGACGTCCCGGTGAGCGGCCGTGTGCCGGATACCGGTTCAGTCGATTTACCGTTGTATGTACGCATCGAACCGCTGGCGGAAATTCCCCGGGTCAGTCGCTATTCCGACCTGTTGAAAGTGACCGTCATCTGGTAGCGGCAACTGTGTAACTGCGGCCAATGGATTCGGCTGGCGCAGGGAAGGGGGCGCTCCTCGTTGTGCGCCTGGGTTCTGGAGTCCTGATGGAATTGGGATTGGCGTTATGACAAGCAAACTCTGGATATTGATGGCCGTGGGTGCAGGGGTATTGCTGACGGGGGGCGCGCAAGCGGCGATCAGCGGGCAGATCCATGCGCGACTGATCATCATCGCCGGTTGTGAAGTGACCAATGGCGGCAGCCCGGTCAGTGATTTCGGCACGCTGGATTTCGGCCAGCAAGGCCCGACCTGGACCAACCCGATCAAAGCCCGCCTCGGTGCTGACGGTCGCGGCAGGTTGAACGTCGCCTGCACCCCTTCGGTCACCGGCTTCACCGTCACCATCGATGGCGGCACCCATGGTGACGGCACCACCCGGCGCCTGAGCAACGGCAGCCAGACCCTGCCTTATCAATTGTTCCTCGATGCATCCGGAAGCCAGAGCTACAGCATCGGCCAACAACACAACTTCGCCGTCACCAGCGGGGCCCAGATACCGATTCCGGTGTTTGGCTCGGTGGTGGCGAATACCCGCGCGATACCGGCCGGGGTCTATACCGACACCCTGACCGTGACGCTCGATTGGTAAACCCGTAGAGGACGGACACCATGCGCATGCTCGTATCAAGGATAGTTTTGTCACTGCTTGGCCTGACGCTGGTGTCCGGCGCGCAGGCGGCCACCACGGTCACCGGCCAGATCTCTGCCAGCCTGATTCTGATCAGCAGCTGTCAGGTAAATGGTGCGGGTGGCTCCAGCGGGCTGAACTTTGGTGCCTTGAACTTCGGCACCGACAACAGCCTGTTCACCACGAAAGATGCACAAGTCATGGGCGGTGGCGTGGCGCTGTCGATCCTCTGCTCCAGCGGCACCACGCCAACGGTCAAGGTGCGTGCCGGTGCCCACGACGGACTGTCGGCGGGCGGTTCGCGCGCGCTGTACGACGGTGTCGCCAACTACGTGCCGTACGACTTGTACACCGATTCCGGGCACTCGCAGCTTTTAGCCATTGACGGGGTGATCAACCTTGACCCCAGCACCGGCGTGGCGCAGACCGTGAACATCTACGGTCAGGCGAAGGGCAAGGCCGGGCTGCCGGCCGGTACTTACAGCGACACGATTTCCGTCGAACTGACGTTCTAGGGCGATGAACCGCCATGGATGGCTGGCGATGGCGCTGTTGTGCGCGGCCGGTGTGCCGTTGCCGCTGGCAGCGGTGACCAGCCAGAGTTTCCTGGTCAGCGCCACGGTCACTGCGGGTTGTCTGGTGGTCGGCGGGGTGTCGAACTACGGCAGCCTGAATTACGGCAGCCAATCGGCGCTGGCCACCGGCACGGTGCAAGTGGCCCTGACGGGGGATGTACAGCTGCAATGCACACCGGGCGTGACCATGAACATGACCGTCGATGGCGGCCAGTACAACAGCAGCGGGCGACACCTGCAGCTGACCACCGGCAGCAACCGCGTTTCGTACCAGCTGTTTCGCGACGCGGCTTACAGCCAAAGCCTGGGGATCGGCCAGAGCGTCGCGGTGGCGTACACGGACGCAAACAACATCCGCCTGCCGATTTACGGTCAGGTGCTGTTACCGGGCAATCAGCCTGGGGGGACCTACAGCGATGTGCTGCAAGTGCAGCTGTCGTGGTAACGCGGCGTTTTTGATCGGGCCTGACAGGCACAAGGAGTAGGCAAATGGATTTACCCGCGCGGCGGCATTCTGTTGTGCGTCAGGCAGTGTTGGCGATGCTGCTGTTGGGGGCGGTCAAGGTGCAGGCGGCCAGTTCGGTGCTGATCTGGCCGATCGATCCCGTGCTGGAGGCCGATCAGCAGGCCAGTGCCTTGTGGCTGGAAAACCGTGGCAACGAGACTGCGAATTTGCAGATCCGGGTGTTCGCCTGGAGCCAAAGCGGTTTCAACGATCAATACCAGAACCAGCGCGACGTGATCGGCAGCCCGCCGGTGGCGAAAATCGAACCGGGCCAGAAACAACTGGTGCGCCTGACCCGCACCCGGGAGATCCCACCGGGGCAGGAACTGGCTTATCGCATCATCATCGATGAAATCCCCTCGGCCACCCCGCCCGCCGGCGAAAGCGGCAAGACGGCGGCGGCCATTCGGTTCCAGATGCGTTATTCGGTGCCGCTGTTTGCTTACGGCGCGGGGTTGTGGAGCAAGGAAGACACCAGTCGCAAGCGTGATCCCAAAGGCGCGGGGCTGCCGGATTTGAGCTGGCGCACGGTGGCGGTGGACGGTCGCCCTTATGTGGAGGTGCGCAATCAGGGGGCGGTGCATGCGCGGTTGACGGACGTTGCGCTGAAGCAGGGAGGCCAGACAAAACCTCTGGTGGAAGGCCTGCTCGGTTATGTGCTGCCGGGCGCGATCATGCGCTGGCCGGCGCCCGGTCCGATGGCGCAAGACCCGGCGTTGCAGGTGCGGGTGAATGGTTCGCCGCAGGTACAAAGCATTACGCCCGCGCGCTGATCTGCAACTGACGGGAAAGGGAGGCAGGGTCCATCGACGGACGTAAAGCGGTAATGAGCCCGCATCGGGCCCGCAGTTTCCAGCGTCCGTTGATCTGCGCCATGAGCTGTGTGGGTTGCCTGGCGTTCGCTCACCCGTCCCAGGCCGGTGATTTGCCGCCGCCACCCGGCAGCATGGAGGCCGTGGCTGATGCGCAGTTGTTTCTGGAATTGGTGGTCAATCAGATGAATACCGGACACGTCGTGGCGGTGGAGCAACGCAACGGGCGGTTTTTCCTGTCGGCCAACGCGTTGCGTGACACCGGTATGAAACTGCCGGACACCCTCGGCGCCGAAGTCGACCTCGACAGCCTGTCGGGTCTGCACAGCGAATACGACAGCGCCGGTCAGCGCCTGCTGCTCGACGTACCGCCCAGCTGGCTGCCGGAGCAATTCGTCGGCAATCGCGACGCCTACCCGCGCACTCCGGCCCTGAGCAGTTTCGGTGCCTTGTTCAACTACGACCTGTACCTCAACGACACCGATGATGCCGGTACTTACCTCGCGGCCTGGAACGAAGTGCGACTGTTCGACAGCTGGGGCACGCTGTCCAACACCGGGCAATACCGGCGCACGTTGTCCGGCGATTCGGTCAGTACGCTGAACAATGGCTACCTGCGTTACGACACCACCTGGCGCTACTCCGATGACGAGCGATTGCTGACCTACGAGGCCGGTGACCTGGTCAGCGGCGCATTGCCCTGGAGCAGTTCGGTGCGCCTGGGCGGGGTTCAGCTGTCGCGGGATTTCGGCGTGCGCCCGGACCTGGTGACTTATCCGTTGCCGCAGTTTGCCGGGGAAGCGGCAGTGCCATCCTCGGTCGACCTGTTCATCAACGGCTACAAATCCAGCAGCGCCGACCTGCAACCCGGCCCCTACACGCTGACCAATATTCCGTTCATCAACGGCGCCGGCGAAGCCGTGGTGGTCACCACCGATGCCCTCGGTCGGCAGGTCTCGACCACCGTGCCGTTTTATGTCACCAGCAGTTTGCTGCAAAAGGGCCTGAGCGACTTTTCCGTGGCGGCCGGTACCTTGCGCCGCGATTACGGCATCAGCGATTTCGGTTACGGTCCCGGTGTCTCATCGGGCAGTCTGCGCTACGGCCTGAGCGACAACTTCACCCTGGAAAGCCACGCCGAAGCGTCGGACTCACTGACCCTCGGCGGTGTCGGTGGCAACCTGCGCCTGGGCAATTTCGGCGTGCTCAATACCGCACTCAGCCAGAGCCGGTTCGATGGCGACAGCGGTCAACAACTGAGCCTGGGTTATCAATACAGCAGCCAGCGCTACAGCTTCTCTTATCAACGCCTGCAACGTCGCGACCAATACGCCGATCTGACCGTGGTCGACAGTCCTTTCACCACCCTCAGCAAACGCAGCGAACAGGCGACCCTGAGCCTGAATCTCAATACCTGGGGCAGCCTTGGCGTCGGGTATTTCGACGTGCGCGCGGCGGATGATTCTCGCACCCGTTTGCTCAACCTGACCTGGAGTAAGCCGCTATGGCACAACAGCAGTTTCTACCTGTCGGCCAACCGCGAAATCGGCGACAGCAACTGGGCGGTGCAGGCGCAACTGGTGATCCCGTTCGACTTGCGCGGCAGCCTCGCGCTCAGCAGTGAACGCAGCAAGACCGGGCAGAGCCAGCAGCGGGTCAATTACAGTCGCGCCGTGCCGACTGAAGGCGGGGTGGGGTTCAACCTCGGTTATGCCCACGGCGACGGCCCGGCCTATCGTCAGGCCGACCTGACCTGGCGCCTGCAGTCGGTGCAACTGCAGGCCGGTGTGTACGGCAACAGCGACGTCGAAACCCGTTGGGCCGATGCCAGCGGATCGCTGGTGTGGATGGACCGCCAGGTGTTCGCCGCCAACCGCATCGACGATGCCTTTGTGGTGGTCAGCACCGATGGTTACGCCGACATTCCGGTGCGCTACGAAAACCAGCAGGTCGGCCAGACTGATCGCAATGGCCACCTGCTGGTGCCGTGGAGCAGCGCCTATTACCGCGGCAAGTACGAGATCGATCCACTGAACCTGCCGGCCAACGTGCGCAGCCCGAACGTCGAACAGCGGATTGCCGTGCGCCGTGGCAGCGGTTATTTGCTGACGTTTCCATTGAGCCGGGTGATCGCCGCGAGCATCGTCCTGGTGGATGCGCAGCAGCGAGAGCTGCCCCTGGGCAGCGGTGTCGTGCATGAGCAGAGCGGCACGCAAACAGTGGTCGGATGGGACGGTCTGGTGTACCTGGAAAATCTTCAGGCGCAGAACACATTGCAGGTGACGCTGGCCGACGGGAAAGCCTGCCGCGTCCAGTTCGCGGTGGACATGAATCAGGATCAGATTCCGCTGATCGGGCCGTTGGTGTGCCAATGAGTGCCGTGAAATGGCTGGTGCTGCTGGCGGTCTGGTTGCCAGGCTGGGCATGGGCGTTGTGTTCGGTGGTGGTCCCTGCCACGGCGGTGGCATTCGGTTCGGTGAGCTCGATTGCGCTGCGTACCGCCGTGCAGAACAGTTCAAGCCTCAACGCCGGTTTGAGTTGCACCGGCTCATTGGTCTCGTTGCTGACCAACAATGACCATTTCAACGCCACAATTACCTCGACTCAAGCCGGACTGCTCGGGCCGACCGGAGACGTCATCGGTTACACGCTGTATGCCAACAACACCACCAGTTACCCGATCGAACGTGGCACGCCCTTCGACTTCGCGCGCAACGGGATCATTGATGCGCTGGGGCTACTGGGCAGCGTGGTGCCGAAAACCGCACCGATTTATCTGGGGACAATCACGGGCAGTAACGTGGCGGCGGGTATCTATACCGAGACCCTGAGCATTGCCTGGAGCTGGAATTATTGCTCCGGCATTGGCGCCGGCAGTGTTTGCCTGGGGCGCGATATCAGCAGCGGCACCACCAGCATGACCGTCACCCTGACGGTCGCCAATGACTGCACCATCACCGCCCCGAACATCAGTTTCGGCAGCGCGCCGGTCGTCAGTGCCTTTGCGCCGGTTACCGGCCAGACCATCAGCCTCGCCTGCACCAAGGGCAGCGCTTACACCGTAGGCCTGGGCGACGGTCTGCAGGCAGCCAGTGTTGGCGGGCGGCGACGGATGGCTTTCGGCGGCAATTACCTGGCGTATGACATCTTCAAAAGCGCCGGCACCACCCGCTGGGGCAGTGTCGGCAGTGCTCGCCGGGCCAGCTCCGATGCCGAGGTCAATCCCGGTAACGGTTTGGGCTCCGGGAGCCAGATCTTCAATTACAACGCGAAAATCTACACCGACCAGACCACGCCGCCGGCGGGCACGTATCAGGACAGTGTGATTCTGGATGTGGGGTTTTAACGAATCCCTTTGACCAAACGCAGAACCTGTGGGAGCGGGCTTGCCCGCGATAGCGTCGGAACAATCAACCATATGTTGAATGTACCGGCCTCATCGCGGGCAAGCCCGCTCCCACAGTTTTTTTGAGTTTATAACTACCGCTCGATACTACGATTCCACCGCGCATTCCACGCCGGGCGCTGTTCGTTGACCTGGTCCCAGTCGATGGCAATCGCCGTTGTCAGATACTGCTTCATCGCCTCGACCTGGCCCCGTGTCTTGTCCGTGGTCGGGGTGTTCGGGTTGGACGGGATCTGATCGCCATCTTCAAGTGCAGCGGCTTGCGCCTCGGGGGTCAGCAGAAACGCGGCGAGTTTCTGCGCCAGTTCCGGTTGGGTGTTGTTGGCGATGGCGCATTCGGCAACGTTGAGCACCACTGCGCCTTCCTTCGGTTGCGCATATTCGACCGGCATGCCTTTGAGTTTCAGCGCGGTGACCTGGGTCGGCGTCAGCGGGAACAGCGCCGCTTCGTCGGTCTGGAGCATTTCGGAAATCTTCGCCGAGCTCGGAATGTATTCCAGCACGTTGCGCCCGACGGTGTTCGGCCATGCCTTGAAGCCCGGCTCCACGTCGGTTTCGCTGCCGCCCTGAATCCGGTTGAACATCAGGAAACCGTGCAGGCCAAAGGTCGAAGAAGCCATCGACTGGAACACCAGTTTGTCCTTGAAGCGCGGGTCGGCCATGTCCATCCACGAGGTCGGCGTCGCCCAGCCTTTTTCCTTGAACAACCGCGTGTTGTACGCCAGCCCCGTGACACCGAGGCTGACTGCCACGGCCTGGTCCTTGATACGACCCTTGGCCGGAATCTGCGCCAGGGTCGGGCTGTCTTCGAGTTTGTCGCACAGGCCCATGGCGATGGCGCGGTACATGATGCCGTCGTCGAGGAACATCACGTGCATTTGCGGGTTGCCTTTGCTGGCCTGGACCTTGGCCAGAATATCGGCGGACGTGCCGGGCACGATCACCACTTTGACGTTGTTAGCCTTCTCGAAAACCGGCAGCACCTTGTCGGCGTAGAGCCGTTCCATGGTCCCGCCGTTCATGCCGAGGTAAAGCGTCGGTTCGGCCTGGGCCTGGGTGACCGTGAGCAGGGCGCTCAGGCATGAAAGTCCGAGCAGTGCAGTGCGTTTGACGTTATTCATTGGCGCGACCTTCCTCTATCAAGCAACGGAGATGGAGTGAAACCGGGTGATGGAAAACGCATCCAGCGACGTGGTTGAGGCGCCGCTGCAGATGATCTCGGTGAGCGCCTGGCCCACCGCTGGACCGATCTGGAAACCTGCGCCGGCAAAGCCGAACGCGTGCAACAGACCGGGTTGAGTGCCACTGTGCCCGATCACCGGTTGGCGATCGGGCAAGTAACCTTCGGTGCCGCTCCAGGTACGAATCGCCTGGGCGCCTTCAAGAAACGGATAAAGCTCTACGGCTTGGCGCAGGATTTCGATCACCGCGTGTTGACCGGGGCGGGCGCGCGCGCCGTCGAGGGCAAACCCCTGGCCGCCGCCCAACACGCAATTGCCGCGTGCGACCTGACGCGCATAAATACCGCCGCCCTCGACGCCGGTGCTGGCATCCATCACCCATGGCAAGGGTTCGGTGACCAACATCGCCGGGTGCCCGGCGTGCATCGGCACCGCTTCGTCGAACTGCGCGGCAAGGCTGCCGGCCCATGCGCCAGCGCAGTTCAGCAGCCAGGGCGCTTGCAGTTGCAGGCCGTTTTGCGTGCTGACGCAAAAGCGCTGACCGTCATGCTCCACGGCGCTCACCGCGCATTGTTCGTGGACTTGCGCGCCGTGGCGCTGTGCGGCCCGGGCAAACGCGGGTGAAACCAGTCGTGGGTTGGCGTGACCGTCATCCGGGCAAAACGAGGCGCCGACCGCGACGTCGCCGACCCACGGAAAACGCGTGCGTAATTCACGGCGATCAAGCACCTGCAAATCGAGGCCGAAACCCTGACTGCTGGCGGCATAGTCCTGCAATGCGCGCAGGTCGTTGAGGCTGCGCGCCAGTTTCAAGTGACCGCTGCGCTGGTATTCACCGTCGATGCCGATCAACTGCGGCAACTGCCCCCAGATTTCGTGAGCCTGTTGCGACAGCGGCAGTTGCGACAACGGTCGGCCCTGACGCCGCACGCCGCCGTAGTTCACGCCGCTGGAGTGCGAACCGCAAAAATCGCGCTCCAACAGCGCCACACGACGACCGGCCTTGCTCAGGAAGAGCGCGGCGGAGGCGCCGACAATGCCGCCGCCAATGATCACTGCATCGACCTCGATCATGGCTCGACCTCCAGACCAAACGGCAACGGTTTGATCGGTGCCTGTGCCCGCAAGCGGCCGATGTCAGAGACGTTTCGCTGACTGGCGCAGGCAATGATTTCTGCGGCGGCAGCGCCACACATGCGCCCCTGACAGCGGCCCATGCCGACCCGGCAATGGGCCTTGACCCGGTTGATTTCCCAATGGCCCTCGCGCACGACGTCGCGGATGTCACCGGCGCGCACTTCTTCGCAGCGGCAGACCATCACGTCGTCCGGCGTGTCGGCCGCCCAGTTTTGTGGAAACACGAAGGCGCGTTCCAGGCCTTGGCGAAAGCTATCGATTCGTTCAAGTGCCTGCTCCAGTTGCACGCCACGCTTGGGCGCAACCACGTGACCCATGTCTTCGAGCAAGGCGAGGGCGGCCCGCTCGCCGGCCATTTCCGCCGCGTCGGCGCCCATGATGCCGGCGCCGTCGCCGGCCAGATAAACCTCGGCGACACTGCTGCGACCGGCGCTGTCACGCTGCGGCAGCCAGGCGCGGTTGAGCGGGTTCCAGGCGAATGCGCAGCCGAGCAAGTCGGCGAGTTGGGTTTCACTGCGCAGGCCATGGGCGAATGCCACGGCGTCGCAGTCCAGTTGATGTTCACCGTTTGAGTTGGCCCAACGCAGCGACTGTACGCGGTGTTCGCCATCGATGCGTTTCAAGGTTGCACCCTGATGCACCGGGATGCCGTGAGCGGTCAGCCAGCTGCGGTAATAAATGCCTTTGGCCAATGTGGCCGGTTGCGCCAACAGATCGGGCAGGGCGCGGGCCTGAGCGCTGAACGGCGAGCTGTCGAGCACCGCGACCACGTTCGCGCCGGCCTTGGCGTATTGATACGCCACCAGATACAGCAACGGTCCGCTGCCGGCGAACACCACGCGCTCACCGATGGCGCAGCCCTGGAATTTCAGGGCGATCTGCGCAGCGCCGAGGCTGTAGACGCCCGGCAGCGTCCAGCCTTGCACCGGTAACACCCGGTCGGTGGCGCCCGTGGCGACAATCACCCGAGAGAACTCCAACCGTGCGGCGCGCTGCTCGTGCAAGGTGTCGAGCGCGCCGGCCTCGGCGTTCCACACCAGGGTTTCAGGACGGTAATCGAGCTGCTCGCGCAACTCATCAATCGTTTGGTGCAAGGCTTTTGCCTTGCGCGCTTCGAAGCCATACAGCTTGACCGCCGAGCGCTTGAAGTTCGCCGGCTGCCGCCGATAAATCTGCCCGCCACCGCGCGCGGCTTCGTCCAGCAAAACCGGGCGCACACCATGCGCCACCAACGTCTGCGCCGCACGAATCCCGGCCGGCCCGGCCCCCACAATAACCACCGACTTCATACCCAACCCCCTGTAGGAGCCGGCTTGCCGGCGATGAGGCCCTCAAATCCAACATCGATGTCGGCTGATACACCGCCATCGCCAGCAAGCCGGCTCCTACAGTGGATTGGGGTTGGTCGCGAATTTTGTGCCCGACACAGCTCCCCTGTAGGAGCTGGCTTACTAGCGATCGCGGCCTCACACCCAGCACCCATGTCGGCTGACCCACCGCCATCGCCAGCAAGCTGGCTCCTACAGTTGATTGGGGTTGGTCGCGAATTTTGTGCTCGACACAGCTCCCCTGTAGGAGCTGGCTTGCCGGCGATGGGGCCCTCACATTCAACATCTATGACGGCTGACACACCGCGATCGCCAGCAAGCTGGCTCCTACAGTTGATTGAGGTTGGTCGCGAATTTTGTGCTCGACGCAGATCCCCTGTAGGAGCCGGCTTGCCGGCGATGAGGCCCTCACATTCAACATCCATGTCGGCAGATACACCGCGATCGCCAGCAAGCCGGCTCCTACAGTTGATTGGGGTTGGTCGTGAATTTTGTGCTCGACGCAGATCCCCTGTAGGAGCTGGCTTGCCGGCGATGAGGCCCTCACATTCAACATCCATGACGGCTGACACACCGCCATCGCCAGCAAGCGGGCTCCTACAGTTGATTGGGGTTGGTCGCGAATTTTGTGCCCGACACAGCTCCCCTGTAGGAGCTGGCTTGCTAGCGATCGCGGCCTCACATCCAACATTGATGTCGGCTGACCCACCGCGATCGCCAGCAAGCTGGCTCCTACAGTTGATTGGGGTTGGTCGCGAATTTTGTGCCCGACACAGCTCCCTTGTAGGAGCTGGCTTGCCGGCGATGGCGGCCTCACATCCAACATTCATGTCAGCTGACCCACCGCGATCGCCAGCAAGCCGGCTCCTACAGTTGATTGGGGTTGGTCGCGAATTTTGTGCTCGACACAGCTCCCCTGTAGGAGCTGGCTTGCCGGCGATGGGGCCCTCACATTCAACATCTATGACGGCTGATACACCGCGATCGCCAGCAAGCTGGCTCCTACAGTTGATTGGGGTTGGTCGCGAATTTTGTGCTCGACGCAGATCCCCTGTAGGAGCTGGCTTGCCGGCGATGGGGCCCTCACATCCAACATCGATGTCGGCTGATACACCGCGATCGCCAGCAAGCCGGCTCCTACAGTTGATTGGGGTTGGTCGTGAATTTTGTGCTCGACTCAGCTCCCCTGTAGGAGCTGGCTTGCCGGCGATGAGGCCCTCACATTCAACATCCATGTCGACAGATGCACCGCGATCGCCAGCAAGCCGGCTCCTACAGTGGATTGGGGTTGGTCGCGAATTTTGTGCCCAGCACAGATCCCCTGTAGGAGCCGGCTTGCCGGCGATGAGGCCCTCACATTCAACACCCATGTCGGCTGATGCACCGCCATCGCCAGCAAGCTGGCTCCTACAGTTGATTGGGGTTGGTCGCGAATTTTGTGCTCGACACCGCTCCCCTGTAGGAGCCGGCTTGCCGGCGATGAGGCCCTCACATTCAAAATCCATGTCGGCTGATACACCGCGATCGCCAGCAAGCCGGCTCCTACAGTTGATTGGGGTTGGTCGCGAATTTTGTGCTCGGCACAGATCCCCTGTAGGAGCTGGCTTGCCGGCGATGGCGGCCTCACATCCAACATCGATGTTGGCTGATATACCGCCATCGCCAGCAAGCTGGCTCCTACAAAGAACCAGGGTTGGGGAGATGTAATGTGTGTTCATAGCGATCGCCCCGGTTCGCGGCTGATTTGCTCGCCGTCTTCTAGCAGCGTTGAACACGCGCGCACTCGCCGGCCATCGCCCAGGCGAACCCAGCAGTCCTGGCACGCGCCCATCAAGCAAAACCCGGCGCGGGGCTGTGCGCTGAAATCGCTGCCGCGCAAGTGTTCGCTGCAGGTCAGCACGGCGGTCAGCACGGTGTCGCCGAGCAGCCCGCTGGCCGGTGCGCCGTCGAGGGTAAAGTTCACGGCCGGGCGGTCGCCTTCGGCCAGTCGTTTCAGCAGAGCCATGGCGCCCTCATTGTTTACCCACCAGAACCCGATCCAGGCCGTAGACCCGATCAAGCAGAATCATCGTCAGCGCGGTCAGCGCGATCACCAGAGCCGACACCGCCGCCATCATCGGATCGATGGATTCGGTGGCGTACACGTACATACGCACCGGCAAGGTTTGCGTGGCCGGCGAGGTGACGAAGATCGACAGCGTGACTTCGTCAAAACTGTTGATGAACGCCAGCAGCCAGCCCCCGGCGACCCCCGGCAAAATCATCGGCAAGGTGATTTGGCGAAACAGCGTGAAGCGCCCGGCACCCAGCGATTGCGCCGCGTGTTCGGCGCTGCGATCCAGGCCAATGGCCGAGGCCAGCACCAGTCGCAGCACATACGGCGTGATCACCAGCACGTGAGCGAAAATCAGCCAGGCGAAGCTGCCGTTGACGCCCATCAGCGCAAACAAACGCAGCAGCGCCACGCCCAACACCAGATGCGGAATGATGATCGGCGACAGAAACAGGCCGTTGAAAAAGTCCCGTCCGGGAAACTCGAAACGGGTGATTGCCAGCGCCGCCGGCACCGCAATCAACGTCGCCAGGCTGGCCGCGCTAAACGCCAGGATCAGGCTGTTGTAAAACGCATCGACAAAGTCGGCACGCTCGAACACTGCACGGAACCAGCGCAGGGAAAACTCCGTGGTCGGCAGGCTCAGGGTGTTTTCCGGGGTGAACGCCACGAGGCAGACCACCACCAGCGGCGCCAGCATGAACACCACCACCAGGGTATGGAACAGCAGGGCGAAAGGACCGTTCTTGGACATGACGAGTTATCCCAATGACTTCTTGTAGCGGCCTTCGATCATCCGGTTCCACGACAGCATGATCAGCAGGTTGAGCAACAGCAGCGCGACGGCGATGGCGGCGCCCATCGGCCAGTTGAGCTCCGACAGGTACTGGTCGTAGATCAGCGTGGCGACCATCTTGATCCGCCGCCCGCCGAGCAGGCCGGGAATGGCAAAGGAGCTGGCCGCTAGGCCGAACACGATCAACGTGCCGGACAACACGCCGGGCATGATTTGCGGCAACACCACCTGGCGCATCACCGTGAAGTGACTGGCACCCAGCGACATCGCTGCTTGTTCGGCAGCCGGGTCGAGTTTTTGCAGCGAGGTCCAGACCGGAATGATCATGAACGGCAACATCACGTGAACCAGCGCAATCACCACCGCGAACGGCGTGTACAACAGCTTCATCGGTGAGCCGCCGAAGGCTTGCAGTGTCTGGTTGATCAGGCCGTCGGCGCCGAGCAAGAGGCTCCAGCCGAAGGCGCGCACCACCACCGAAATCAGTAACGGCGTGAGGATCAGAATCAAGAAAATCGAACGCCATGGCGCGCCCATGCGGCTGAGGATGTAAGCCTCGGGCACGCCGATCACCACGCAAAGCAGGGTGGTCAGGGCGCTGATCCAGAACGTGCGCAAAAAGATTTCGTAGAAGTACGGATCACCCAGCAGGCTGCTGTAATGGTCGACGGTGTAGGCGTCGCCGTTGATGCCCGAGCTGTAGTCGAAGACGTTGAACGACAACACCAGCGTCAACAGCAGCGGGATCACCAGCAGGCAGACGTACAACGCCAGCGCCGGTGCCGACAACAAATAGCCCTGACGTCCCTGGCGAACAGCCACGAGCGTACTCATGCCGACACCTCGTCGACACTCAGCACCCGCAGCAGCGCCGCGTCCCAGTCGAGGCCGACCGGTGTGCCTTCGTTCAGCGGTGCCGAGCCGTCGTTGCGGCGCACCACGCTGAGTTCGCCGAGGCTGGTCGAAACGCCGTACAACCATTGGCTGCCGAGAAAGAAGCGGCTGACGATCCTGCCTGGCAGGCGGCCGTGATCTTTGTCCCGCAGATCGATTTTTTCCGGACGCAGGCTCAGGGTCAGTTCACCGCCGCTGCGCACCTGAACCACACCTGCACTGTCACGCTCGCCGGGCAGCAGATTGGCCTTGCCGACGAAGCCGGAAATGAACTCGGTGCGCGGGTGTTCGTAAAGGGTGTAGGGCGCGTCGATCTGGGTGATGCGCCCGGCCTGCATCACCACCACGCGGTCGCTGATGGACAGCGCTTCGGACTGGTCATGGGTGACCATCAACGTGGTGATCCCGACTTCGCGCTGGATGCGGCGGATTTCGAATTGCATCTCTTCGCGCAGGTTGGCGTCGAGGTTGGACAGCGGCTCGTCAAGCAACAGCACCGGCGGCTCGATCACCAGGGCGCGGGCCAGCGCCACACGCTGGCGCTGGCCACCGGACAGTTCTCGTGGGTAACGTTCTGCGTGCTGGTCCAGACGCACCAGTTTCAACACCCGATCCACGCGCTGCTGCAACTCGCCGTTGGGCACTTTGCGCATGCGCAGGCCGAAGGCGACGTTGTCTTTGACGGTCATGTGCGGAAACAACGCGTAACTCTGGAACACCACGCCCAAGCCACGGCTGGCGGGTTTGGCGTGGGTGATGTCGCGACCGTCCAGCAGAATGCGCCCGCTGGTGACTTCGACGAAGCCGGCGATCATTTGCAGGGTGGTGGTTTTGCCACAGCCGGAAGGGCCGAGCAGGGACACGAACTCGCCTTTCTCGACCGAGAGGTGGGTGGCGACGACGGCATCGATGTCGCCGTAACGTTTGCCGAGTCCTTCAAGTTGCACAAAAGCCATAACTGCGCTCCACCTGAGATTGTTATGCGCGGCCTGAGGTCGCGCTTTTTTGTATGGGCAGATACGAAAGGGTGTTGCGGGGTGCGTTGGCGCTCGACTTGAGTCGGCTGCCGCTGTTGTTCGAATCGCCCCTGTGGACGCAGATTAGGACGAAGACTAGGATGGGCTCAATGGCCTATTTCACTGAAGCGATGACTATTTTCAGTTTCATTCGGTGAGTAAATTAATTGTCGAGAAATGGCATGACTGATTCCATTGAGCGGAATGAAAACAAAAATGAAGTCGGCGTCGGTGCGGTCTCCCGGCTGTTTGCGGTGCTGCGCAGTCTGGGTGACACCGTCGAGGGCGGGGAGCGCGTGACGCAACTGGCCCAACGCATCGGTTTGTCGCAACCGACCACGCACCGTTTGCTGCGCAGCCTGATGGACGAGGGCATGGTCGAGCAGGACGTTCGAAGCAAACGCTATCGCCTGAGCCTGGATTTTTTTGCGCTGGCGGCGCGTGCCGGCAATACCGGAAACCTGCGCGAACTGGTGCGGCCGTCGTTGTTGCGGTTGTCGGCTTCGCTGGGGGATTCATTGTTTCTACTGGCGCGCAGTGGTTTTGATGCGATCTGCCTGGACCGCAGTGAAGGGCCGTTTCCGATTCGCACCTTTACCGGCGACATCGGCGGGCGGGTGGCACTGGGCGTGGGCCAGGGCAGTCTGGCGATCCTGGCGTTCCTGCCGGAAGAGGAGCGCGACACGGTGATCCATTACAACCTGCCGCGGCTGAAGGATTTTCACCTGTACGACGAGGTGTTCCTGCGTTCGGAAGTCGAGAACGTGCGCGCCCTCGGTTATGCCGGGCGCAACACCGGCGTGCTGCAAGGCATGGCCGGCGTGGCGGTGCCGATTCTCGATCGTGAGGGGCGAGCGGTGGCGGCGTTGAGCGTGGCCACTGTGAGTGACCGATTGGGCCCGGATCGCTTGCCGACAGTGGTGGAGATGCTCAAGCGCGAAGCAGCGCTGATCGGGCCGCGGATCAATCCGTTTGATCCGTTGTTGCGGCGGCCGTCCCAAGTCTTCGGCCAAAGCTGAACACACCGAAAATCCCTTGTAGGAGCCGGCTTGCTGGCGATGGCGGTGGGTCAGTCAAATCAATGGTGACTGATACAC
>NZ_JAGYGF010000031.1:0-66381 GCF_019947305.1 Pseudomonas sp. BF-RE-21 | reverse complement strand
TCATTGAGATCGCCATCGCCAGCAAGCCGGCTCCTACAGGGGGGATTCGGTGTTTTCAGAGCAGTTTGTGTTCCATGGCGTACTTCACCAGTTCAGCCAGGGATGTGATGTTGAGTTTCTGCATCAGCCGCGCCTTGTGGGTGCTGATGGTTTTGCTGCTCAGGGCCAGTTGCTGGGCGATGTCGTTGACGTTGGCGCCCTGGGCCAGGCGTTCGAACACCGAGAATTCGCGCTCCGAGAGCAACGAATGCAGCGGCCGCGAATCGGTCAGGCCGACTTCGAAAACCATGCGGTCGGCCAGGTCCGGGTCGATGTATCGACCGCCCGCCGCGACCTTGCGGATCGCCGTCAGCAGCAGCGCCGGATCACTGTCCTTGGTTGCATAACCCGCCGCGCCGACCTTCAACGCCCGGGCAGCCATTTGCGCTTCGTCGTGCATCGACAACACCAGGATCGCCGGTGGATTGTTCAGTGCGCGAATCCGCGGAATCGCTTCCAGGCCATTGACGCCCGGCATCGAGATGTCCAGCAACACCACTTCGCAAGGCACATGACGCAAGGTTTCGAGCAACTGCTCGCCATTGCTCGCCTCGCCCACCACCAGCAAGTCCTTGGCCAGGCCGATCAGTTGTTTAATGCCTTCGCGAACGATGGTGTGGTCTTCGGCTACCAGTACACGGATCACGGTCTTTCTCCAGATTCAAGATCATTCGCGAGCAAGCCCGCTCCCACATTGGATTTGTGTAAATGAGCAAATCGCTGGCACACAGGGATCAAATGTGGGAGCGGGCTTGCTCGCGAAGGCGTAAGTACCATCAACACAAACTCTTCAGGCCTCATCCAAAGGTACGCGCACACTCAACGTCGTACCCTCCCCCGGCTCACTTTCAAGCGACAGTTCCCCGCCCATGATCAACACCCGCTCGCGCATGCCCACAACCCCGAAGGATGTTGGCCGGCCAGTAGCGGCGACAAATCCTACGCCATCATCGCTGACAGTCAGGCACAACTCGTCGCCCTCAAGCGTCAATGTCAGTTCAACAGTATGCGCCTGGGCATGCCGCATGACATTGGTCAGCGCTTCCTGAAGGATCCGGAACAAGCCGATCGCCTTGGCATCGCTGAGCACCGGCAAGTTCTCCGGTACTTGCACCAGACACGGAATCTGCGTGCGTGCCTCGAAACGCCGGGCCTGCCATTCGATGGCCGAAGCAATACCGGCATCGAGAATTGGCGGCCGCAACGCCGTGGCCACATCGCGCACCAGTTGGAACAGCTGAGCGATCAAGCGCTTCATGCTGTTCAAACGTTCATTCAGACCTGGGTCGAGCTGGGCGTAGGCCAGTTCGCACATGGACGTTTCCAGTTTCAGCACGGTCAACATCTGACCCAACTCGTCGTGAACTTCCCGGGCGATGCGCGCCTTTTCCTCTTCTCGCACGCTCTCCAGGTGTGCGGACAATTCACGCAATTGCTCACGGGAGCTGGCCAGTTCCAGCTCGATGCGCTTGCTCTCGCTGATGTCCCAGACGATGCCGTCCCAGACATAGGTGCCGTCATCGAGGCGACGCGTGATGGCCTTGATCTCGGCCCAACGCTGATCGCCCTGGCGCGTGAGAATCCGCCCTTGCCACGACCAGTCACTGTCAGTGTCCAGCGCATGATCCTGCGTCTGGTGGTAACTGGCCTTGTCGTCCGGATGCACCAGGCTGCGCAGGCCTTTGTCGCGGTGGGCCAGGGTCGCCGGCGAGTAACCGACCAGGCTCTCGCTGCCCTCACTGATGTAGGCAAAGTCGATCTGCCCTGTCACCGGAGCCCGCTCCAGGCGAAAGACCAATCCCGGTACGTTGGCAGCGATCCCTTGCAGACGCGCCTCGCTTTCCTGCAACGCGGCCAGCGCACGACGACGCTCGGTAACGTCGTTGAGGTAGACCACCAGATATTCACCATCGCGAAAACGCAGGAAGCTCAACGACACATCCGTCGGCAGAATGCTGCCATCGGCTCGCAGGCAATTGGTTTCAAAGCTGAGTGGCCCTTCTTCACTGGCGCGGGCGCGTTTCCACAGGTTCAGCCAGCGGTCCATGTGCAGACCCGGTTCAAAGTCGATCAACGGCCTATCGATGATGCCACCCGACGGATAGCCGAGCATGGTTTCCGCGGCGCGGTTGGCGTAGCGCACATGGCTGTCCCAGTTGACCCAGAGAATGCCGACGGTGCTTTGGTCGATAGAAAACTGGGTGAGGCGCAGCGCTTCTTCGCTGGCGGCACGCAAGGCAATGTCTTCCCGAGCCACCAACAACCGTTGCTCAAGACTGTGTTGCTGCCGACGCTGCCAGACCACGATCGCCATGCAGCTCAGCATCAACACCGCCAACAGCAGGCAGAGGTTCTGCCAGAAACCCGGCGACTCGGTCAGTCGCGGGTATTTGGCTTGCAGCCATTGGTTGTGCAGTTGCTCCAGGTCCTTGGCGGGGATCGCCCGCAGCGCGCTTTCGATGATGCCGGCGAGTTCCGGCCAGTCCCGCCGTGTAGCCACGCGCAGCAGTTGCGGCAGGCCAATATCACCGACCACCACCAACCCGGCAAACTCCGGTTCGACGGACAAACGCCCGAATTGCGCTTCGTCGACCACGGCATAACTGGCCTGCTGACTCAACAACAGTTGCAGTGCCTGACGCTCGATCGGCACGCCCTGGAGGTTCAGGTGCGGGTAATTGCTGCGCAGGTAATCGGCGGTGGCGCTGGGCATGCGTACGGCGACGCGGGTCTGGCTGTCGAGTTTTTCCAGCTCGACCACGCCGGCGCCCTTCTGGTCGCTGACCACCAGTTGCGGCACCCGCATGTATGGATCGGAAAACTGCCACAGGCGCAGGCCGCTGGGGGTTTGCGCCAACCCTGGGGCGATGTCGATTTCACCTTCGCGTGCGGCGGCTTCCAGTTGCGCAAGGTCGGGATAGTTACGCCAGCTCAGCTCGACCTTGAGCGCTTTTGCCAGCCATTTCATCAGCTCGACGTTAACCCCGGACAACCGCTGCAAGCGGCGATCGTATTGCGCATAGGGCACTTGCAACACCAGTCCGACGCGTAATTCATTATGTTGCGCGAGCCATTGCTGTTGGCTCGCAGACAACTGCGCGATGTGCTCCGGTGGCGCAGGCGCCGCCCAGCCCATCAAGGGAAACCACAAACAGCCGATAACCCACAGACAGCAAAAACGCATCATTGAAATCTCACACACTGACAAATACTGACCAACCCATTAGGCTGCCGGAACCACTTCTGGCCTGGAATATCCGATGCCCCCTGTCTACCGCCTGGCACTGCCAGCATTGTGCCTGTCGCTGATCCTGCCTTGCGCCTTTTCCGTCGAGGCCGCAGACCCGGCACCGGCCGCCGCGGAAAAACCCGCAGAAGAAAAACCGGTTGAACGTCAGCCGCTGCTTGAGCGTAGTCAGGAAGAAGCGGCAGCACTTGAGCGAAAAATCCCCGCTCAGGAACAGCAACAACTCCAGGCCGGCAGCGACACGTTTCTGGCCTTGTGGAAACCGGCCAATACCGCTGACCCCAAGGGTGCGGTGATTATCATCCCGGGCGCGGGCGAAACCGTTGACTGGCCGCAGGCAATCGGCCCGTTGCGGCGCCAATTGCCGGACGCCGAGTGGAGCAGCCTGAGTATCACCTTGCCAGACGTGCAAAGCGATGCCATTGCGCCACGTATTGTTGAAGTAACGCCATCGCCCAAAGCACCTGATGCCGGCAGCAAGGACTCGACCACGGCGGCGCCCATCGAGCAGGCGGCGGGCGGTGAAGCGGAGGTGGCCGACAAGGCCATTGCTGAAACCAGCGATGAACAGGTCAAAGCTGACGCCGAACGAATTTTTGCACGCATCGATGCGGCTGTTGCCTACGCCGAACAGCAGAGCGCTCGCAGCATCGTGGTGCTGGGGCATGGCACCGGCGCTTACTGGGCCGCGCGTTATCTGAGCGAGAGGCAGCCCTCGCAAGTCGAGAAGTTCGCGATGGTCGCTGCGCAGACGCCCGTGGCAGCGAAACCTGGCCTGGCTGAACTGACGCCGACACTAAAACTGCCCACCGCCGACATCTTCTACAAGGACAAGCCGCTGGACCGCAATGCGGCTCTGGAACGCTTGCAGGCCAGCAAGCGCTTGAAGGGTTCGGCGTTCAGTCAGGTATCGCTCAAGGCGTTGCCGGGTGACTCGAAAGCAGAGCAGGAGCAGTTGGTTCGCCGGGTGCGGGGATGGTTGAATCCTCAGGCTGCGGCAGATTGATAGACCGAGGCGCGCCCTTCGCGGGCAAGCCTCGCTCCTACAGGACTTCATCGTACCTGTAGGAGCGAGGCTTGCCCGCGAAGGCGTCATCACTGACGACGCATCACTTGAAATCCCGCCGCTGACGAATCAACGTATAGGCGTTATGCAATTCGCGCGTCTTGTCCGTTGCCTCGCGCACCTGCAACGCCGTCGCACCGCTGCCGGCAATTTTGTCCGGATGATGACGACTCAGCAGGCGCCGATAGGCGCGTTTGATCTGCGCCGGCTCGGTGGTGGCGGACACACCCAACAGCGACAACGCTTCCTTATAAGTGATGGCAGTGCCGGCCGACGATTGCTTGTGCGGCTCATAGTCAGACGCCAGTGCCTGCACCTGATACGACGTCCAGCCCAGCCATTTACCCCATTGACGAATCAGTTCGCGCTCGGCGTGCCCGGCACGACCATCGGCCCAGACCATTCGCCAACAGGCGCGCAATACGCCTTCCGCCGCATGGGGTTGCTCACTCAAACGTCGCAGATAACCGCGCAACCGGTCACGGCCCGACTTGCCGCGGTTGAACGCGGCAATCGCCCGACGCTTGGCCGACTCGGACATGTCCAGTGCCTGCATTTCCAGGCGCGCCTGCTGGATATGTCCGTCTACCACTCGCCCATCACATTTGGCCAGCCGCCCCAGCAATACGAACAGCAGCTCATCGTTGCGCAGCACCGGCCTGCCACCGAGCTTTTCACGCAAATGCCCCCACGAATGCAATTGCAGGTGCCGATCCAGCGCCTGCCCCAATAAAGCGCCGAGCAAGGCCCCCGGAATGCTGGCAATGGCAAAGCCCGCTCCGGCTCCAATCAGAGTCCCTGGCCACAGCATCTCAGCGACTCGCTTCAATCAGAGTTTCAACTTCCGCCAGACGCTCGTGAGTTCCGACATCCACCCACCGTCCGCTCAGCCGTTCACCCGAGACTTGCCCATCGGCCATGGCCGTGCGCAGCAGCGGTGCAAGCTTGAACGCCCCGGCGGTGTGCCCGTCGAACAGCTGCGGATGCAACACTGCAATGCCGCTGTAAGTCAGGGTCGGCGAATCTGCCTGGCCGTCGTGCACTTGCCCGTCGACCAGCGTGAAATCGCCTGCCGGGTGGTGGCTCGGGTTATCCGCCAACACCAGATGCGCCAGGCCGCTGATGGGTTGATGCAAGACGCTGAAGTCATAGTCGGTCCAGATATCACCGTTGACCACCACAAACGCCTCATCACCCAACAATGGCAATGCACGGAAAATCCCGCCACCGGTCTCCAGCGGTTCACCTTCGGGCGAGTACTGGATACTCACGCCATAACGCGAGCCATCGCCCAGATAGTCTTCGATCTGCTGTCCCAGCCAGGCATGGTTGATCACGATTTCGGTAAACCCGGCAGCGGCCAGCGCGCGCAGGTGATACTCGATCAGCGGCACCCCGCCAGCGCGGACCAGCGGTTTTGGCGTGGTCAGGGTCAGCGGGCGCATGCGCTCGCCTTTACCCGCAGCCAGAATCATTGCCTTCATGCATTCACTCCAGCACGCAGACTCAGCAGCAACACATCCAGTTCCGCCAGTTCAGGACGGCGGGCGATCACTGCTTCTATATAAGCAAAGAAGCGCGGCACGTCGGCGAGGTAACGCGGCTTGCCATCGCGATGGCAGATGCGGGCGAAGATACCAATGACTTTCAGGTGACGCTGCACGCCCATCAGGTCGCTGGCGCGCAAGAAGTCTTCGAAGTCTGGCTGGACGGGAATGCCGAGGGCGCCTGCCTGCTGCCAGTAATCTTGCAGCCAACCGTGCACTCGCTCCTCGGGCCAGCTCAGGAACGCGTCCTTGAACAGGCAGGTCACGTCATAGGTCACCGGGCCATAGACCGCATCCTGGAAATCCAGCACGCCGGGATTCGGCTCGCTGAGCATCAGGTTGCGCGGCATGTAGTCGCGATGCACCAGGACTTTCGGTTGCGCCAGGGCGCTGTCGATCAGCAGCTGCGACACGTTCTGCCAGAGCATTTGCTGCGCAGCGTCGAACTCGATGCCCAACTCACGCTTCACAAACCACTCGGGGAACAATTCCAGCTCGCGACGCAACAGCGCCACGTCATAACTCGGCAGCGGAGCAACCATCGGCAACTGCTGAAAAGCCAACAGAGCCTGCAAGGCATCCTTGAACAAATCGTCGGCATTTTCGCTGTCGATAACGTCCAGATAGGTCTTGTTGCCCAGGTCATTGAGCAAAAGAAAACCGCGCTCGAGGTCTTCGGCATAAATTTTCGGCACATTTATTCCGGATTTCGCCAGCAAAAAAGCGATATCCACGAAGGGTTTGCAGTTTTCCTGGGGCGGCGGCGCGTCCATTACGACGAAACTTTTGCCGCCGCCTTCCCAGCGGAAATAGCGCCGAAAACTCGCATCACTGCTGGCCGCGGTCAACGTGGCCGGGGGTACGGCGCCCCAACTCTGCTCTGCAAAGAGGGTCGCCAACTGCTCATCGAGCCAAACTTTCAGGTGTTGCAAACGTACATCTTGGTCAGGCATTGCAAGGGTCTCCGACGGCGCTAGCCGTCAAGCGGGTCATGCTTTATTATCCAGCATCTTTTTCAGACCATCGAGAGGCGTGCGGCCCACACCGCGGGCAGATGGCACGCAGGAAGCCCGGACTAATAAGATGGCATTGAAATCCCCCGCGTTTCGTAAAAAATTTCCGTTGTTGGTCACTGGCAGTCTGCTGGCCCTGCAACCTCTAGCCACTTCGTTCGTGGTCGCCGCGGAACAGTATGACTGCTCAGTCTCTGCTTCGGGTGCCTGGAACTGTGCGCCCAAGACGTCGGCGGCTGCATTGCCACCGCGTCCCATCCATGAGGGCAGCGCAGTCTCCGCAACCGGTGAAGCACCTACCGAGAGCGGCGCCAGTGAAGACACCGGCACCAAGCCTGTGCTGGTCACCGAATCCAAAGGCCGTGCCCTCAAGTCCCGTAGCGCAGACTACAGTCACCTCGACTGGGTTCCGCGCGAGAATCTCACTGCAGCGCAATTGGCCGAAACCGGTCCTTACTGCTCTGGTTCCTATATCGAACCAATTCGTCCTGGCATGAATGACAAGACGAATAAAAGTGACGCCCCGACGTTTGTCGGTGCCAAGGCTTCTCGCTACAAGCAGGATGAACAGATCGCTACCCTGGCCGGTGACGTGGTCCTGCGTCAGGGCAGCATGCAGGCCGAAGCCGACGAAGCGAACCTCTACCAGGCCGAGAGCCGTGGCGAGCTGGACGGCAACGTGCGCATTCGCGACAACGGCGCGCTGATCGTCGGCGACCACGCCGAAGTGCAGCTCGACACCGGCGAAGCCAAGGTCGACAACGCTGAATACGTGATGCACAAATCCCGTATCCGCGGTAACGCGCTGTACGCCAAGCGTGCCGAAAACGCGATCATCCGCCTCAAGGATGGTACGTACACCACGTGCGAACCGAACAGCAACGCCTGGCAGCTCAAGGGCAACAACATCACCTTGAACCCGGCGACCGGTTTCGGTACCGCGACCAACGTGACGCTGCGGGTCAAGGACATTCCGGTTCTGTACACGCCGTACATCTACTTCCCGATCGATGATCGTCGTCAGTCCGGCTTCCTGCCGCCAACCATTGGCAGCGGCAGCGACACTGGCTTCCTGTTGGTCACCCCGTACTACTTCAACCTGGCGCCGAACTACGATGCCACGTTGTACCCGCGCTACATGAGCAAGCGCGGCCTGTTGATGGAAGGCGAGTTCCGTTACCTGACCAAGTCCACCGAAGGTCAGTTCGGCGCCGCGTACCTCAACGACGAGGACGACGATCGCAAGCTTCAAACGGATTACGAAAAAACCCGCTACATGTACAACTGGCAGCACAAGGGCGGTCTCGACTCGCGGGTATTCACGCAGGTCGACTACACCAAGATCAGCGATCCGTATTACTTCCAGGATCTGCAGACCGACCAGCTTGGCGTGAAGTCGTCCGATTACGTGAACCAGCAGGGCTCTGTCAGCTATCGTGGCGACAGCTACGTTGCACGCCTCAATGCCCAGGCCTATCAGCTGGCGACCGTATCGAACATCACACCGTACGACCGCTTGCCACAGCTCACCTTCAACGGTCAGTTGCCAACGCACCCGAACGGTTTGAATTTCGACTACGAAACAGAAATCGTGCGATTCGAGCGCGACCTGCAAACGGGCTCGTTCTCCGATGAAGACGGCAACCTGTCGCCTCGTC
The DNA here is from genome assembly GCF_019947305.1 of Pseudomonas sp. BF-RE-21. Taxonomy (NCBI): domain Bacteria; kingdom Pseudomonadati; phylum Pseudomonadota; class Gammaproteobacteria; order Pseudomonadales; family Pseudomonadaceae; genus Pseudomonas; species Pseudomonas sp. BF-RE-21. Next base: position 57,811 of record NZ_JAGYGF010000031.1, on the reverse strand, counting down.
TGGACACCAACGTAGCGGGCCTGGCTCGTGCCAACGGTAATCGTCTGAACCTCAAGCCAGGCGTGAGCCTGCCGCTGGACTGGACGTATGGCTTCGTCAAGCCATCGCTCAAATATCAATACACCCAGTACGACCTGGATCTCGATGGCACCGGTAAAAACGATCTCCTGACGAACCGCAATAACGCTTCGGCGCTTGGCGAGTCCTTCAGCAGCTCGCAAAACCGCGGCGTCCCGATCGCCAGCGTCGACAGCGGCCTGTATTTCGATCGCAACACCACCTGGTTCGGCAAGAACTATCGCCAGACCCTGGAACCGCGCCTGTTCTACCTGTATGTCCCTGAAGAAGACCAGAAGGACATTCCGGTTTTCGACACCGGCGAGTACACCTTCAACTATGCGTCGCTATTCCGCGACAACCGCTTCTCGGGCTCCGACCGCGTCGGCGACGAGAACAAACTGTCGCTGGGCGTGACCAGCCGCTGGATCGAAGAAAACGGCTTTGAACGTCAACGCATCAGCGTCGGCCAGGCCTTGTACTTCAAGGATCGCGAAGTCCAGTTGCCGGGTATCGACGCAAAAACCCGCGAAGATGCGCAGGCCAACGTTTCTCCGTATGCGCTGGAATACGAATACCGCTGGAACCGCGATTGGCGCACGACTGCCGATTACAACTGGGATCCGGACAGCCACAGCCCTCGCTCGGGCAGTGCGATGTTCCACTACCAGCCTGAAGACAACCCGAACAAGGTCATCAACGCCGGCTATCGCTATCGCAATGACCAGGTCCGTTACGACCAGAACACCGGTCAATGGTCGGTGGGTGGTGGTGACTATGGCACGCCGGGAACCCCGGGTTACGTGAAGGACTACTACAAGATCCAGCAGCACGACTTCTCGGTGATCTGGCCGATCGTGCCGCAATGGAACGCCATCAGCCGCTGGCAGTATGACTACAACCAGAACCGTACTCTGGAAGCCTTTGGTGGTTTCGAGTACGACAACTGCTGCTGGAAACTGCGCCTGATCAACCGTTACTGGGTTTCCTATGACGAATTCAGTCAGGAAGCTCCGCAAAACGAAAAAGGCGACCATGGCATCTTCCTCCAAATCGTTCTGAAAGGTCTCGGCGGCGTTGTTGGCCAAAAAGTAGAGAGCTTCCTCGACAAAGGCATCCAAGGTTATCGTGAACGTGAAGACCAAGCTTTCTGATTGTCTGCGCCCGCTGATGCTGGGCGCGCTGTTCCTGGGTACTGCGGCGAATGCCGCGGTACAGTCCATCGATAAAGTGGTGGCCATTGTCGACAACGATGTGGTCATGCAGAGCCAGCTGGACCAACGTGTTCATGAAGTTCAGCAAACCATCGCCAAACGCGGTTCTGCTGCGCCGCCGGCCAGCGTGCTGGATCAGCAGGTGCTTGAGCGCCTGATCGTCGAAAACCTGCAACTGCAGATCGGCGAACGCTCCGGCATTCGCATCACCGATGAAGAGCTGAATCAGGCGGTCGGCACCATTGCCCAGCGCAATAACATGTCGATCGATCAATTCCGCGCGGCCCTGACTCGTGATGGCCTGTCTTATGAAGACGCTCGCGAGCAGATTCGTCGTGAAATGATCATCAGCCGCGTGCGTCAACGCCGTGTGGCTGAGCGCATTCAAGTGTCCGAGCAGGAAGTGAAGAACTTCCTCGCTTCCGACCTTGGCAAAATGCAGCTGTCCGAAGAGTTCCGCCTGGCCAACATCCTGATTCCTACACCGGAAAGTGCTAACTCCGATGCGATTCAGAGTGCTGCCAAACAGGCCGACGCGGTTTACCAGCAGCTCAAGCAAGGCGCTGACTTCGCTCAGTTGGCAATCGCCAAATCCGCCAGCGAAACCGCACTGGAAGGCGGCGACATGGGCTGGCGTAAAGCCGCTCAATTGCCACCTCCGTTCGATCGCATGCTGAGCACCATGTCGGTCGGCGATGTCACCCAGCCGATGCGCACGCCGGGTGGCTTCATCATCCTGAAGATCCTCGACAAGCGTGGCGGCGAGACCCAGACCCGTGACGAAGTACACGTGCGTCATATCCTGGTCAAACCTAGCCCGATCCGCGACGAAGCAAAAACCAAGGCCCTGGCCCAATCGCTCTACACCCGTATCGAAGCGGGCGAAGATTTCGGCGAACTGGCGAAAAGCTTCTCGGAAGACCCGGGTTCCGCCCTCAACGGCGGCGACCTGAACTGGATCGACCCGAATGCATTGGTGCCCGAGTTCCGCGAAGTGATGGCCAATACCCCGCAAGGTCAGCTGTCCAAGCCGTTCCAGACCCAATATGGCTGGCACGTCCTGGAAGTCCTTGGCCGCCGCGCCACTGACAGCACCACCCAGGCCCGTGAGCAGCAAGCAATGACCGTACTGCGTAACCGCAAATACGACGAAGAGCTGCAAACCTGGCTGCGTCAGATCCGTGACGAAGCGTACGTAGAGATCAAACTCCCTGGTGCAGACCAGGCAGCGCAGTGAAACCCCAACGTTTCGCGCTGACACCCGGCGAACCGACCGGCATAGGTCCTGACCTGTGCCTGCTGGTTGCCTCGCAAGCCCAGCCACATCCCCTGATTGCCATTACCAGCCGCGACCTGCTCCTTGAGCGGGCCGCGCAGCTGGGCGTGGTCGTTGATTTGCTGCCGGTGACCCCGGACAGCTGGCCGGATGTCCCCGCGCCAGCCAACAGCCTGTATGTCTGGGATACGCCGCTCAATGCGCCGGTGACTGCCGGTCAACTCGACAAAGCCAATGCTGCTTTCGTTCTGGAAACCCTGACCCGCGCTGGTCAGGGCTGCCTGGACGGGCACTTCGCCGGCATGATCACCGCCCCTGTGCACAAGGGCGTGATCAACGAATCGGGTATCGCCTTTTCCGGGCATACAGAATTTCTCGCCGACCTGACGCAGACCGCGCAAGTGGTGATGATGCTTGCGACCCGCGGATTGCGCGTGGCGCTGGTCACCACTCACCTGCCCCTTCGCGAGATTGCCGATGCAATCACACCGGAGCGTCTGGAGCGGGTCACGCGGATTCTGCATGCCGACCTGCAACAAAAATTCGGCATCGCCCAGCCGCGTATCCTGGTGTGCGGGCTCAATCCCCATGCCGGCGAAGGCGGACACCTGGGCCATGAAGAAATCGACATCATCGAACCTACATTAGAGCGCCTGCGTGGCGAAGGCATGGACCTTCGCGGCCCCCTGCCCGCCGACACTCTGTTTACCCCCAAATATCTGGAGCACTGCGACGCGGTGCTGGCGATGTACCACGACCAGGGCTTGCCTGTGCTGAAATACAAAGGCTTCGGCGCAGCAGTCAACGTGACCCTCGGCTTGCCGATCATCCGCACGTCGGTCGACCACGGCACTGCCCTGGACCTGGCCGGCAGCGGCAAAATCGACACCGGCAGCCTGCAAGTCGCCCTGGAAACCGCCTACCAGATGGCCGAGACCCGTTTATGACCGAGCATTACCAACACAAGGCGCGCAAACGCTTTGGCCAGAACTTCCTGCATGATGCCGGCGTTATCGACCGCATCCTGCGCTCCATCCATGCCAAGCCCGAAGACCGCCTGCTGGAAATCGGTCCGGGCCAGGGCGCGCTGACCCAAGGCCTGCTGAACAGCGGTGCCCAGCTGGACGTAGTAGAGCTGGATAAAGACCTGATCCCGATCCTCAACCAGCAGTTCGCCGGCAAGAGCAATTTCAACCTGCACCAGGGCGATGCGCTGAAGTTCGACTTCAACAGCCTGAACGCCGCGCCGAACAGCCTGCGCGTGGTGGGCAACCTGCCGTACAACATCTCCACGCCGCTGATTTTCCACCTGCTGCACAACGCAGGCATCATTCGCGACATGCACTTCATGCTGCAGAAAGAAGTGGTCGAGCGTCTGGCGGCAGGCCCTGGCGGCGGTGACTGGGGTCGTCTGTCGATCATGGTTCAGTACCATTGTCGTGTAGAGCACCTGTTCAACGTTGGCCCCGGCGCATTCAACCCGCCGCCGAAAGTCGATTCTGCCATCGTGCGCCTGGTGCCTCACGCCGTACTGCCGCACCCGGCCAAGGATCACCGTTTGCTGGAGCGCGTCGTGCGCGAAGCCTTCAACCAGCGCCGCAAGACCCTGCGCAACACCCTCAAGTTGCTGCTGAGCAACGACGAAATCACCGCCGCCGGTGTCGACGGCAGCCTGCGCCCAGAGCAGCTCGATCTGGCCGCCTTCGTACGCTTGGCCGACAAACTCAGCGAACAAGTCCTACAGAAACCCGCCGCCGACTGACAGGCAACAAGCGTTATCGGGTAGGACACCAGCCCTCATGTCTGGTTTACTACCCGATACTTGGCCTAGACTGAATTCCATCAGCTACGCCCCGCGTCCCGCTTCGTTTTTAAGGCCTCTTGAATGTCCGATCCTCGTTATCAGGTCGACGTCAGCGTCGTCACCCGCTATCTGGCAGAACAATCGCAACCCGAGCAAAACCGCTTTGCCTTCGCTTACACCATCACCGTGCACAACAATGGCGAATTACCGGCCAAGCTGTTGTCGCGGCACTGGGTGATCACCGATGGTGACGGGCATGTCGAGGAGGTTCGCGGTGCCGGCGTGGTTGGCCAACAGCCGTTGATCAAGGCAGGCGAGAGCCATACCTATAGCAGTGGCACGGTGATGACGACCAAGGTCGGCAACATGCAAGGCAGCTATCAAATGATTGCCGAAGACGGCAAACACTTCGACGCCATCATCGCTCCATTCCGTCTGGCGGTGCCCGGAGCCCTGCACTGATGGCAACGTATGCCGTTGGCGACCTGCAAGGTTGCCTCGAACCGTTGAAATGCCTGCTCAAGCAAGTCGCCTTCGACCCTGCCCGGGACAAACTGTGGCTGGTGGGCGATCTGGTCAACCGTGGCCCGCAGTCGCTGGAAACCTTGCGCTTCCTCTATAGCATTCGCGAATCACTGGTGTGCGTGCTCGGCAACCACGATCTTCATCTGCTGGCCGCCGGGCATAACATCGAACGCCTGAAGAAAGCCGACACCCTGCGCGAGATTCTCGAAGCACCGGATCGTGTGGAACTGCTGGAATGGGTGCGCCAGCAAAAGCTCATGCATTACGACGAGCAGCGCAACATCGCGCTGGTCCACGCCGGCATCCCCCCGCAATGGTCGCTGCGCAAAGCCCTGAAGTGCGCCGCCGAAGTCGAAGAAGCCCTGCGCGACGACAATCGCTTCGCGCCTTACCTCGACGGCATGTACGGCAACGAACCGCTGAAATGGGACAGCGATCTCAAAGGCGTAACCCGCCTGCGTGTGATCACCAACTATTTCACCCGCATGCGTTTCTGCACCAGCGAAGGCAAACTCGACCTCAAGGGCAAGGAAGGCGTCGACACCGCGCCGCCAGGTTATGCGCCGTGGTTCACTTACAAGGAGCGCAAGACCAGGGACGTGAAGATCATCTTCGGCCACTGGGCAGCGCTCGAAGGCCAGTGCAACGAGCCGGGCATCTTCGCCCTCGACACCGGTTGCGTCTGGGGCGGTTCGATGACCTTGATGAACGTCGACACCCTTGAGCGACTGCAGTGCAAATGCGACGAGCATGGCCACACCTTCCTGCCGTCAGTCGCCTCCCCCATTTCCGAACAAACGCCAGCCAGCGCCCGGCGCTAGACTGCGCATTCAGCCGAGCCACAGGAGCCCGCCATGAGCGAATTCAAACGTATCCCCCCAGAACAGGCCCAGGCCCTGCGCGAACAAGGCGCAGTGGTGGTCGATGTTCGAGACCCGGCAACATTTGCCGCGCTGCACATCAGCGGCTCGAAGCATCTGGACAACCATTCCCTGCATGCTTTCATTCAGGGCGCGGACCTGGACGCACCGACGGTGGTGGTCTGCTATCACGGCAATTCCAGCCAGGGCGCAGCGGCCTACCTGATCAGCCAGGGCTTCTCCGATGTCTACAGCATGGATGGCGGTTTTGAGCTGTGGCGTACGACTTATCCTTCGGAAACTGCGCAAGGCACTTCCGAATAATTTTTTTGTAACGTGCAAGCCCCGGCTGCCGCGGGCTCGCGCGGTGGCAGACGAACGGTCTGCCACAACTAATTACGTATCTCGCCTTTACCTCCCGAATAAGCAACTATCCTTAAGCGCAGGCCATCCAAAACAGGGGAGAGCCGGTACACCGGCGCGCGGGTCATCGGGAGTAGCTTTCGGGGCGGTACGCTTTGAAAGGGTTCTGGGGGGTAAACAGCGACTGCATATCCGGTCGCTGCCAGCATCGACTGACTGATCCGGCGTCGGCTCCACGTATCGAGCGAGGTGACGTCATGAGTATCTTTAGCCACTTCCAACAACGCTTCGAGTCCACACGCCAGGAAGAACTCTCACTGCAAGAGTACCTGGAGCTGTGCAAAAAGGACCGCAGCGCCTACGTTTCCGCCGCCGAGCGTCTGTTGCTGGCCATCGGAGAACCGGAGCTGCTCGACACCTCGACCAACTCGAGGCTTTCGCGAATCTTTTCCAACAAGGTGATCCGCCGCTATCCGGCCTTTGAAGACTTCCACGGGATGGAAGAATGCATCGACCAGATCGTCTCGTATTTCCGCCATGCCGCTCAGGGCCTGGAAGAGAAAAAACAAATCCTCTATCTGCTCGGCCCCGTCGGCGGCGGTAAATCGTCCCTGGCCGAGAAGCTGAAACAGCTTATCGAGAAGGTGCCTTTCTACGCGATCAAAGGCTCGCCGGTTTTCGAATCTCCTTTGGGTCTGTTCAACGCCACCGAAGATGGCGCGATCCTCGAAGAAGACTTCGGCATTCCGCGGCGCTATCTCAACACCATCATGTCGCCATGGGCCACCAAACGTCTGGCCGAGTTCGGCGGCGACATCAGCCAGTTCCGCGTGGTGAAGCTCTATCCGTCGATCCTCAACCAGATCGCCGTAGCCAAAACCGAGCCGGGAGACGAAAACAACCAGGACATCTCGGCACTGGTGGGCAAGGTCGATATCCGCAAACTGGAAGAATTCCCGCAAAACGACGCCGACGCCTACAGCTATTCGGGCGCACTGTGCCGGGCCAACCAGGGCCTGATGGAATTCGTCGAAATGTTCAAGGCACCGATCAAGGTGCTGCACCCATTGCTGACCGCCACCCAGGAAGGCAACTACAACAGCACCGAAGGTCTGGGGGCGATTCCGTTTACCGGGATCCTGCTGGCTCACTCCAACGAATCGGAATGGCACACCTTCCGCAACAACAAGAACAACGAAGCCTTCATCGACCGGATCTACATCGTCAAAGTGCCGTACTGCCTGCGGGTCAGCGACGAAGTGAAGATCTACGACAAGCTCTTGTTCAACAGCTCCCTGGCCAAGGCGCACTGCGCACCGGACACGCTGAAGATGCTCGCCCAGTTCACCGTGCTCTCGCGCCTCAAGGAGCCGGAAAACTCGAACATCTACTCCAAGATGCGGGTCTACGACGGTGAAAACCTCAAGGACACCGATCCAAAGGCCAAGTCGATCCAGGAATACCGCGACAATGCCGGTGTCGACGAAGGCATGAACGGCCTGTCGACCCGTTTCGCGTTCAAGATTCTGTCGAAGGTCTTCAACTTCGATCCGCACGAAATCGCCGCCAACCCGGTGCATTTGCTCTACGTGCTGGAACAACAGATCGAACAGGAACAATTCCAGGCTGAAACCCGCGAACGCTACCTGCGCTTCCTCAAGGAGTACCTGGCGCCGCGTTACATCGAGTTCATCGGCAAGGAAATCCAGACCGCCTACCTCGAGTCGTACAGCGAGTACGGCCAGAATATCTTCGATCGTTACGTGCTGTACGCCGACTTCTGGATCCAGGACCAGGAATACCGCGACCCGGAAACAGGCGAGATCCTCAATCGCGTGGCGCTGAACGAAGAACTGGAGAAAATCGAAAAACCGGCCGGCATCAGCAATCCGAAGGATTTCCGCAACGAAATCGTCAACTTCGTGCTGCGCGCCCGTGCCAACAACAACGGCAAGAACCCGACCTGGCTCAGCTACGAAAAACTGCGGGTGGTCATCGAGAAGAAAATGTTCTCCAACACCGAGGACCTCCTGCCCGTCATCAGCTTCAACGCCAAGGCGAGCAAAGAGGACCAGCAGAAACACAACGACTTCGTCACACGGATGGTCGAGCGGGGCTACACCGACAAACAGGTACGACTGCTGTCCGAGTGGTACCTGCGGGTCAGAAAATCACAATAACCCGCTGCCGGTCAGACCGGTTGTCGTCAGCCAGAGGCCTGTGTACGCATTTTCTGTTACACAGGCCTCTGGAAGGTGTTCGAAAGTCGGTAGCGAGTTCAGGCAGCATCCAAAGCGCTTGGGGGAGCGTTGAATATCCCTTGGCCTTCGGTCCGATGCTGCATCACCGCTCGCCCCTTTCAGGACAGCTTCTAAGGAGCAGTCATGAGCTATGTGATCGACCGACGTCTCAATGGCAAGAACAAGAGCACGGTGAACCGTCAGCGGTTTCTGCGGCGTTACCGTGATCACATCAAAAAGGCTGTCGAAGAGGCGGTCAGCCGGCGCTCCATCACCGACATGGAACACGGCGAACAGATCAGCATTCCCGGCCGCGACATCGACGAGCCGGTGCTTCACCACGGTCGCGGGGGCAAACAGACCGTCGTGCACCCCGGCAACAAAGAGTTCACCAGTGGCGAGCACATCGCCCGTCCGCCCGGAGGTGGCGGCGGCAGAGGGCCCGGCAAGGCTGGCAACTCGGGCGAAGGCATGGACGAGTTCGTCTTCCAGATCACCCAGGAAGAGTTCCTCGAGTTCATGTTCGAGGACCTGGAACTGCCCAATCTGGTCAAGCGCAACCTGACCGGCACCGATACCTTCAAAACCGTTCGTGCAGGCATCAGCAACGAAGGCAACCCGTCGCGGATCAACATCATCCGCACCTTGCGCTCGGCCCACGCCCGACGAATCGCCCTGTCCGGCAGCAGCCGGGCGAAACTGCGCGAAGCCAAAGAGGAATTGCTGCGACTCAGGCAGGAAGAACCGGACAACTTCGGCGATATTCAGGAAATCGAGGCGGAAATAGAAAAACTCAGTGCGCGCATTCATCGCATACCGTTCCTCGACACCTTCGACCTCAAGTACAACCTGCTGGTCAAGCAACCCAACCCCAGTTCGAAGGCGGTGATGTTCTGCCTGATGGACGTGTCCGGCTCCATGACCCAGGCGACCAAGGACATCGCCAAGCGTTTCTTTATCCTGCTGTACCTGTTCCTCAAGCGTAACTACGACAAGATTGACGTGGTTTTCATCCGCCACCACACCAGTGCCCGGGAAGTGGATGAGGAAGAATTCTTCTATTCCCGCGAAACCGGCGGCACCATCGTTTCCAGCGCGTTGAAACTGATGCAGGAGATCATGGCCGAACGCTATCCGAGCAACGAGTGGAATATCTACGCCGCCCAGGCTTCCGACGGCGATAACTGGAATGACGACTCGCCGATCTGCCGCGACATTCTGATCAACCAGATCATGCCGTTCGTGCAGTACTACACTTACGTTGAGATCACCCCGCGCGAACATCAGGCCCTGTGGTTCGAGTACGAGCGCATCGCCGAAGCCTTTTCAGACACTTTTGCCCAGCAACAACTGGTCTCGGCCGGGGATATCTATCCGGTCTTCCGTGAACTCTTCCAGCGCAGGTTAGTGACATGACCGCCAAAGAGCAGAAGCGCCAACCCATTTCCACCGGCTCCGAATGGACGTTCGAGCTGATCCAGGCCTACGACCGCGAAATCAGTCGTATCGCGGCTCGCTATGCGCTCGACACCTACCCTAACCAGATCGAAGTGATCACGGCCGAGCAGATGATGGATGCGTATGCCTCCGTCGGTATGCCGCTGGGTTATCACCATTGGTCGTACGGCAAACACTTCCTCAGCACCGAAAAATCCTACACTCGCGGGCAGATGGGGCTGGCGTACGAAATCGTGATCAACTCGGACCCCTGCATCGCCTACCTGATGGAAGAAAACACCATCTGCATGCAGGCGCTGGTGGTGGCTCACGCCTGCTACGGGCACAACAGCTTCTTCAAAGGCAACTACCTGTTTCGCACCTGGACCGACGCCAGCTCGATCATCGATTACCTGGTGTTCGCCAAGCAGTACATCATGCAGTGCGAAGAGCGCCACGGCATCGACGCGGTCGAGGACCTGCTGGACTCCTGCCATGCGCTGATGAACTACGGGGTTGACCGCTACAAACGCCCTTACCCGATTTCCGCCGAGGAAGAACGTCGTCGGCAAAAGGACCGGGAGGAGCATTTGCAGAAACAGATCAACGATCTGTGGCGCACCATCCCGAAAGGCGCGGACAAGTACAGCGACCGGGACAACGCACGCTTCCCCGCCGAACCGCAGGAAAACATCCTGTACTTCATCGAAAAACACGCGCCGCTGCTGGAGCCCTGGCAGCGGGAGATCGTGCGGATCGTGCGTAAGATCGCCCAGTATTTTTACCCGCAACGCCAGACTCAGGTGATGAACGAAGGCTGGGCCACGTTCTGGCATTACACCCTGATGAACGACCTGTACGACGAAGGGCTGGTCACCGACGGCTTCATGATGGAGTTCCTGACGTCCCACACCAGCGTGGTCTTCCAGCCGGGCTTCGACAGCCCGTACTACAACGGAATAAACCCCTACACCCTGGGCTTTGCCATGTACCGTGATATCCGGCGCATGTGTGAAACCCCCACCGAGGAAGATTACCGCTGGTTCCCGGAAATCGCCGGCACCGACTGGCTATCGACCATCAAGTTCGCCATGAGCAGCTTCAAGGATGAAAGCTTCATCCTGCAGTACCTGTCGCCGAAGGTGATCCGCGACCTGAAATTGTTCAGCATTCTCGATGATGATCAGAAGGACGACCTGCTGGTACCGGCCATCCACGACGAAGATGGCTACCGCACCATTCGGGAAACCCTGGCCGCACAGTACAACCTGGGCAATCGCGAACCCAATATCCAGATCTACAGCATCGACCGCCGCGGAGACCGCTCCCTGACCCTGCGTCACCAGCAACACGACCGCAAACCGCTGGGCGAGTCCACCGAGGAAGTGCTTAAACACTTGCACCGCCTCTGGGGCTTCGACATTCACCTGGAAACCCTGCAAGGGGATCAGGTGATGAAAACCCACCACGTACCGCCCAGAAGCGAGCACAGCGAAGGCGAATACGGCCGGCTGGACCTGGCCGTCATTCATCTTTGATCCTGTTCGTGCCTCCGCAAGCTCGACGCAACGGTTATTCTGTCGGGCTAACGGAGGTTTTTTATGCGGATTTATAAAGTCGGCGGTGCGGTACGCGATCGCCTGCTGGGCAAACCTGTCACCGATATCGACTGGGTCGTGGTCGGCGCCACCACCGAAGAAATGCTCGCCAAGGGCTATCGCCCGGTGGGCGCGGACTTCCCGGTGTTTCTTCATCCAAAAAGTGGTGAGGAATATGCCCTCGCCCGGACTGAACGCAAAAGCGGACGCGGTTACGGCGGCTTTACCTTTCACGCCAGCCCTGAAGTCACCCTCGAAGAAGACCTGATTCGTCGCGACCTGACGATCAACGCCATGGCTGAAGACGATAAACAGAATTTGACCGACCCGTACCATGGCCAACGCGATCTCGAAGCTCGCGTTCTGCGTCACGTTTCCCCCGCATTCGCCGAAGATCCGCTCCGTGTTCTGCGCGTTGCGCGCTTTGCCGCTCGTTATGCGGAGTTGGGCTTCACCGTCGCACCGGAAACGCTGGAGCTGATGCGCCAACTCAGCGAGTCGGGCGAACTGGAGGCATTGACCGCCGAACGTAGCTGGAAAGAAATTTCCCGCGCACTGCTGGAAGATCAACCGCAGGTATTTATCGAAGTGCTGCGCGAGTGCGGCGCTCTCAAGGTGCTGATGCCAGAAGTCGATGCCCTGTTCGGCGTACCGCAACCGGAAGCTCATCACCCGGAAATCGACACGGGCGTACACACCTTGAGCGTGCTTGAGCAATCAGCGTTGCACAAACAACCACTGACTGTGCGCTGGGCTTGCCTGCTGCATGACCTGGGCAAAGGACTGACGCCGAAAGAAGACTGGCCGCGGCACATCGCCCACGAACACACCGGCCTGAAGCTGATCAAAGCGGTCAATGAACGCTTCAAGGCACCGAAGGACTGCCAGGAACTGGCTTTGCTGGTGGGGCAATATCACACCCATGGCCATCGCGCCCTGGAGCTAAAGCCCTCGACGCTGCTGGAGCTGCTTCAGAGTTTTGACGTCTATCGTCGCCCGCAGCGGTTTGAGGAGTTTATTGCGGCGTGTGAAATGGACGCGCGCGGGCGCAAAGGGCTGGAGCAGAGAAGTTATCCACAGGCGGATTATTTGCGCGGGGCGGCGAATGCAGCCCGCAGCGTGGCGGTACAACCGTTGCTGGAGAAGGGATTCAAGGGGCCGGAGTTGGGAGAGGCGATCAAGCGTGAGCGGCTTAAAGCGCTGAAGATTTACAAAGAGACGGCGCCTTCCTGAAAAGCTTCGCGGGCAAGTCGGATCGCCGCACCGCTCGCTCCTACACGTATGCGTTGCCCTGTAGGAGCGAGGCTTGCCCGCGAAGGCGTCATTCAGGTCACAGCAAATTCTGGGGAGTCAACGGCTTCCCACGCCATTCAAACGCCACCGGCGCCAACACCTGATCAATCTGCGCTTCGCCCCACAACGTCGCAAAGCTTTTGCCTACACCCGGATGCACACGATCCGGCGCAATGAGCGACAACGGCCACAACACGAAGGCATTTTTCAGGATCTCTGCACGCGGCAGAATCAATCCGTCGAAGTTACCCACCAGATCACCGAACAACAACACGTCGATATCCAGCGGCAAACCCTTGCGGTCCGGTGCATAGCGGCCATTGTCCGCCTCGATGAATTTCAGTCGGCGGTCCAGTTCTATCAGCGGCAAATCGGTGTAAGCCGAGACCACGAAATTGAAGAACGGCCCGCTCTTGATCCCCACCGGCTGGCTTTCAAACACAGCCGAGCATCTTATATCCACCAGAAAACCCGCCAGGGCTTCCAGGCCAGCCTGCAAATGGGTTTCGCGCTCGATATTGCTACCGAGCCCGAGGTACACCTGAGTCAGCGACATCCGCGCTCGATCTCCACGCCCACACCACCGGTAGCCGCCGGGACGGCACCTGGCTTGGTCAGTTTGAGACGCATCCAGGTAATGTTGAACTCGCTCATCAGCACTTCAACCAGACGTTCGGCAAAGGTCTCGACCAACTGGAACTGCGCTTGCTCGGCAAAGGCCTGGATGCGCGACGAAACGCTCGCGTAATCGAGCGCCAGGGTCAAGTCATCACCCGCCGCGGCCGGGCGATTGTCCCAGGCGAAGCTCAGATCAAGACGCAAGCACTGTCGGATGCCTCGCTCCCAGTCGTAGGCACCGATCACGGTGTCGACTTCCAGGCCCTCGATAAACACTCTGTCCAAGCACTTTTCTCCGCTGCACGACAAGGGCGCAATGCGCCGTTAGAATCAGGGCGTCCTCGCCCGGAATAGTTAGCATGTTTTGGTTACTGGCGACTCTCGCCTACCTGCTCGGCTCTCTGTCCTTCGCCATTTTGCTCAGCCGCCTGACCGGTAGCCCCGATCCGCGAATGAGTGGCTCGGGCAATGCCGGTGCCACCAACATGTTGCGTCTGGCCGGCAAGAAACTCGCCATCCTGACCTTGATCGGCGACCTCTGCAAAGGGCTGTTGCCGGTGCTGATCGCCGGTGTTGCGGGTCTTTCGCTGCAAGAACAGGCCTGGATCGGCGTTTGTGCCGTCATCGGTCACCTGTTCCCGCTGTATTTTCGCTTTCGCGGTGGCAAAGGTGTCGCCACTGCTGCCGGCATGTTACTGGGGCTTTACCCGCCAGCAGCCCTGCTGGCGGTCTGTGCCTGGCTGCTGACGTTCTACCTGACCCGCACCAGCTCACTCGCCGCGCTGATCGCCACACCGCTGACCCTGCCGCTGCTGGCCTGGCAGGAACCGGCGGCCTTGCTGCCCATGAGCGCGCTCACGGGCATGATCGTCTGGCGTCATCGGGGCAATCTACGCGACCTGTTTGCCGGGCGCGAACGGCATTTTTAAATACCGGACGTGAGCGCCGTTCATCACAGCCCTGACAATTGCTCCATCGGCCAGCGAGCCTGCACGCTGATCGCCAGACTTTCGTGTTGACCGGCCTGCAAGCGCTGGCAGCCGGCAAACGCAATCATTGCGCCATTGTCGGTGCAGAACTCCGGACGGGCGTAAAACACGTCGCCCTTCATGTCGCCGAGCATTTTTTCCAGTGAAGAGCGCAGCGCCTTGTTGGCACTGACGCCCCCTGCGATGACCAGACGCTTCATGCCCGCCTGTTTCAGGGCGCGCTTGCACTTGATGGTCAAAGTCTCCACCACGGCCTGCTGGAACGCCAGCGCGATGTCGCGACGGGCTTGCTCGCTGTCGTCCCCGGCGCTGACGCTCTGCTGCCAGGTGTTGAGGGCGAAGGTTTTCAGGCCACTGAAGCTGAAAGCCAGGCCCGGACGGTCGCACATCGGACGCGGAAAAGTGAAACGTCCTGCAACGCCTTGCTCCGCCAGACGAGCGATTTCCGGACCGCCCGGATAATTCAGCCCCATCATCTTCGCGGTCTTGTCGAAGGCTTCACCGGCAGCATCGTCGAGGGTTTCGCCCAAGAGCGTGTATTGACCGATCCCGTCGACCTGAACCAGCTGCGTATGACCGCCCGACACCAACAAAGCGACGAACGGGAATTCCGGCGGTTGCGACTCCAGCATCGGCGCCAGCAAATGGCCTTCCATGTGGTGCACGCCGAGCGCCGGAATGCCCCAGGCAAAGGCCAGCGCCTGAGCGCAGGAAGCACCGACCAGCAGCGCCCCGACCAGCCCCGGACCCGCGGTATAGGCGATCGCGTCGATCTCGGTGGGCACGCAGCCCGCCTCGGCCAACACCTGACGAATCAAGGGCAGCATGCGTTTGACGTGGTCACGCGAAGCCAGCTCCGGCACCACGCCACCATAGGCGCGATGCAGGTCGATCTGGCTGAACAGCGCGTCGGCCAGCAAGCCGCGTTCACTGTCATATAATGCGACACCGGTTTCGTCGCAGGAGGTTTCTAATCCCAGTACTAGCATGGGTTTGCGCCTTGTTTAGGCTGAATTCGAAGGCGCGCATAATAGTCGCCATGTGATGCCCCGACTAGCGGTTTTCGATCAGAGGCTTTGCATTCCGAGCGATGAGGGGTTAACATCCGCAACCCTTAAAAACCGACGTCTTCAAGTGCTCTTTTGCCGCGAGGATGTTGACCCCGGTAATGAATGAAGGTAGCTCTGGATGCCAGCCGTCAAAGTAAAAGAGAACGAACCCTTCGACGTAGCTCTGCGTCGTTTCAAGCGCTCCTGCGAAAAAGCCGGTGTACTGGCTGAAGTTCGTAGCCGCGAATTTTACGAGAAGCCAACTTCTGAGCGTAAGCGCAAAGCAGCAGCCGCTGTTAAGCGTCACGCCAAGAAAGTTCAGCGCGAACAGCGCCGCGCCGTTCGTCTGTACTAATACACAGACGTTCGTAGCAAGCTTCTGCCAAGCCCGGCCCTCAGCCGGGCTAATGGCATTTGCGGACAACGCTTGATGCTTCACCGTCAAAGCCGCAGACGCGACCGAGACAAACCTGCTTCACAGCGTCAGACCTGGCTCTTTTGCCAGCGGTGCACGTCTTTTCTGACGAGCCTTCCAAGGCTACTGACGAGCACACCCACTGATTCCTCTCACGACGATCAGCCCAAGGCACCTTCTTGCGTGCCCGCTTATGAGCTATCCGAGGCCATCGACTGGCCGCAGCGGATTCAGCGAAACACTTTCAAATAGTCGAATACTGATTGGTATTAACGTCAGTGGATTTTCGGCAGATACACTTCCCGACAGCGATTACGCAGACGACACTGGTCGAGCCGCACACTTTGCGCGCCTCAAGCAATGACCCGCGTTCGCCGGCCCTTCGTTTTGGGTCCATTTCAGCGCAGATGACGAGACCGCCATGGCCGGGCTAATTCCCCAGAGCTTCATTGACGACCTTCTGAACCGCACCGACATCGTCGATGTGGTCAGCTCGCGCCTGCAACTGAAAAAGGCCGGCAAGAACTACACTGCCTGCTGCCCGTTCCACAAAGAAAAAACCCCGTCTTTCAGCGTCAGCCCCGACAAGCAGTTCTATTACTGCTTCGGCTGCGGTGCTGGCGGTAACGCCCTCGGCTTCATGATGGACCACGACAACCTGGACTTCATCCAGGCTGTCGAAGAACTGGCCAAAGCCGCCGGCATGGAAATCCCCCGCGAAGAAAGCGGCCGGCCGCACAAACCGCGGCAGCCGACCGATTCGCCGCTTTACCCGCTGCTCACTGCCGCCGCCGATTTCTATCGCCAGGCACTGAAAAGCCATCCGTCGCGCAAAGCCGCGGTGGATTACTTGAAGGGTCGCGGGTTGACGGGCGAGATCGCCCGGGACTTCGGCCTCGGTTTCGCTCCGCCCGGCTGGGACAATCTGTTCAAGCACCTGAGCAGCGACACGCTGCAACAGAAAGCCATGGTCGATGCCGGCCTGCTGATCGAAAACGCCGAAACCGGCAAGCGCTACGACCGCTTCCGCGATCGCGTGATGTTTCCGATCCGAGACAGCCGCGGCCGCATCATTGCTTTTGGTGGACGGGTGCTGGGCGATGACAAACCGAAATACCTGAACTCACCGGAAACCCCGGTATTCCATAAGGGCCAGGAACTCTACGGCCTTTATGAAGCACGCAAAAACAACCGTAACCTCGACGAAATCATCGTCGTCGAAGGCTACATGGACGTCATCGCCCTCGCCCAGCAAGGCCTGCGCAATGCCGTCGCCACACTCGGCACCGCCACCAGCGAAGAGCACTTGAAGCGTCTGTTTCGCGTCGTGCCCAACGTTTTGTTCTGCTTCGACGGCGACCAGGCTGGCCGTAACGCCGCATGGCGAGCACTGGAAGCCACCCTGCCCTGCCTGCAAGACGGGCGACGGGCGCGCTTCCTGTTTCTGCCCGAGGGCGAAGACCCGGATACGCTGGTCCGCTCCGAAGGCACCGATGCGTTCCGCGCGCGGATCAACCAGCACGCGCAGCCATTGGCAGACTACTTTTTCCAGCAACTGACCGAGGAATCGGACCCGCGCTCGCTCGAAGGCAAGGCCCACATGGCCACCCTCGCGGCGCCGCTGATCGACAAGGTTCCGGGCGCGAACCTGCGGATCCTCATGCGGAAGCGCCTGTCCGAAATCACCGGGCTCAGCGGCGAAGCGGTGACCCAGCTGGTGCAAAGCGCACCTCAGGACGCGCCGCCCGCTTATGATCCGGGCATCGATTACGACGCGATGCCGGATTACAGCGATTACCATCAGCCGCAGGCACAAGAGATGTACGTGCCGCAGCAGGAATGGACGCCGAAGAAACCCGGCGCCGGCGGCAAGAAATGGGACAAGAAACCGTGGGACAAAAATGGCAAGCGTGGCGGTGATCGCGATCAACAAAGCGCCCCGCGCACACCGATTGCCGTGGAAGCCCCGACCCTGATTGCGCTTCGCACGCTCATTCATCATCCGGAACTGGCTGGCAGGGTAGAAACCGCCGATCACTTCGCCAATGAGAGCAACACCTACGCGCAATTGCTGGTAGCCCTTATCGAGGCCGTGCAAAAAAATCCTAAGCTAAACTCAATTCAGTTAATGGCCCGCTGGCATGGGACGGAGCAGGGACGCCTTCTCAAAGCATTGGCGGAAAAGGAATGGCTGATTGAAGGCGGCAACCTTGAACAACAGTTTTTAGACACCATTACTAGGCTATCAGCCGGTCAACACACCGATAGCCTGGAAGCACTTATCAGAAAAGCAAGACAGCCGGGATTGACCGCAGAGGAAGCAAATCAGATCGCAAATCAGATGCGCGACCTATTAAAACGCAATATGACTGTACCAAACCCGACCTCAACTGGCGCGTGAGGTCATAGCTCAGGTATAATCCTCGGCTTGTTTTTTGCCCGCCAAGACCTTCAGTGGATAGGGTGTTATGTCCGGAAAAGCGCAACAGCAGTCTCGTATCAAAGAGTTGATCACACTTGGTCGTGAGCAGGGCTACCTGACTTACGCGGAGGTCAACGACCACCTGCCGGAGGATATTTCAGATCCGGAACAGGTGGAAGACATCATCCGCATGATCAATGACATGGGGATCAACGTATTCGAGGTTGCGCCAGATAAGGATTCCCTTATGCTGGCCGACGCCGATACCGACGAAGCCGCGGCCGAAGAGGCAGCAGCAGCGTTGGCAGCGGTCGAAACCGACATCGGTCGCACCACCGACCCGGTGCGCATGTACATGCGCGAAATGGGTACGGTAGAGCTCCTGACACGTGAAGGCGAAATCGAAATCGCCAAACGTATTGAAGAAGGCATCCGCGAAGTGATGGGCGCAATCGCGCACTTCCCTGGCACGGTTGACCATATTCTCTCCGAATACACTCGCGTCACCACCGAAGGTGGTCGCCTGTCCGACGTCCTGAGCGGTTATATCGACCCGGACGACGGCATTGCGCCGCCTGCTGCAGAAGTGCCGCCGCCAGTCGATCCGAAAGCCGTGAAAGCGGACGACGATACCGACGACGATGACGCCGAAGCTTCGGATGACGAAGAAGAAGCCGAAAGCGGTCCGGATCCGATCATCGCCGCACAGCGTTTTGGCGCTGTCGCTGATCAGATGGAAATCACCCGCAAGGCTCTGAAAAAGCACGGTCGCAACAATAAGGCAGCTATCGCTGAACTGTTGGCCCTGGCTGAGCTGTTCATGCCGATCAAACTGGTGCCGAAGCAATTCGAAGGCCTGGTCGAGCGTGTTCGCAGTGCCCTGGATCGTCTGCGTCAGCAAGAGCGCGCGATCATGCAATTGTGCGTGCGTGATGCCCGTATGCCGCGTGCCGACTTCCTGCGCCAGTTCCCGGGCAACGAAGTTGACGAAAGCTGGAGCGATGCTCTGGCCAAAGGCAAAAGCAAATATGCTGAAGCCATTGGTCGCCTGCAGCCGGACATCATTCGTTGCCAGCAGAAGCTGACCGCGCTGGAAACCGAAACAGGTTTGACGATCGCCGAGATCAAGGACATCAACCGTCGCATGTCGATCGGTGAGGCCAAGGCCCGCCGCGCGAAGAAAGAGATGGTCGAAGCGAACTTGCGTCTGGTGATCTCCATCGCCAAGAAGTACACCAACCGTGGCCTGCAATTCCTCGATCTGATCCAGGAAGGCAACATCGGTTTGATGAAAGCGGTAGACAAGTTCGAATACCGCCGCGGCTACAAATTCTCGACTTATGCCACCTGGTGGATCCGTCAGGCGATCACTCGCTCGATCGCCGACCAGGCCCGCACCATCCGTATTCCGGTGCACATGATCGAGACGATCAACAAGCTCAACCGTATTTCCCGGCAGATGTTGCAGGAAATGGGTCGCGAACCGACCCCGGAAGAGCTGGGCGAACGCATGGAAATGCCTGAGGACAAGATCCGCAAGGTATTGAAGATCGCTAAAGAGCCGATCTCCATGGAAACCCCGATCGGTGATGACGAAGACTCCCATCTGGGTGACTTCATCGAAGACTCGACCATGCAGTCGCCAATCGATGTTGCTACCGTTGAGAGCCTTAAAGAAGCGACTCGCGAAGTCCTGTCCGGCCTCACTGCCCGTGAAGCCAAGGTTCTGCGCATGCGCTTCGGTATCGACATGAATACCGACCACACGCTTGAAGAGGTTGGTAAGCAGTTCGACGTGACCCGTGAACGGATTCGTCAGATCGAAGCCAAGGCGCTGCGCAAGCTGCGCCACCCGACGAGAAGCGAGCATCTGCGCTCCTTCCTCGACGAGTGATCACAAAACCCCCGGCCCAGGCCGGGGGTTTTGCTTTATGCAGATTAAATCCCCCGCACTTCCCTCCCGCCGAATTGCCCGTCTACACTCGAAACATTCCCCCGAGCCATAACGAGACCGTTATGCCCAGACTGCCGACCGTGCTTTTTTTGCTGTCGCTGATGACCTGGACCGCAACGGCTGGCGCGCTGACTCTGACCGACGAAGAACGTAGCTGGTTGACGGCCCACCCTGACTTACGCTTGGGTGTCGATGCGTCATGGCCACCCTTTGAGTTTCGTGACGATCAGGGCCGCTATCAGGGCCTTGCGGCGGATTACATCGACCTGATTCGCCAACGCCTGGCCATCAAGCTCACGCCCATCGAGCCTGTGAGCTGGACGGCTGTGCTTGAGCAGGCCAAACAAGCGAAACTGGACCTGTTGCCGGGCATCATGTCGACCCCGGAGCGTCAGAAATACCTGGCGTTTACGCGCCCCTACCTCGACTTTCCGATCGTCATCCTTGCCCACGTCGGAGGCGCTCAACCGCACAAGCTTGAAGAGTTGTACGGTCTGAAAATCGCCGTGGTGGAAAACTACGCGCCTCATGAACTGCTGCGCACTCACCACCCCGACCTGAACCTTGTGGGCATGCCCAACGTCAGTTCAGCCTTGCAGGCACTGGCGACCGATGAAGTGGACGCGGTGGTCGGCGATCTCGCTTCCAGCGTCTGGAGCCTGCGCCAACTCAAGCTCGATGGGCTCTATGTCAGCGGCGAGACACCCTATCGCTATCAACTGGCCATGGGCGTGCCTCAGAACAAGAAGATTCTGGTCGGCATCCTCGACAAAGTCCTGGCGGACATGACACCGGCAGAAATCAGCGCCATCCAGGAACATTGGGTCGGTAACGTCCTCGATCATCGAACCTTCTGGTCCGATCTGATCGTTTACGGCCTGCCGGGGTTGCTGTTGCTGATCACCGTGCTGGCGGTGGTCATCCGGATCAATCGCCGACTGAGTTCGGAAATCTCCCGCCGCGTCGACCTTGAACAGGAACTGCGCAGCAGCGAATACCATTATCGCGGGCTGGTGGAGAGCCTTTCGGCCATTGCCTGGGAAGCGCGGATCACCGATTTCACCTACAGCTATGTGTCGCCCCACGCCGAAGAATTGCTTGGTTATCCCCTGTCCCATTGGCTGATTCCGGGGTTCTGGCGCAACATCATCCACCCCGCCGACCTGACCCGCGCCCAGACCTTCTGCGATCACGAGGTCCTGGCCGGGCGCGATCACAGCCTCGATTACCGGGTCATCACCGCCGACGGCCGTTGCCTGTGGGTGCGCGACATCGTCAGCCTGATCGAGCACGGTCATGAGCCGGTGATGCGCGGGTTGATGATCGACATCAGCGAAACCAAGCGCACCGAAGAGGCGTTGCGCCTGTCGGAGCAGAAGTTTGCCTCGGTGTTCCAGCAATGCCCGGACATTCTGGTCATTGCACGGCTGTCGGATGGCTGCCTGCTGGAGGTCAACGAAGCGTTCGAGGAGCAAATTGGTCTCAAAGCCGAGGAAGTCATCGGTCAGACCGCCACCGACCTGAACATCTGGGGCATACCCGGCGTTGGGCCAGGCCTGTTGCAACGCTTGCAGGCCGGCAGCATCCGCAACCTGGAGATGCCCTTTCGCCGCAGCAATGGCCAAGTGTTTACCGGCCTGATCTCCGCCGAACCTTTCGACCTCGACACGACCCCGGCGCTGGTGGTGGTTGTGCGCGATATCAGCAAGCTCAAGGAAACCCAGCAACAGCTGCAAACGTCCGAAGAGAAATTCGCCAAAGCCTTCCACGCGTCCCCCGACGGTTTGCTGCTGTCCCGGCAGAGCGATGGCTTGCTGCTGGAGGTCAACGAAGGCTTCAGCCGCATTACCGGTTTCAACAGTGCGATGTCGGTGGATCGTTCGGCGCTTGAGTTGGGGATCTGGGTCAACCTCAACGAACGCAAACAGATGCTCGACCTGCTGCACCGGGACGGTTTCGTCCGTGACTTCAGTTGCCATATCCGCCGCAGCGACGGGCAGATCCGCCTCTGCGAGGTGTCCAGCCGGCCGCTGCCGATCGGCGATGAAGACTGCATGCTGACCATCGCCCGGGACATCACCGAGCGACACCTGATGCAGGAAAAACTGCAACAAGCCGCGACGGTGTTCGAGAGCACCGCCGAGGGGGTTTTGATCACCGACACGCAGCAACACATCAGCGCGGTCAATCGCGCGTTTACCGAAATTACCGGCTACAGCGAAAGCGAAGCACTGGGCCACACCCCGCGCCTGCTAGCCTCGGGCCTGCATGACAGCGCTTTCTACGCGGCGATGTGGCATCAACTGACCGCCGAAGGCCATTGGCAGGGCGAGATTTCCAACCGGCGCAAAAACGGCGAGTTGTACCCGAGCTGGCTGACCATCAGCGCCGTGCGCAACCGCGACAAGTTCATCACCCACTTTGTTGCCGTGTTCGCGGACATTTCCAGCCTGAAGCACGCGCAAGCCAAACTCGATTATCAGGCGCACCACGACCCGCTCACCGGCCTGCCCAACCGCACACTGTTCGAAAGCCGGCTGCTGACCGCGCTCAACAACCAGCAGGAAAACGGCGGCCAGGGCGCGGTGTTGTTCCTCGACCTGGACCGGTTCAAACACATCAACGACAGCCTCGGCCACCCGGTCGGCGACCTGCTGCTCAAGGGCATCGCCGTGCGTCTGAAGGAGCAGTTGCGTGATATCGACACCGTGGCGCGACTGGGCGGCGACGAGTTCATCATCCTGCTACCGGGCCTGCAGCAATCCACCGACGCCGACAATATCGCAACCAAGTTGCTCAACTGCTTCAGCGCGCCATTCCAGGCGGGCGAGCATGAGTTCTTCATCAGTGCCAGCATCGGCACCAGCCTGTATCCCAAAGACGGCTGTGACGTCGCCACGCTGGTCAAAAACGCCGACGCGGCGATGTATCGCTCCAAGGCCAAGGGCCGCAACCGGGTCGAAAGCTATACCCGCGACCTGACCGCCCAGGCCAGCGAGCGCGTCGCACTGGAGCACGAACTGCGCCGTGCCATCGAGCGCAATGAGCTGTCCCTGTGTTACCAGCCCAAAATCAGCCTGGAGGACCATCGCCTTGTCGGGGCCGAAGCGCTGATCCGCTGGCATCACCCGACCTTCGGTGCCGTGCCGCCAGAGCACTTCATTCCGCTGGCCGAAGAGAACGGGATGATCCTGCAAATCGGCGACTGGGTGCTCGAGACCGCATGTCGGCAGATGTACGAATGGAATCAGACCTATGAATGCCTCGGCCCGCTGTCGGTCAACCTCGCAGGCGCACAACTTCGTCAACCCAACCTGCTCGGCCGGATCGAACAACTGCTCAAGGACAACGGTCTTCAGCCCGGGTTATTGCAACTGGAAATTACCGAGAACTTCATCATGAGCCAGGCCGAGGAAGCGCTGGCGGTGCTGCATCAACTCAAACACCTGGGTGTGCAACTGGCCATCGACGACTTCGGCACGGGCTATTCCTCCCTGAGCTACCTCAAACGCCTGCCGCTGGATATTCTCAAGATCGACCAGTCTTTTGTCCGCGGCCTGCCGGATGATCCCCACGATGCGGCAATCGTTCGCGCCATCATCGCGCTGGGCCGCAGCATGCAATTCACCGTGATAGCCGAAGGTGTCGAGACTCTGGCGCAGCAACTATTTCTCGCCGAAGAAGGCTGCGAACAGATTCAGGGCTACATCGTCAGCTTGCCGTTGCGGGCGGACGAATTCGCCGCGACGTTTCTTCGTATAGCCGTATCGGATTTTTCGGATAGCACAGCCGAGAAACCGTCGCTATAATCCGCGGCCTACTGAGGGCCTATAGCTCAGTTGGTTAGAGCAGAGGACTCATAATCCTTTGGTCCACGGTTCAAGTCCGTGTGGGCCCACCAAACAAGAAAACCGCGCACTGCGCGGCTTTCGTCAGACTTAATGATTGACGTGAATATCAACTTTCATTAGATTTGACTCGTCGAAGCGACTGACCGGATGAGATTGAGCGCTTCCCAGCGGCGAAAGCCGTAACCGCGCAAGGCGGTTCGTAAGTGGTGTCCGGATCTGCTTTACCGAATCGTAGAAGACGCCTATGGCGTCTTTTTTCGTTTCTGTCCCTAGCGTTTGGTCGAACCAGGTCGCCGCAACCAGTCCTTACCGCACAGCAGCATAAAGCCCAACTTGCCCAGCGACATCGAAACCGTCCAAACAAGAAAGCCGCGCAATGCGCGGCTTTTGCGTGAATGGCGTTTGGTTTTGTTTACTTCAGGTGGCGCAATATCGGATGACGTCCGCAGACCTTGTAGGCAAACTCCGAATCGTGTTTTGTGGGCACTTTGATGCCTTGTTGCGCTGTTCTTCGACGGGATAGTCTCCGGACGTCGCTGCAAATGCAGTGATCGGGTGTGGTAACCCGGCGAAACCAGCGCACTAATGCACGCATTACGAACGAAGGTAGTTTTCAGGCCTGAATTCTTGATATGGCGGCTGTGCGTGGGACGCCCTCGGGCGTGCCGGTTTCCTTGGTTCCCGGTTTACCACCCTGCGTACAGCTGCCACCTTTTCGTGTGGTAACGAAAAATGGCAGCTCCTGGAACCCTGGAGTAAAACCATGCCCCAAACAAATCCGCCCCACCCCTCAGAACTGAAAACCATCGGCCTCACCCCCTTCATCTACTGCTCAAACCAACCGCTGTTCCATGTCAGTAGTGGCGTCCCCCTCGCCGATGCTCTAGCTCAGGCCTCAAATCTGTTGTACCTCGCCAAGGAGCTGACCATGGACGCCGCCTACGCCAAAGACACCGACCGCCACGCCTGGGCCGCGCATTACCTGACGTCGATGAGCAAGGCCGTGGTCGATGATGTGATGAAGGTGCTGGAGCGCGGACCTGATCGCACCGATACGAAGTCCAAAAAATAACGGCCGATGGGCCGTGGAATGAGCCCCGAGAATTCGGGGCTTTCACAGGATGATCGGTGGTGCGTTGTCTTACGCCGAAACACCCAACGCCGGAATGGCCTGCACTGGCCGCAACCGCTCAAGCATCTCACGCGTAAACACCACCTCATACGTATCCGCCGCCCTGCCCCACTGCTCCACGATGACCATGGCGTCGACCAACACGCGCCCCAATTCGGTAATCGTGTCCGCCAGATCCTCGACGATTGCTTGAGTCCGGCCCCACATGCGATCAGTCATCGCTTGAAGCTCAGCCGCAATACGGTCAGATGACGCAGGGTCCGTATCGGGACAGGTGATGTTGCGCAGCAAATGCTGAAGCTCTTTTACTTTTGCATAATCCTGTTCCGCCCCCAGCGCACCTTTCAGGATGGTGACGGCTTTCGTCTTGTCGACGCGATTCCCGGACCGATGTGTCGAAGACAGTGTCTGCCCCATGGCGCCAGCCATCAGGACCATTATTCGGGCTTCCACGTGCGCTTTCATTGCGTCAATCGATGAAATCGGGCGCGCCAGGGTAATGGCAGCGCCCCCTTGATGGCGCAAATCCATGGTCACGGACAGAGTCACGCCGCCGGTTGCAAACCCCAAAGCGCGGGCCACGACGTAGTGGCCCATTTCGTGATGGGCGATCTGTAATGCGTGATCCCGTATAGCGGGAGACATCTTCGTTGTCATTTCCATCGCCCCGCACTCTTCGAATTCGACTATGACTGACTGTTAGTGTCCATTTTGTCGAGCGAAGTAGGAAGATTCCCAAGTTGTTGAAGCTCTATTCTTATAGGCCCAGTTACGTGACCTATCGAGCTCGGGCCTGTGTTTGCAACTAGTACAATCAGTCTCAAAACCTGAAAAAGACAAGGTTCCTCGTCAACAAAAACAGCGAGATTCCTCATGCAAAACCTGGCCTATCCGCTTATCGACCTTTCAGCAAAAAACTTGCAAAGCGAAGCGGTTCTACCTAGTCTTCGCCGCAACACACCCGCCATGCCTATAGTTGCGTCAGCAGCCAAGCACAAATTGAGCGGGTTTTTTTTGCCCGGAGTTTTTAGGGCATGAGAGTCTTTGGTAAACCGGCGATCGACATCACTGCCCAAATCGAACTGCTCAAGCAACGTGGCCTGCAAATCCAGGATGAGGCTCGAGCACGGTACTTCCTGCAAGCTGTCAGCTTCTTCCGCCTCACACCTTACATGCGTACGTTTCAGCATGCAGACGCTCAAGATCACCCTTTCCGCAAGGGTTCCGAATTTCGTGAACTGACCACGCTCTATGAGTTCGACCGCAGGCTGCGCCTACTTGCAATGGATGCCATCGAGCGTGTCGAAGTTGCCGTTCGTTCATTGATCAGTAACCACATGGGCCCTACTCACGGCGGGCATTGGTACATGGAAGTCCGGCTATTTCAGCACACCTATGACCATGCTCGATTGATGGAGACCATACGCACCAAGCAAAACACCGCCAAACGCGATTACGAAAAGGAATGCCAACGGATAGACCGCCTGCAAACCGATACCCGGCGTAAAGATCACCTTAAGCGGCAACGTGCGAAAGAAAGCTATGCCCGGCACTATCCGGTAACGTACGACCAGCCGTCACTGATGCCCGGATGGGCCATGCTGGAAGAGCTGACCCTGGGAGATCTTTCTCACCTGTACAAGGGACTTGCCCGCGATGCAGACAAGAAAGTTATCGCCAAGTACCTTGCATTACCTGCACCTCTGCTGCAGTCGTGGCTGCATACCCTGACCACCATTCGCAACATTTGCGCCCATCACGCGCGGCTGTGGAATCGGGAGCTGGGGATACGACCGGAACTGCCTAAGAAAACCAGTTTTCAATGGCCACAGGCATTACTTCAACAGGGACAGCATCCGCGAATTTTTTCGGTTTTGTGCATCCTTAAACACTTGATGCACCAAGTGAGCCCACACACCCATTGGGATCGCCGTTTACTAGAGCTGATGCAGGAATTTCCCAGTCTGAATCAGCGAGCAATGGGATTTCCACAGGAGTGGCACCAAGACCCGTTCTGGCAGATAACGGAGTAATTTCAAAAATGAAAAAGCCGCGCAATCGCGCGGCTTTTTCGTACGTGCGATTCAGCCTTTACTCAGGCAAGGCATACGCAATCACGTAATCCCCACGATCCGTCGACTGACGCGCACCGCCCACCGTCAGCAGGATGTACTGCTTACCGGTTTTCGGCGAAACATACGTCATCGGACCCGACTGGCTACCCACCGGCAAACGCGACTTCCAGATCTCATTCCCGTTACCCGTATCGAACGCCCGCAGGTAGAAATCCTGGGTGCCGGCGAAGAACAACAGGCCGGACTGGGTGGCCAGGGAAGCACCGAGGGTCGGCATGCCAATCGGAATCTGCAAATGCATGCGGATGCCCAGCGGACCGGTGTCTTGCACGGTGCCGACCGGAACTTGCCACATCAGTTTGTGGGTCTTGAGGTCGATGGCGGACATGGTGCCGAACGGCGGCTTCTGGCACGGAATGCCCACCGCCGAGAGGAAGCGTTCGCGCATCGCCCCGAACGGTGTGCCTTCCTGTGGCACGACGCCCATTTCGATACCGCTGGCCCCGGCGGCGATCTTGTTGCGCGGGATCATGTAGTTGGCCAGGCCCAGGCGCATGTCGTTGACGAACATGTAGTTCGTGTTTGGATCTACCGAGACGCTGCCCCAGTTCATACCACCCAACGAGCCCGGGAATTGCAGCGCGCGGTCCATGCCCGGTGGGGTGTAGACGCCTTCGTGGCGCATGCCTTTGAACTGGATGCGGCACATCAACTGGTCAAACGGCGTGGCGCCCCACATGTCGGCTTCGGTCAGGGTCTTGTTGCCGATGGACGGCATGTCCACCGAGAACGGCTGGGTGGGCGAATAGCGTTCGCCGGGCACACTACCTTGCGGAACCGGGCGCTCTTCGACGCGCGCGATCGGCACGCCGGTTTCGCGGTTGAGCAGGAAGATCTCGCCTTGTTTGGTGACTTGCGCCAAGGCTGGCTGCAGGCCGCCCTTGTCGTCCGGCACGTCGTACAACAACGGTTGAGCCGGCAGGTCGAAGTCCCACAGGTCGTGATGGGTGGTCTGGAAGTGCCAGCGCACCTGACCGGTCTTCACGTCGATGGCGACGATGGACGAGCTCCACTTGTCATCGAATGCCGTGCGTTGGCCGCCAAAGAAGTCTGGCGTGGCGTTGCCGGTGGGCAAGTAGACCAGACCGAGTCTGGCGTCGTAGGACATCGCCGACCAGACGTTTGGTGTGCCACGGGTGTAGGTCTCACCAGCCGGTGGACGTTTGGTGGTGTTCGGATTGCCCGGATCCCACGCCCACACCAGTTCACCGCTGCGTACATCGTAAGCGCGGACCACGCCTGGCGGTTCACCGGTGGAGTAGTTGTCGGCCACACGGCCACCGACGATCACCACGTCACCTGCGACCAGCGGGGTCGAGGTTTGCTGGTAGTAACCGGGCTTCACTTCACCCATGTCGGTGGTCAGATCGACCGTGCCTTTGTTGCCAAACTCTTCACACGGCTTGCCGGTCTCGGCATTGATCGCGATCAGACGGGCATCGCCGGTCGGCAGAAACAGACGTTTCGTACAGGCAGTCGGCTGGATGTCCGAAGACGCAGGGGTTTCGGAGTAACCCAGGCCACGGCAACGCTGCCAGTTTGGCGCAGTACCTTGCGGGTCGAACTTCCAGCGTTGGGCGCCGGTGTCGACGTCCAGCGCGAAGACTTTGCCGTAAGCGGTGCAGGTGTAGACCGTGTCGCCGATTTGCAGCGGGGTGTTCTGGTCTTCAGCGCCAGCGCCGGTGCTTTGCGGGATGTCGCCGGTGCGGAAGGTCCACGCCACCTGCAACTTGTCGATGTTGCCTTTGTTGATCTGGTCCAGCGCGGCAAAGCGGTTGCCTGCGGTGGTGTTGCCCCAATGGGCCCAGTCTTTCTGCTCGGTACCCGGAGCGACCGGCGTAACAGCCGGTTCAATGCTGGCCTTGACCACATGGGTCGGCACGAACATGTAGGCCATCGTTGCGACAACGCCGACACCCAGGATACCGGCGAGGCCATAAGCGCCACGGCCGGCAGTCGCGCCTGAAGCATGGACCAGCGTCGGATAGATCAGCGCAACGACCACGCCGATCACGGCGAAGGTCAGCACGCGCGAGACCAGTGGCCAGTATTCGAAACCAGTGTCCCATACGGCCCAGATCGCGGTAAGAATCAGCGCCACGCCATACAGCCACGCACCTTGCGGCTTGCGACGGGCGATCATCAGCCCGGACACCAGCATCGCCAGGCCCATCAGCAGGAAATACCAGCTGCCACCCAGCGAGACCAGATAACCGCCGCCACCGGCCAGGCCGAGTCCGATCAACGCAATCAGGACACCCAGCCCCGACAGCAACCATTTGCCGCCGCCGGCAGCCCCAGAATTATTCATGTCGGTAATTTTCCCCATTTGTGACAAGCGCGGAATAATGTACTACCTAGTTACTTATGGCAAATTGTCGCAGGTAAAAATGGCATGAACGGTACTGAGGCTAGATCAAACATCCGGTATGCGAGCGGTGCTGTAACATGCTGACCCATTGATTTGTGTTGCTGGAGACGACCATTGCCTGACACTCGCCCGCCCGTTCTTGACGAAATCGACCGCCAATTGATCGCGGCCCTGCAAATCAATGCCCGCGAAAGCGTGGCCATGCTCGCCCGGCAATTGGGCATCGCCCGCACCACCGTGACGTCACGGCTGTCGCGTCTGGAGAAGGCCAGGGTCATCACCGGTTACGGCGTGCGCTTGGGCCAGCGTGTGGTGGACGGCGGATTGCAGGCGTACGTCGGGATCACGGTGCAACCGCGCTCTGGCAAGGAAGTGTTGCGGCGCTTGAGTGCGATGGCTCAGGTTCAGCAGTTGTGTGCAGTGAGTGGCGAATTTGATTATGTGGCGTGGCTGCGCACTGATTCGCCGGAGCAACTGGATCAGTTGCTGGATCAGATCGGCAGTGTGGACGGGGTGGAGAAGACGACCACGTCGATCATTCTCAGCAGCAAGATAGATCGCGGCCAGCCGGTTTAACGCCGGCCAAGGTGGGAGCGAGACTGGCTTGCCGGCGAATCGATTTACCCATCACTATCAATGTCGACTGACACTCCGTCATCGCGAGCAGGCTCGCTCCCACACTGGACGGTGTGTAGCAACAGCTCGTCATTTTGCTCAATTAATTAGCAAAACGACGACACATTGCGTCTTATTAACGTGTTCTACGCTCTCTAGAATGGCTGCCATCTTTTCCTATACTCAGACGCGCACCCCGCGTCCGGTCGCCAGCAAGGTCAGCCATGAACAAGAACAATCGCCATCCTGCAGACGGTAAAAAACCAGTCACCATTTTTGGCCCGGACTTTCCTTTCGCTTTCGACGACTGGATCGAACACCCGGCCGGCCTCGGCAGCATTCCTGCGCACAACCACGGCGCCGAAGTAGCGATTGTCGGCGCCGGTATCGCCGGTTTGGTCGCGGCCTACGAACTGATGAAACTGGGCCTCAAGCCCGTCGTCTATGAAGCCTCGAAATTGGGCGGCCGTCTGCGCTCGCAGGCGTTCAACGGGACCGATGGCATCGTCGCCGAACTGGGCGGCATGCGCTTCCCGGTGTCGTCCACCGCGTTTTACCACTACGTCGACAAGCTCGGCCTCGAGACCAAACCCTTTCCCAATCCGCTGACCCCTGCCTCTGGCAGCACCGTCATCGACCTGGAAGGCAAAACCCATTACGCACAGAAACTGGCGGATCTGCCGGCACTGTTCCAGGAAGTGGCTGACGCGTGGGCGGATGCACTGGAAGCCGGCTCACAGTTCTCCGATATCCAGCAAGCGATCCGCGACCGTGACGTGCCGCGCCTCAAAGAGTTGTGGAACACCCTGGTTCCGCTGTGGGACGACCGCACCTTCTACGACTTTGTCGCCACCTCCGAAGCCTTCGCCAAGCTGTCGTTCCATCACCGCGAAGTATTCGGCCAGGTTGGTTTCGGCACCGGTGGCTGGGACTCGGACTTCCCGAACTCGATGCTGGAAATCTTCCGCGTAGTGATGACTAACTGCGACGATCACCAACACCTGGTCGTCGGCGGCGTCGAACAAGTGCCGCAAGGCATCTGGCGCCATGCGCCGGAACGTTGCGTGCACTGGCCCGAAGGCACCAGCCTCAAGTCGCTGCACAGGGGCGCACCACGCTCCGGGGTCAAAAAAATCGCTCACGCCGCGGACGGCCGTTTTGCGGTCACCGATAACAACGGCGATACCCGCGAGTACGCGGCGGTGCTGACCACCTGCCAGAGCTGGCTGCTGACCACCCAGATCGAGTGCGACGAAACCCTGTTCTCGCAAAAGATGTGGATGGCCCTCGACCGCACCCGCTACATGCAATCGTCGAAAACCTTCGTGATGGTCGACCGCCCGTTCTGGAAGGACAAGGATCCGGAAACCGGCCGCGACTTGATGAGCATGACCCTCACCGATCGCCTGACCCGCGGCACCTATCTGTTCGACAACGGCGACGACAAGCCGGGCGTGATTTGCCTGTCGTACTCGTGGATGAGCGATGCGTTGAAAATGCTTCCACACCCGGTGGAAAAACGCGTCGAACTGGCGTTGAACGCGCTGAAAAAGATCTACCCGAAAGTCGACATCGCCGCGCGAATCATCGGCGATCCGATCACCGTGTCGTGGGAAGCCGACCCGCATTTCCTTGGCGCATTCAAAGGCGCGTTGCCCGGTCACTACCGCTACAACCAGCGCATGTACGCGCACTTCATGCAGGCTGATATGCCGGCCGAACAGCGCGGGATTTTCATCGCCGGCGATGACGTTTCGTGGACACCGGCGTGGGTCGAAGGCGCGGTGCAGACCTCGCTCAATGCGGTGTGGGGCATCATGAAACACTTCGGCGGTGAAACTCACGCCGAGAACCCGGGTCCAGGAGATGTGTTCAACGAGATCGGTCCGATCGCCCTGCCCGAGTAAAAGGAGTTCGAAATGCGCGTAGCCCTTTACCAATGTCCACCGCTGCCTCTGGACGTCGCCGGCAATTTGCAACGCCTGCATCAACTGGCGCTGGAGGCCAAAGGCGCCGATTTGCTGGTGCTGCCGGAGATGTTCCTGACCGGCTACAACATCGGCGTCGATGCCGTCAGTGTCTTGGCAGAGGTGCACAACGGAGAGTCGGCGCAGCAGATCGCGCGCATTGCCAAGACCGCGGGGATCGCCATTTTGTATGGCTATCCCGAGCGCACCGGAGACGGGCAGATCTACAACGCCGTGCAACTGATCGACGCCAATGGCGAACGCCTGTGCAACTACCGCAAGACTCACCTGTTCGGCGACCTCGATCACTCGATGTTCAGCGCCGGCCAGGATGATTTTCCGCTGGTGGAGCTCAACGGCTGGAAGCTCGGTTTCCTGATTTGCTACGACATGGAGTTCCCGGAGAACGCGCGGCGTCTGGCCCTGGCCGGCGCCGAGCTGATTCTGGTGCCGACAGCGAACATGATTCCTTACGACTTCATCGCCGACGTCACCGTCCGCGCCCGCGCCTTCGAAAACCAGTGTTACGTGGCGTATGCCAATTACTGCGGCAACGAAGGCGACATCCACTACTGCGGCCAGAGCAGCATCGCCGCACCGGATGGCAACCGCATCGCTCAGGCGGGCCTCGATGAAGCGCTGATTGTCGGTGAGCTGGATCGCCAGTTGATGATCGATTCCCGCGCCGCCAATCGTTACTTCCTCGATCGCCGCCCCGAGCTTTACGGCGAGCTGAGCAAGCGCTGACACCCAGTAATCCGCTAGCATTAGCGCTTCCCTGTTCTGGAAGTGCTCATGCCTGCGCTGAATCCCCCTCGCCCTCACACTGAAACCCTGGCCAACGGCCTGCGGGTGACGCTGCGTCATGCCCCGAATCTGAAGCGTTGTGCGGCCGCGTTGCGGGTCGCCGCGGGCAGTCATGACGTGCCATTGGCATGGCCAGGCCTGGCGCATTTTCTTGAGCACCTGTTGTTTCTCGGTACCGAGCGTTTTCCTGCGGAACAAGGGCTGATGGCCTACGTACAAGGTCATGGCGGGCAGGTGAATGCACGGACCAGCGAGCGCACCACCGACTTCTTTTTCGAATTGCCGCCTCAAGTTTTCAACGGAGGACTGCAGCGTCTGTCAGACATGCTCGCTCATCCGCGTATGAATCTGGACGATCAGTTGCGGGAACGGGAAGTGCTGCACGCGGAGTTTGTCGCCTGGTCGCAGGATCCTACGGCACAGCAGCAACTGGCGTTGTTCGATGGGCTTTCGCCGACTCATCCGTTGCGCGGCTTTCATGCCGGCAACCGCGACAGCCTGCCCGTGCAGCAACCGGAGTTTCAGCAAGCGCTGCAGGATTTCCATCAGCGGTTTTATCAGACCGGACAGATGACGCTGAGCCTGGCCGGCCCGCAAAGTATCGAAGAGTTGAAGCAAATGGCGCTGACGTTCGGCGCGGTGATTTCCCAGGGAGAAAACCTCCCACAACAGGCTCCTGTGCCGCTGATGGAGTCTTCAGTCGCAAGTTATCAACAGGCTGGCGAGCGTCGGCAGGATCTGCTGTTTACCTTCGAAGCACTGCCCAATGCGTCGACCGAAGCATTGGCGTTTCTGTGCCATTGGTTGAACGCCGCGAAACCCGGCGGGCTGCTGACTGTATTGCGCGAATGTGGTTTGGCTGAGCATCTGAATGCCAAGCCGCTGTATCAATTTGCCGGACAGGCCGTGCTGCACGTTGAATTCACAACGACCGCGTCGGCGAGCATCCTGAGCGAGAAGCTCCTGGATTGGCTGGGCTTTTTTGCTGCTCAACAAGATTGGGCCCTTCTGCGTGACGAGTACGCTGCCGTGCTTCAGCGCCAGCAACAAGTCAGCAGTGCTATGCAGCTGGCCCGACTCGACAGCGAACAGCTTGAAACCGGGTTATCCGAGCAAGGCGTTGTAGCGCTCAAGGACATCCTGAAGAAAATCGGCGCTGTGGATAACTTCAGCGGTGAATGGCAACTGCCGACACCGAATCCGTTCTTGCGCACCGAGGCGCCACCCTCAAATGCCGGACTGATTCGCGGCCAGACCAGCAAACACCGTGGCCTGCGGACATTCGCGCAGGACCGCTCGCGCAGCCGTCGCGAAAACTCGCCGATGCAATTCAGCCTAGCCCTGCCGGACAACAGCGCTGAAGGCGCGATTTATCTGCGCTGGCGATTAGAGTCCAGACCTCAACCCCGCCATCAGCAGGGTCTGGAAAATCGCCTGCAGCCGCTGCGCGAGGATGCCCGTCAGGCAGGCGTCGACGTTTCCTTCAGCGCTTCAGGAAATGAATGGCTACTGAAAATGACGGGGCTGCAAGAGTCGATGCCGACCGTCCTCGAACATGCGCTGAAAGAGCTGACAAACCCTGACGCCGGTTTCTCACAGGAAGAACCGAAAAGCGCCGCGTTGATACCGAT
Source organism: Pseudomonas sp. BF-RE-21 (assembly GCF_019947305.1). Classification (NCBI taxonomy): domain Bacteria; kingdom Pseudomonadati; phylum Pseudomonadota; class Gammaproteobacteria; order Pseudomonadales; family Pseudomonadaceae; genus Pseudomonas; species Pseudomonas sp. BF-RE-21. The sequence goes on along the minus strand of NZ_JAGYGF010000031.1, from coordinate 23,188 downwards.
TAAACAACTGCTGAAAGCGCTGCCTGATCATTGCCTTGAGCAAAGCTCAGTCGCTGATGACTTGCAGCAGCTGTGGTCGACGGCGCGCTGGGAAGGTTTGGCAAACGGGTTGTCGGCACAGACTCAAGCAGCGATGGGGTTCGCCCTGAGTCGCGTGCCCGGCATTGCGGACACTCAACCGTCGCCGCCGTCCTCGATCAACGGGCAGCGTCTGTGGACCGCCGTCGACACCGGTTCCAGCGAACACGCGCTGTTGCTGTTCTGTCCGACGGCCACGCAGGAAATCTCTGACGAAGCTGCGTGGCGTTTGCTCGCGCATATTTGTCAGACACCGTTCTACCAGCGTCTTCGTGTTGAGTTGCAACTGGGTTATGCGGTGTTCAGTGCGCTGCGTCAGGTCCATGGGCAGACGGGTGTTCTGTTCGGCGTGCAATCACCGAGCGTCGCGCCTCTGAACCTGCTGCAACACATGGAAGACTTTCTGAACGACGTGCCCGCAATGATCGACGGCATCGACGAGGCGACCTTCGTTGCCCAGCGTCAGGCCTTGGCCGATCAATTCCAGATCGCTGCGTTGCCCGTCGCCCAGGCCGCCGAACTGCTCTGGCAGGGCAAGCTGGCCGGCCACTCGTCGGATTATCTGGCGCAGCTTCCCCAAGCCATTCTGGACATCGATCGTTCTGCCCTGCGCGCCGCCGCACAACGCCTGATCAACGCCGAGGGCGGCTGGCGCGGTCTGGCCAGCAGTTCGCAACCGGAGGCGCCTTGGCAAGTGACAAAATGATCATTACCGCTGGTGCAATTAGCTTTTTCCGAGATTGCAGGCCAATCGCTCTGTAATTTTGAGTAACATAGCCACCTAACTATCTGAACATCTCCGGCTGGAGGTGGACTATATGTATAGATCTCAACCGTCCCATCACCTGAAGGAGCGCTCCCATGTCCTGGTCCAAACCTGCTTACACCGACCTGCGTATCGGCTTTGAAGTCACCATGTACTTCGCAAGCCGCTAAGCTTGTCCTGCCGTTCAGCGCCTCGGTTTGCCGAGGCGTTTTTATTTTCAGCGTTGAAATGATGGAGCACCCATGTTTGTCCAGATTCTAGGTTCCGCCGCCGGCGGCGGTTTCCCCCAGTGGAACTGCAACTGCGTGAACTGCGCAGGTTTTCGCGACGGGAGCCTGAACGCCAAGGCGCGGACCCAGTCGTCCATCGCGATTTCCGATGACGGCGTGAACTGGGTGCTGTGCAACGCCTCGCCGGACATCCGCGCCCAGCTCCAGAATTTTGCCCCGATGCAACCGGGCCGCGCCCTGCGCGATACCGGTATCAGCGCGATCATCCTGATGGACAGCCAGATCGACCACACCACCGGCCTGCTCAGCCTGCGCGAGGGTTGCCCGCACAACGTCTGGTGCACCGACATGGTCCATGAAGACCTGAGCACCGGTTTCCCGCTGTTTACCATGCTGACCCACTGGAACGGCGGGCTGAACTGGAACCGCATCGAACTCGACTGCAGCTTCACCATCCCGACCTGCCCGAGTCTGCGTTTCACTCCACTGCCACTACGCAGTGCCGCGCCACCGTATTCGCCGCACCGCTTCGACCCGCATCCGGGCGACAACATCGGGTTGATCATTGAAGACCTGAACACCGGCGGCAAGCTGTTCTACGCGCCGGGCCTGGGCAAGGTCGACGCGCCGCTGCTGGAGATCATGGCCGGCAGCGACTGCCTGCTGGTGGACGGCACGATGTGGGACGACGACGAAATGCAGCGCCGTGGTGTCGGCACCCGCACCGGTCGGGAAATGGGCCATCTGGCGCAGAACGGCCCCGGCGGTATGCTGGAAGTGCTGGAACAGTTGCCCAAGCAGCGCAAGGTGCTTATCCACATCAACAACACCAACCCGATCCTTGATGAGGATTCGCCGGAGCGCGCCGAGCTGGCTCGGCGGGACGTTGAAGTGGCGTATGACGGCATGAGTATTGTGTTGTAGCGGATGGCCTCTTCGCGGGCAAGCCTCGCTCCTACAGAGGCAGCGCTATCCCTGTAGGAGCGAGGCTTGCCCGCGAAAGCGTCCGAACAGACACAACAGAATCCACCGGTTATTCCCCGGAGACCAAAATGACTGACACCCCACTGTCCCCCGCCGAATTCGAAGCCGCCCTGCGCGCCAAGGGCGCCTATTACCACATCCATCACCCCTATCACGTGGCGATGTACGAAGGCCGGGCGACCCGCGAGCAAATCCAGGGCTGGGTCGCCAACCGCTTCTACTATCAGGTGAACATCCCCCTGAAGGACGCCGCGATTCTGGCCAACTGCCCGGACCGGGAAATCCGTCGCGAGTGGATTCAACGCCTGCTCGACCATGACGGCGCCCCCGGCGAAGACGGCGGCATCGAAGCGTGGCTGCGTCTGGGACAGGCCGTCGGCCTCGACCCGGACCAACTGCGCTCGCAGGAACTGGTGTTGCCCGGCGTGCGTTTCGCCGTGGACGCCTACGTCAACTTCGCCCGCCGGGCCAGTTGGCAGGAAGCCGCCAGCAGCTCTTTGACCGAGCTGTTCGCGCCGCAGATCCACCAGTCGCGCCTCGACAGCTGGCCGCAGCATTACCCGTGGATCGACCCGGCCGGTTACGAATATTTCCGCACCCGTCTGGGCCAGGCGCGCCGCGACGTCGAACACGGTCTGGCGATCACCCTGCAGCACTACACGACGCGTGAAGGACAGGAGCGCATGCTGGAAATTCTCCAGTTCAAACTGGACATTCTTTGGAGCATGCTCGATGCCATGAGCATGGCCTACGAACTGAAACGCCCGCCGTATCACAGCGTGACCGAGCAACGGGTCTGGCACAAAGGAATCAGCTTATGAGTTTTGATCGCAGCAAGACCCCAACCTGGCGTCCAGGCTACCGGTTCCAGTACGAACCGGCGCAGAAAGGCCATGTGCTGCTGTACCCGGAAGGCATGATCAAACTGAATGAAAGCGCCGCGCTGATCGGCGGTTTGATCGACGGCGAACGCGATGTCGCAGCGATCATCGCCGAACTCGACGAGCAGTTCCCCGGCGTGCCGGAGCTCGGTGATGACATCGAGCAATTCATGGAGGTCGCCCGTGCTCAGCACTGGATCGAACTTGCCTGATTCCGTGTCGGACAAGTTACCGCCCAAACCGGAAATCGGCCTGCCGTTGTGGCTGCTGGCCGAGCTGACCTACCGCTGCCCGTTGCAATGCCCGTACTGCTCCAATCCACTGGATTTCGCCGAGCAAGGCAAAGAGTTGAGCACCGAACAGTGGATCAAGGTGTTCCGCGAAGCACGGGAAATGGGCGCGGCGCAGCTGGGCTTTTCCGGCGGTGAACCGCTGGTGCGCCAGGACCTCGCCGAACTGATTGCCGAGGCGCGCAAGTTGGGTTTCTACACCAACCTGATCACCTCAGGCATCGGCCTCACCGAGCAGAAAATCAGCGACTTCAAGAAGGCCGGCCTGGACCATATCCAGATCAGCTTCCAGGCCAGCGACGAGCAGGTGAACAACTTGCTGGCCGGGTCGAAAAAGGCCTTCGCGCAGAAGCTGGAAATGGCTCGCGCAGTGAAAGCACACGGTTATCCAATGGTGCTGAACTTCGTCACCCATCGGCACAACATCGACAAGATCGACCGGATCATCGAGCTGTGCATCGCCCTTGAGGCGGACTTCGTCGAACTCGCCACGTGCCAGTTCTACGGCTGGGCGCAGCTCAATCGGGTCGGTCTGTTGCCGACCAAGGAACAACTGGTCCGGGCCGAACGCATCACCAACGAATACCGCGCCAAACTGGAAGCCGAAGGGCATCCGTGCAAGCTGATTTTCGTCACGCCGGACTATTACGAAGAACGACCGAAAGCCTGCATGAACGGTTGGGGCAGTATTTTTCTGACAGTAACCCCGGACGGAACCGCGCTGCCGTGTCACGGCGCCCGACAGATGCCGGTGCAGTTTCCTAACGTGCGCGATCACAGCATGCAGCACATCTGGTACGACTCGTTTGGCTTCAACCGCTTTCGCGGTTACGACTGGATGCCCGAGCCCTGCCGCTCGTGCGACGAGAAAGAAAAGGACTTCGGTGGCTGCCGCTGCCAGGCCTTCATGCTCACCGGTGACGCCAGCAACGCCGACCCGGTGTGCAGCAAGTCGGAACATCACGGCGTGATTCTCAAGGCCCGCGAAGAAGCCGAGCACGCGACCCAGACCATCGAACAACTGGCCTTTCGCAATGAACGAAACTCACGACTCATCGCAAAAAGCTGAACCCTTCAGCGCCGCCAAAGCGGTCGCTGCCGGTGTCGACTTTGCCGAACTGCAGGTTGGCCAGCATGGCCTGTTCTGGAACGAGTACCGTCCCGAGGACGCCGCTTGTCGAATCTGGCATTGGCGTGATGGCCAGGCGCATTGCCTGACGCCAATGGGTTTCAGCGTGCGCAGTCGGGTGTACGAATATGGCGGCGGAGCATTCTGTCTGACAGATGACGGGGTAGTTTTCGTCAACGAGGCGGATCAGCAGCTGTATCGCCAATCGCTCAAAGGCGAAACGCCCGAAGCGCTGACGTCCGGTGAATGCCGCTACGGCGATCTGCAATTTGCCAACGGGCAAGTGTTGGCCGTTGAAGAACATCGGGATCGACATCGTCTGGTGGCCATCGATCTGGCGGACAGCACGCGGCATCTGTTGGCCGAGGGTGCTGACTTTTATGCCTCGCCGACACTGAGCCCCGATGCTCGACGGCTGGCCTGGATCGAATGGAGCCGTCCGGACCAGCCATGGACCGCGACGCGCCTAATGGTTGCCGAGCGCCAGAGCGATGGCCGTTACGCTCAAGTGCGCTGCCTGGCGGGTGAAGATATTCAGGAGTCGTTGCAACAACCGCGATTTGATGACCGTGGCCGACTGCTTTGCCTGACGGATCGCGGCGGTTACTGGCAGCCGTGGGCGGAGTCTTCCGATGGGTTGCGCCCGTTGCCCAGCGCTGCGGCGGATCATGGACCCGCGCCCTGGCAGTTGGGTGGTTGCACTTGGCTGCCCTTGAGTGAAAACAGCTATCTGGCCAGTTGGACCGAAGGCGGGTTCGGCCGACTGGGCATTGGCGGTGACGCTACAGAAGATTTCACCGGGGACTACAGCCGATTCCGACATCTCGCACTGGATGAACAATTCATCTACTGCATCGCCGCTTCGCCGGTCAGTTCATCAGCCGTGATCGCCATCGACCGCAAGACCCGAGCCGTCAGGGTATTGGCCGGTGGAATCGCGCCGCTGCCCGCCGATCAGATCAGCATCGCGCAAACCCTGCGCTACCCGAGCGGTTCGGGCGAGGCTCACGGCTTCTTCTACCCGGCGATGACCGGCGAAGCGAAACCGCCGCTGGTGGTTTTCATCCACGGCGGTCCGACTTCGGCGTGCTACCCGATGCTTGATCCGCGCATCCAGTACTGGGCACAACGCGGCTTCGCCGTGGCCGACCTCAACTACCGTGGCAGCAGCGGCTACGGCCGGGCCTATCGCCAGGCGCTGCATTTGAGTTGGGGTGAAGTGGATGTGGAAGATGCCTGCGCAGTAGTCGCCCATCTCGCAGAGCGCGGATTGATCGATGGCGACCAGGCGTTTATTCGCGGTGGCAGTGCCGGCGGCTACACCACGCTGTGTGCGTTGGCGTTCAAGAAGGTCTTTCGCGCTGGTGCCAGCCTTTACGGCGTCAGCGATCCCGTTGCCCTGGGCCGCGCAACCCACAAGTTCGAAGGCGATTACCTGGATTGGCTGATTGGCGATCCCGAGCTGGACGCCGAGCGCTACGCCGCACGCACACCCCTGCTGCATGCGAGCAACATCAGCGTGCCGGTGATTTTCTTTCAGGGCGAACTGGACGCTGTGGTCGTGCCGCAACAGACCCGCGACATGGCCGAGGCGCTGCAGCAAAACGGCATTCTGGTACAGGCGCATTATTACGCGGACGAACGTCACGGCTTCCGCAAGGCCGGCAATCAGGCCCATGCGCTAGAGCAGGAGTGGTTGTTTTATCGACGGGTGATGGCGCTCGAAAGCTGAAACCTTGTCGCGCCCTTCGCGGGCAAGCCACGCTCCTACAGGATCTTCAGCGTGCACAAACTCTGTGGGAGCTGGCTTGCCAGCGAATGCGATCTATCTTGCGCTGCGAACCTTAGCGCTTGGCGATGATGTACACCGCATGCACGATCCCCGGAATGTATCCGCACAACGTCAGCAGAATATTCAGCCAGAACGCGCCAGCGAAACCGACTTGCAGAAACACGCCCAGTGGCGGCAATAGAATGGCGATGAGGATGCGAATGAAATCCATGGGGTAGCTCCTGAATTGAAGTGGGCTCACGTGAGCCTTACTGCTAATCGACCAACACCGTTCGTCAGGGTTCAGTGCTGTTCCTCAGGCCAGTATCTCCAGACCGTGTTTCTGTACGATGCTCAACAACTTCAGCGCCATGCCACTGGGGTGTTTAGCCCCAGCTTCCCACTGTTTGACCGTCGACGCGCTCGTGTTCAGATAACGCGCAAACACCGGTTGGCTGACGTTGTTGCGCTCACGCAGCGCTTTGATCTGCTCTGCAGGAATCGCGTCCGGCACCGTCGCGAGACAGGATTCATCGAACTCGCGCATGGTTGCCTTGCTGATTGCGCCGATGGCGTACAAGGCACTGGCGGATTCGTGAATCGACTCAAACACGTCGCTTTTGTATTTCTTACTCATGGTGTATCTCCACAAACTCCCTCGTATCCAGTAGGTACTGGACTTGCAACTCTGTCAGCCCCTCGTAGGTCTTCGCCACTTTCCCTCTCGGTGAAATCGGCATCCCTTCCAAAAAACATACCACTGAGTGGTATAGAAATCAAAACCAGGAATCCTTCACTGGCACCGGCACTCCCTGCCGGCTTTTCTAAAAAGCCACCGATTTAGCTCCCGTTCAAGCGACGAAGTGCGCTTGGCAAAACGCAGAGACAAAAAAACGCCCCACGTCAAAAGAATCAAACGTGGGGCGATGCGTTATACCGCGAGACGGTTCGGGAATTCGTGTAGGGCGGTTCTGATCAGACGGCAATCCCTTTGCGGCATTGCAGTTGTGCGGTGCGCACGCGGGAAAAGGCGCGGGCCAGGCGCAGGAGCATTTCGTCGATGTTGGATTTGCTGACCGTGAGCGCTGGGGTGAATCGCAGGCAATCGGCTTGCGGGGCGTCGAGCAGCAAGCCTTCGTACTGCGCTGCTTTGACTACGGCGTCAGCCGAATCGTCGGACAGGGTCAGACCCCAGAGCAATCCCTGACCACGCAGTTCGCCGTGTCCATAGCGATGAGCCAGACGTGCCAGGCCTTCGCCCAAGTGCTGGCCGGTTTCCCTGACATGCTCGAGAAAGCCCTTGTCCTGCACACTATCGAGCACAGCCAGGCCAGCAGCGGTCATCAGCGCGTTGCCATGGTGAGTGCCCGTCAGCTCGCCGACGTCAAAGCAGCAGGCTTTGCCTCGCGCCAGCAGCGCCGCCAAGGGCACACCTCCGCCCAGGCCTTTGCCGAGGACGACGATATCGGCTCGCACACCGTAGGACTGTTCCGCGAGTAAGGTGCCGAGTCGACCAAGACCGGTTTGCACTTCGTCGAAGATCAACAGGATGCCAAGCTCACGGCACAGGCGTTCGACACCCTTGAGGTAATCCTCGGTAGCGGGAATGACCCCGGCTTCGTTCTGGATCGGCTCAAGCATGATTGCCACGGTCCGGGCATCAACGGCGGCGTGCAGGGCGGCCAGATCATTGAACGGTACGTGGCTGAAGCCTGGAAGTTGCGGCTCGAAGCGGTTGGTCAGCCTGGAACTGTCCGACGCCGGGATCGTCCCGAGACTACGGCCATGGCAACCGTTGTTGGCCACGATGATCCGCGACGCACCGCCACGATGTTGCTGGCCCCACTTGCGCGCCAGTTTGATCGCCGCTTCACAGGCTTCACTGCCACTGTTGAGCAGGTACGCCTGGTCACTGCCAGTGCTGATGCAGAGCCGCTCGGCGAGGTTGAGCATGCCGCGGTTGTGCAGGCCGAAACCGGGGTTGATCAGCGATTGAGCTTGCGCCGTGATTGCGTTGACCAGTACCGAAGGGCTATGTCCGAGGCTATTGGCCCCGCCGCCCTGGGAAAAATCCAGATAGGCGCGGTCTTCGCTGTCCCACAACCAGGAGCCCTGACCGCGCACAAAAATCTGTTTCGGCCGCTCGACACTGGGCATCAAGCACTCACTGGAAAGATTGTCACTTCTGTACGACAGGAAAGTGTCCGCGCTCAGGTCATCAAGGCTGGGAGCGTTGCGTCGTAAATTGAACAAATTCATCCGAAAACACCTCGTTTGAAGTGTTTTGCCTTACCTATGTAAACACCTTCGGCGTAAACGGTAGTCATCGCGTTCTATGGCCCTGTAAGCCCTGTGAATGCGGTTAGACTAGGCTCAGGCAGGACCTTGAGCCATTTCGATTTCCCAGCATTTTCGATAAGTAAAACTTATGGATTTTAAACAACTGCGTTATTTCGTCGCGGTCTACGAAGAGGGCCATGTGGGCCGGGCCGCCGAGCGGCTTTCAATCTCCCAACCGGCACTCTCCCAACAGATTCGCCAGCTTGAACAACACCTCGATGTGAGCCTGTTCGAGCGCAGCAGTAAACGCTTGCTGCCGACCCTGGCCGCGCACACGTTGTACAACCACGCCCTGCCCTTGCTCGATGGCCTGCAACGGGCGCGTGAAGCATTGGGCAACTTCAAGGGACAAGCGCTGCGCACCCTGGCCATTGGCGTGCTGCAAACCGTCCACACCAGCCTGGTGCCGCAGATGCTCGAACGCGTGCGCAAGGCGCAGCCGCACCTGGTGGTGCAGATCTATGAACTGACGGGACTGGAAATCGAACGACGGCTGCTCAACGGTTCGCTGGACATCGGCATCAGTTACCTGCCGCCCCGTCAGCCGGGGCTACACGGCGTGATGCTGTACGAAGATGAACTGACACTGGTCATCCCGGCGGATCATCCGCTGCGCGAATTCAAGAAAGTTTCCATGAGTCAGGCCGCCGAGTTGCCGATGTTGCTGCTGGGTGAAGAGTTTCAAGTGCGACAGATCTGGCAGACGCAACTGGCCAGCCTGGGACGACGCCCGCAAGTGCAGGCAGAACTGAACAACATGGCGGGGATTCTCGACAGCCTGCCGCACACACGGTTGGCGACCGTCCTGCCCGGCCGCTCGCAGAAGATGCTGGGCAATGACGAACTGCTCTGGAAGCCGCTGACCGAGCCACGGGTGCCATTGAAAGTCGGGTTGGTGTGTCGCGATGTGCAACGGCAACAAGCGTCATTGGCGTTGTTGCGGACCTTGCTTGAAGAAGTGATGAATGGCCCGAATGAAGTCCCGACAACCCTGGACGGGATGAGCTGACTACTTTTCTGCGGGCAAAAGAAAACCCCGCCGAAGCGGGGCTTTGCAGACTGTTTCCCTGACATCCATTTCACTCCGCCGTCCTGGCAGAATCCTACGTGTCCGTGTTGTTGCTTTGCGCTTCCTGCGCGACGTCCATGTGAAGTAGATTAGCCGTGGATCCAATTTGCATCTATGGGAGAAAAGCAGCACGTCATGTAAGAGAATGCTTACATGACGTTACATTGTCAGAACTGCGCCGCGTCCAGCAGGAACAGCGACTCGCTACCGGCCTTCACCGACGCACTCAACGAGTGAATACGCGGCAGCAGGCGTGCGAAATAGAACCGCGCCGTGCCCAATTTGCTCGCGTAGAAATCGTCCTGCGCTTCTTTGCCGAAGGCGGCCTTGGCCATCAGTGCCCACATGTAGGCGTAAGCCACGTAACCGAAAGTTTGCAGGTATTCGACCGAAGCCGCACCGATTTCATTCGGGTTGTTTTTCGCCCGATCCAGCAACCACGCCGTCAGTTCGTCGAGGGTGGTCACAGCATCGTTCAGCGGCTTGGTGAACTCGTCCAGCTCAGTGCTGGCTGTCGCGGTGAAGTGACGAATCTCGTCGGCGAACAGGTTGTAGAACGCCCCGCCGCTGCCAACGATCTTGCGTCCTACAAGGTCCAGCGCCTGGATGCCGTTGGTGCCTTCGTAGATCTGAGTGATGCGCACATCGCGAACCAGTTGTTCCTGGCCCCACTCACGGATGTAACCGTGGCCGCCGAAAACCTGCTGGCCGTGAACGGTGGTTTCCAGACCGAGGTCAGTCAGGAATGCCTTGGCTACCGGGGTCAGCAGCGCCACCAGGTCTTCCGCGCGTTTGCGGGTGGTCGCGTCTTCACTGAACTTGGCGGTGTCCAGTTGCATGGCCACGTAAGTCGAGAAAGCACGGCCGCCTTCGTTCGAGGCTTTCATGGTCAGCAGCATGCGACGCACGTCCGGGTGGACGATGATCGGGTCGGCCACTTTGTCCTTGTTCTGCGCGCCGGTCGGCGAACGGCTTTGCAGGCGGTCGCGGGCGTATTCAACGGCGTTCTGGTAAGAACGTTCGCCAGAGGCCAGGCCCTGGATACCGACGCCCAGACGCTCGTAGTTCATCATGGTGAACATCGCCGCCAGGCCTTTGTTCGGCTCGCCGACCAGGTAACCCACGGCTTCGTCGAAGTTCATCACGCAAGTCGCGGAGGCCTGAATGCCCATCTTGTGTTCGATCGAACCGCAGGTCGCCGGGTTACGTGCACCGAGGCTGCCATCGGCATTGACCATGAACTTCGGTACCAGGAACAGCGAAATGCCTTTCGGCCCCGCCGGTGCATCCGGCAGTTTGGCGAGTACCAGGTGAATGATGTTCTCGGTCAGGTCGTGTTCGCCGCCGGTGATGAAAATCTTGGTGCCGCTGACGTTGTAGGAACCGTCCGCCTGAGGCTCAGCCTTGGTGCGGATGATGCCCAGGTCTGTACCGGCGTGAGGCTCGGTCAGGCACATGGAACCGGCCCAGACGCCGGCGTACATGTTCGGCAGGTAGGCGGCTTTCAGCTCGTCGCTGGCGTGGGCGTTGATCGACAGGCAAGCACCGGCGGTCAACATCGGGTACAGACCGAACGACAGGCTCGCGGAGTTGACCATTTCTTCGACCTGGGCCGAAACCGCCTTGGGCATGCCCATGCCGCCGTAGGTCGGATCGCCACCGACGCCGACCCAACCGCCTTCAGCATAAGTCTGATAAGCCTGTGGGAAACCTGCCGGCGTGGTGACAGCACCGTCCGCCCAATGGCAACCTTCTTCGTCAGCCGCACGGCTCAGGGGCGCGATGCTTTTGCTGGTGACCTTGCCGGCCTCTTCAAGAATGGCTTCAACGGTTTCTGCGTCGACGGTATCGGCCAGTGCAGGCAACTCGGCCCAGAGCTTGGCGACCTCGAATACTTCATTGAGGACGAAGCGCATATCGCGCAGGGGCGCTTTGTAGTCAGCCATGGCAAACCTCGCAGGATCTTTACAGGTGATTCGTAGGAAGAGTGTTTTCGTTGGGTCCGAGTGTAACCCAACAACTTTTGCGACACATAGGGTCAGGCTGTGACCGTTTTGTAATTTTTGGTCATTGCATTTTTGTGTCTGCGAGAACGCCTTCGCGGGCAAGCCTCGCTCCTACAGGGTTTGCGCCATTTCGATTTGGTGCATGACCTGTAGGAGCGAGCGATGCGGCGATCCGACTTGCCCGCGAAGCTATTCAAACGCAACCGCTACAGCGCAAACAACTCAGCCGGCAGTTGCATCAAGCAATCGCTACCCGCTTCGATGGCCGCGCGATGTGCGGCGGTGCGTGGCAGCAATCGCTTGAAGTAAAACTCGTTGGTCGCCAGTTTGCCCCGGCAGAAATCGGCATCGCCGCTGCCCGCATCCAGCTGTGCCTGAGCCACCAGCGCCATGCGCAGCCACAAGTAACCGAGGATGATGTAACCGCTGTACATCAGGTAATCCACCGACGCGGCGCCCACTTCGTCCGGATTCTTCATCGCGGCCATGCCCACCTGAGTGGTCAGTTCGCCCCACTGCTGGTTCAACCCGTTGAGTTGCGCCACGTAGCTGGCGAGTTGCGGGTGATCGGCGTTCGCCGCGCAGAACTTGTGAACGATTTTGGTAAAGCCGCGTAGCAATTTGCCCTGGCTGCCGAGCACTTTGCGCCCGAGCAAATCCAGCGCCTGAATGCCATTGGTGCCTTCGTAGATCGGTGCGATCCGGCAATCGCGAACCAACTGCTCCATGCCCCACTCACGAATGAAGCCGTGGCCGCCGAACACCTGCATGCCGTGGTTGGTCACCTCCAGCCCGGTGTCGGTCATGAAGGCCTTGCAGATCGGCGTCAGGAACGCCAACAGGTCTTCGGCGTCCTGCCGCGCGGCTTCATCCGGGCTCAGGTGCGCGGCATCCAGAAGTTGCGCGGTGAAGTAGGTCAGCGCGCGATTGCCTTCGTTGAAGGCCTTCATGGTCAGCAACATTCGACGCACATCTGGATGAACGATGATCGGGTCGGCGGCTTTTTCCGGTGCTTTGGGGCCGGTCAGCGAGCGCATCTGCAAACGGTCATTAGCGTATTTGATAGCGCCCTGAAAACTCGCTTCCCCCAGACACAAACCCTGCATCCCCGTGCCGAGACGCGCATGGTTCATCATGGTGAACATGCAGTTCAGGCCCTTGTTCGGCTCACCGATCAGAAAGCCCTTGGCCTCGTCGAAGTTCAGCACGCAGGTGGCCGAAGCCTTGATGCCCATCTTGTGTTCGATCGAGCCGCAGGAAACGCCATTGCGCGCACCCGCCTCACCTTCGGCATCGGGTAGGAATTTAGGCACGATGAACAGCGAAATGCCCTTGGTGCCCGCAGGCGCATCCGGCAGTTTCGCCAGCACCAGGTGAATGATGTTGTCGCTCATGTCGTGTTCGCCGGCAGAGATGAAAATCTTGCTGCCGGAGATCGCGTAACTGCCATCGGCTGCTGGCACGGCGCGGGTCTTGATGATGCCCAGGTCTGTGCCGCAATGGGCTTCGGTCAGGCACATGGTGCCGGTCCATTGGCCCGCGGTGAGTTTGCTCAGGTAGGTGTTTTTCTGTTCTTCGGTGCCATGGGCATGGATCGCCGACATCGCGCCGTGCGTCAGGCCCGGGTACATGCCCCAGGAAGTGTTGCTGGACCCGACCATCTCGCTGATGACCAGCCCCAGGGAACTCGGCAAGCCCTGGCCGCCATAAGCGGGATCGGCCGCCAGACCATGCCAGCCACCTTCGACGTATTGTGCGAAGGCTTGCTTGAAGCCTGTAGGCGTTGTCACCACGCCGTTGTCGAAATGGCAGCCCTCTTCGTCGCCGCTGCGATTGAGCGGTGCGAGCACGTTCTCGCAGAACTTCGCGCCTTCTTCAAGGATCGCATTGACCATGTCCGGACTGGCATCCGTGGCGCCCAGTGCGGCGTAGTTGCTGTGAAAGTCGAAGACGTGGTCGATCAGAAAGCGCATGTCGCGCAGGGGAGCTTTGTACTCGGGCATGGTCATTTCTCCGGCAGCAGATTGATCAAACCTACTGCCGCCGACCACGCCTCACAATCACAGTCCAGACGCTGAATGCGCCATCATCACTCAACCCGCAGCCGCCTCGCGCACCGCACCACGACGGTTCTGACCGTAAGCCACCACGCAGTTTCGCCCGGCGCCTTTGGCGGCGTAGAGCGCCTCGTCGGCGGACTTGAGCACTTTTTCCGGGTTGCGCTGTTCCACGCGTTCGGCGACGCCGATGCTTACGGTGACCGACACACTCGAAGCCCCTGATCCGGAACGACGTTGACGACCTTGCTGGTCATCCTGAGGACGGTTGTCCTGGTTACGCAGTTGAATGTTGTAGGTGGCGATGGATTCGCGGATGACTTCCAGGTGCGGCATGCACTCTTCAAGCGTCTTGCCCGCGAACACCAGCGCAAATTCCTCACCGCCGTAGCGATACGCCCTACCGCCGCCGCCGATTTTCGACAGTTTGCTGGCTACCAGCCGCAGCACCTGATCGCCGACGTCGTGGCCGTGGGTGTCGTTGAATTTTTTGAAGTGGTCGACGTCGCTCATGGCCAGCACGTAATTGCGCCCCAGGCGCTGCATGCGTTCGTTCAACGCGCGGCGGCCAGGCAAACCGGTGAGCTCATCGCGGAAGGCCATTTGATAGGCTTCATGGGCAACCGCCGCGGCAATCATCAACATCACCTGGCTGCACATGATGTTCAGGGTGAACGGCAGGATGAACGTCTTCGGCAACGCCCAGAACAACCCGAGCAAACCCACCAACTGGGCGGCGTGCAAAGGTCTGGGGTTGCGCCAGTATTGCCAGCTCAGCAGCAGGAACGAGGCGATAAACACGGGGTAGGACAGCTGAATCAGGCTCATCCACGCGCCATGCAGGGCTGGCCAGCGGATTTCCGACAGCCACATCAACAGCGCCTGTGGGTAACTTTGCTCCAGGCCCAACGCCACGCTGCCGACGGCCAGCAACACTGCGAAACGCGCAATCATGTCCTGGAACAGATGGGTGCGTTCCTGCCACGCGGCGAATATGCCAAACATCAGCGGCAGCAACAGACAGCACAGGTGAAAGACCACGGCGGCGTCTTCACGCACTCTGCCGTTGTCGCGGTAATAGTCGGTCTGGGTGTCGAGCAGGTAGTAGGCGATGTATACCGTGACCATCAGAAACAGTTCACGCTGACGTCGGTAAACCGCGCAATAAGCGCCGCCGAGCAACAGCACCAACGTAGGCAGCACGTTGAACAGCGAAGTGAAGAAGACGTTCAGGTCCTTGACGTACGCAGCCGCCAGCCCCGCAAGCAAAAGCAGAAGTGAGGGTAGGAAATGACTGAAACGTACAGCGGAAGAACGCGGCAAGGGTAAAGCTCCGACCCGTCATGTCTATAGATGGCATTGTGCCCACTACTTTAACGGCAGTGACCCTGATTTTCTGAGTGATTTGCTAAGGTTTTTTTGACGCCGCATTACTGACTACTATCCGGCCAACCAGCAATGCACGGTTCCCCCATCAAAGGTCGTTACAAAAGACGGGAGAACTGCCCCCGACCGTGGTTTTTTCACCAAAGTCGAGTTGAAAAAAAACCGCCACTCCCGAAGGAGCAGCGGTTTTTTCAGAAGGCTGCGTTAAGGCTTAGTAGCCCAGTGCGAAGTCTTCTTCTTTCATGTCCATCAGGTTGTTGGCGCCCGACAGCATGGTTGCAACGTGAGTGCGGGTACGCGGCAGGATGCGCTGGAAGTAGAAGCGCGCAGTCTGCAGCTTGGCGGTGTAGAACGCCGTTTCGGTGGTGCCGGCTGCCAGTTTCTCGGCCGCCAGGCGTGCCATGTCAGCCCAGAAGTAGGCCAGGCAGGCGTAACCGGAGTACATCAGGTAGTCCACGGAGGCCGCGCCGACTTCTTCGCGATCTTTCATGGCTGCCATACCGACCTTCATGGTCAGCTCGCCCCATTCTTTGTTGATTGCAGCCAGCGGTGCGACGAATTCCTGAACGGCTTCGTTGCCTTCGTTGGTCTGGCAGAACTTGTGGACGATCTTGGTGAAGCCTTTCAGGGCCTCGCCTTGAGTCATCAACACTTTGCGGCCCAGCAGGTCGAGTGCCTGGATGCCGGTAGTGCCTTCGTACAGCATCGAAATGCGGCTGTCGCGAACGTTCTGCTCCATGCCCCACTCGGCGATGAAGCCGTGGCCGCCGTAGATTTGCACGCCGTGGTTGGCGGATTCGAAACCGACTTCGGTCATGAAGGCTTTGGCGATTGGCGTCATGAACGCCAGCAGTGCATCGGCCTTCTTCTTCTCTTCTTCGTCCACGCCGTACTTGACGATGTCGACTTGCTTGGCGGTGAAGTAAACCATTGCGCGGTTGCCTTCGGCGAACGCTTTCATGGTCAACAGCATGCGACGGACGTCAGGGTGCACGATGATCGGGTCGGCGGCTTTTTCCGGCGCTTTCGGGCCAGTCAGGGAGCGCATTTGCAGACGATCGCGAGCGTATTTCAGGCCGCCCTGGAAACCGATTTCGGCGTGGGCCAGGCCTTGCAGCGCGGTACCCAGACGTGCGGTGTTCATGAAGGTGAACATGCAGTTCAGGCCTTTGTTCGCCGGGCCGATCAGGAAACCGGTGGCCGCGTCGAAGTTCATCACGCAGGTGGCGTTGCCGTGGATGCCCATTTTGTGTTCCAGGGAACCACAGGACACGGCGTTGCGCGCACCGATCGAACCGTCTTCGTTCGGCATGAATTTCGGAACGATGAACAGCGAGATGCCTTTGGTGCCAGCCGGTGCATCCGGCAGGCGAGCCAGCACGATGTGGACGATGTTGTCGGCCATGTCGTGTTCACCGGCCGAGATGAAGATCTTGGTGCCGGAGACTTTGTAGGAACCGTCGGCCTGAGGTTCGGCCTTGGTGCGCAGCATGCCCAGGTCGGTGCCGCAATGCGGTTCGGTCAGGCACATGGTGCCGGTCCATTCGCCGGAGACCAGTTTGGTCAGGTAGGCGTGTTGCTGCTCCGGCGTGCCGTGCTCGGAAATGGTGTTCATCGCGCCGTGCGACAGGCCCGGGTACATGCCCCACGACCAGTTGGCTTCGCCAACCATTTCGCTGACTGCCAGACCCAGAGACTCCGGCAGGCCCTGGCCGCCGTGCTCTACGTCGTGGGCCAGGCTTGGCCAGCCGCCTTCAACGAATTGCTTGTAGGCTTCTTTGAAGCCGGTCGGGGTTTTAACGCCGGACTCGCTCCAGGTGCAGCCTTCGGTGTCGCCCACGCGGTTCAGCGGAGCCAGTACCTGCTCACAAAACTTGGCGCCTTCTTCGAGAATGGCGTCAACCATGTCCGGAGTTGCGTCCGAGCAAGCCGGAAGGCTCTGATAGTGCGCTTCGTAGCCGAGCAGTTCGTCACGAACGAAGCGAATATCACGCAAGGGGGCCTTGTAGTCAGGCATAGCGATAAACCTCTGCTGATGTAACCGGGAATGAACGACCGCGTTGATTTGTTGTGACGGTCAAACAGTTGTTTGAAACATACGTTTACGCCCAAATCTTGTCAAGCGCCGATCTTTTGCCGTTCGTCTTCACTCCCCGCGCAAAGCTGCACACGCGACAACGCAACGCCGTTGACTGAGCAACACGTCCTGCAGAAAAGTTTAGTTGGGAGAGAAGGACTTACACACAAAAACGCCGCGAAGGGTCGCGGCGTTGGCAGAGCGGTTTCAGCAGATGATCAAGCGAATGTGTCGATCAGCGTACCGAGCATTTCATCGGAAGCTTTGGCAACTTTGACACCGGCCTCGACCTGAAACTTGCCCTGAGCCATCTCGACCATGTTGCTGGCGAGGTCCGACTGCTGGCTGCGATCAACCGAGCGCAGGCGATTGACCTGAGCATCGGAGGACTGGCTGGTCACCGAACGCTCGACCGAATTGTTGGCAATCTGGCCGGAGGCTTGATCGACACGGTTCTGCCCCGTCTGAATAGTGCTCAGACCAGCATAAAAAGCGGTACTTCCTGAGATTTCCATGGGAGAACTCGTCCTACAAAGGATCAACAGCGGCCATTGAACCAGACCCGCCTGCAAAAGGCCCGACAAAAACACTAATGGCACAGTGCCTTGTCATAGGTAAAACCAGTGCTTGAAACTTCAGTCCAGCAAATCCAGCTGAAGGTGTTCCGCCACCGCCTCGGCCGTCACCAACTTGAGTTTCGGCACGCGCCCCAGGCACGGCGCCGGGATCCGCTCGGCCAACGTGGCCAGGTTTTCTTCAAGGCGCGCGGTCTTGGCATCGATGATGTTGGCCACCCAACCCGCCAATTGCAAACCGTCACGGGCTATCGCCTCGGCCGTCAGCAGCGCATGGTTGATGCAGCCCAGCCGTACGCCGACCACCAGAATCACCGGCAAACCCAGCGCCATGGCCAGGTCCGACAGGTTGTCCTGATCCGCCAGCGGCACGCGCCAACCACCAGCGCCTTCGATGAGAGTGAAATCTGCCTGCATCTCCAGAATCTGCTGCATTGGCGTCAGCAACGATTGCACCGTCAACGCGACGCCGGCCTCGCGCGCCGCCAGATGCGGAGCGATGGCCGGTTCGAAGGCCACCGGATTGACCTGTGCATAAGTCAGCGGCACTGAACATTCCGCTAGCAGCGCCAACGCATCGGCGTTGCGTAAGCCCTTGGGCGTCACGTCGCAACCGGAGGCCACCGGTTTTCCCGCCGCCGTACTCAGGCCGGCCAACCGCGCGGCATACAGCAAACCCGCAGCCACGGTGGTCTTGCCGACATCGGTGTCAGTCCCGGTGATGAAATACGCTGCGCTCATAAGGGTTTCTCCAAAACGGCGTACACCACTTGATAAGTCGCCGGCAGGCCTTGGGCCTGACGAAACTGCTCATACGCCTCGACCAGGCCGAGGATCCGCGCCCTGCCGGTCAAACCACCCGGCCGACCGGGGTTCAGATTGTGCGCGCCCAGCGCCTTGAGTTCATGAGTCAGGCTGCGCACATCCGGGTAATGCAGCACGTGAGGACGGGTTTGCAGACTCGCGACCTTCAAACCGCTGGCCGCACACAGGTGTTGATAAACCCCGAACTCGCGGAAGCGGTTGACGTGCACCATGCCATCCACCTGACGCCAACTGTCTCGCAGCTCAAACAGTGTGCCCACGCACAGACTAGCAAACGCAAACATTCCACCGGGTTTCAGCACGCGATGGGCTTCACTGAGCACCGACGCGAAGTCCGCGCACCATTGCACCGCCAGGCTGGAGAAAATCAAATCACAGGTCGAATCCTGCAATGGCAACCGCTCCGCATCCCCGGCGATGAAGTGCGTGGCCCCGCCCAATGGCCGCGCGTGATTGAGCATGCCTTCGGCGATGTCCAGCGCCACGCCGTGACCGCCAGGAAAACGCTCACCCAGCACACGACTGAAATGCCCGGTGCCACAGCCCAGGTCCAGCCAGCGACCAGGCACGAAATCTTCCGGCAAACGGCTCAACAACTGGCTGCCGACGTCACGCTGCAATTCGGCCACGCTGTCGTAGCTGGCCGCCGCGCGGGAAAAGGACGCCGCCACTTGGCGTTTGTCCGGCAGGCCGCCGGGCAGGCTGGGAAGGGATAAATCAGTCATCACCGGACTCATGCAAAAAGGCCTGGATCGCCCCCGCCACACCGTGAGGGTCTTCCAGAAGAAACGCGTGGCTGGCCTGTTCAATCAGACCGATTTCGACATCCGGCAGCAACGCCAGCAAGTCCCCCGCCGCTTCGGCCGGAACCAGTCCGTCAAGGCCGGCGAACAGGTGCAACTGCGGACCGCGAAAGGCCTGCAACGCCTGGCGGGTATCCAGTTGTGCCAGCAACTCCAGGCCGCTCATCAACACCGCAGCAGAGGCGTTTGGCGCACCACCGAGCAGCAGCCGCGACAGCCCGCGCGGGTCTTCGGCGCCTTGCGCGCACAGCAGCGAAAAGCGTTTCAAGGTCATGCGCGGATCGGCATTGCAGCCTGCCAGAAACGCATCAAACGTCTCGCCGGACATCGCGCTCGGCCACTGTTCATGGGCAACAAAAGAAGGATTGCTCGCCAGGGTCAGCAAGCCGCAGCAACGATCACCGCGTCGCGCCGCCAACTCGGAGGCAAGCATGCCGCCGAGGGACCAGCCGCCAAGCCAGGCGTCTTGCGGGATCGTCGAATCCAGCTCATCGAGCCATTCTTCAAGGTCGCTGGATTCCAGTTCCGGCAATGGCTCGATCTCGACGCGCAGGTGTTCGTCCAGCCCCTGCAACGCAGCCGCCAAGGGTTCCAGCGGAGAAATCCCGAGGCCCCAGCCGGGCAGCAGAATCAGGCGATTACGCATGGCTTGGCTCCGGTCCCAGTTGTTGAAAACAATCGGCCAGTCCATTTAACAATAGCTGCACCTGCGCTTCGCTGTGCGCGGCGGTCAGGGTTACCCGCAGCCGGGCACTGCCGGCGGGCACGGTCGGCGGACGAATCGCCGTGACCATCAAGCCGCGTTCGCGCAGCATCTGCGACAGTCGCACCGCACGCCCGGCGTCGCCGATCATGATCGGTTGAATGGGCGTGAAGCTGTCCATCAACTCAAGGCCGATCTGCTCGGCGCCGTGGCGGAACTGACGGATCAGCGTTTTCAGATGCTCACGCCGCCAGTGTTCGCTGCGCAGCAATTCCAGGCTTTTCAGCGTCGCACAGGCCAGGGCTGGCGGTTGGCTGGTGGTGTAAATGTAGGGACGGGCGAACTGGATCAGGCTCTCGATCAGCTCTTCGCTGCCGGCGACGAACGCGCCCGCCGTCCCGAACGCCTTGCCGAGGGTGCCGACCAGCACAGGCACGTCTTCCTGGCTCAGGCCGAAATGCTCGACGATCCCGCCGCCATTGGCACCCAGCGGACCGAAACCGTGCGCGTCATCCACCATCAGCCATGCACCTTTGGCCTTGGCTTCTCGGGCCAATGCCGGCAGGTCAGCGATATCGCCGTCCATGCTGAACACGCCGTCGGTGACCACCAGCGTATTGCCGGTGGCTTTCTCGAGACGATTGGCCAGGCTCGCTGCATCGTTGTGCAGATAACGATTGAAGCGCGCGCCGGACAACAAACCGGCATCGAGCAACGAGGCGTGATTGAGGCGATCTTCCAGCACCGTATCGCCCTGCCCGATCAACGCGGTGACCGCACCGAGGTTGGCCATGTAGCCGGTGGTGAACAGCAACGCGCGCGGGCGGCCGGTCAAGTCAGCCAGCGCTTCTTCCAGCTCGTGATGTGGCGTGCTGTGGCCGATGACCAAATGCGAAGCGCCGCCGCCGACGCCCCATCGAGAAGCCCCGGCGCGCCAGGCCTCGATCACTTGCGGATGATTGGCCAGACCCAGGTAATCGTTGTTACAGAACGCCAGCAACGGCTGGCCATCGACCACCACTTCCGGGCCCTGGGGGCTTTCGAGCAAAGGGCGTTGGCGATAGAGATTTTCGGCACGACGGGCAGCAAGGCGTGCGGCGAGATCGAAAGACATGCAGGCCTCGCAAGTAAGGAAAACATACATAACCTGTAGGAGCGAGGCTTGCCCGCGAAGGGAACGCCGAGGCCTGACTGAGCGACCACAGTGACTCTTTCGCGGGCAAGCCTCGCTCCTACAGGGTTTCGCGTTGGTTAGACGGCGGCGTTGTAGAACTGCTCGCTGCTCTTCTGCTCCACCAGCGCCTGCTCGATGGCGGCCTGATGCACCTCGTCGGCGTGCTCTTCGCGCGCTTCCGGCAGGATGCCGAGGCGCGAGAACAGTTGCATGTCCTTGTCGGCCTGCGGGTTGGCGGTGGTCAGCAATTTGTCGCCGTAGAAAATCGAGTTCGCGCCGGCAAAGAACGCCAGGGCCTGCATCTGCTCGTTCATCGCTTCACGGCCGGCGGACAGGCGCACGTGGGACTTCGGCATCAGGATGCGCGCCACGGCGAGCATGCGGATGAAGTCGAACGGGTCGATGTCTTCGGCATTTTCCAGCGGCGTACCGGCGACTTTCACCAGCATGTTGATCGGCACCGATTCCGGATGCTCCGGCAGGTTGGCCAGCTGGATCAGCAGGTTGGCGCGGTCATCGAGGGACTCGCCCATGCCGAGGATGCCGCCGGAGCAGATCTTCATCCCCGAATCACGCACGTAGGCCAGGGTTTGCAGGCGTTCGCTGTAGGTGCGGGTGGTGATGATGCTGGTGTAGAAATCCGGCGAAGTGTCGAGGTTGTGGTTGTAGTAATCGAGGCCGGCCTTGGCCAGCGCTTCGGTCTGCTCCTGGTCCAGACGACCGAGGGTCATGCAGGTTTCCAGGCCCATGGCCTTCACGCCTTCGACCATCTTCAGCACGTAAGGCATGTCTTTGGCCGACGGATGTTTCCACGCCGCGCCCATGCAGAAACGCGTCGAACCGATGGCTTTGGCGCGAGCGGCCTCTTCGAGGACCTTCTGCACTTCCATCAGTTTTTCTTTTTCCAGGCCGGTGTTGTAGTGACCGGACTGCGGACAATATTTGCAATCTTCCGGGCAGGCGCCGGTCTTGATCGAGAGCAGCGTGGAAACCTGGACACGGTTGGCGTCGAAATGCGCGCGGTGCACGGTCTGCGCCTGAAACAGCAGGTCATTGAATGGCTGAACGAAGAGTGCTTTGACTTCGGCCAAAGACCAGTCATGACGCAGGGTTGCAGAGGTGCTGGCGCTCATGGGCGTTTCCTTTGTTTTATGCTGGGCAAGCGGTCGGGGGACGGAATACCCACAGACGCGACACGGATGTTCGGTATATTTAAGGAAGAGCGATGCGCTGTCAACCACGATACGAAGGACCGGTTTACATCTGGTTAAAAAACAACCAACACTGTTTGCTCTGCGACGAGACGGCCGAAGAAGCCACGCCGATCTGCATGGCCTGCGAAACCGAGCTGCCCTGGCTCGGCGATCACTGCCAGACCTGCGCCCTGCCGTTACCCGCGGCGGGCCTGACGTGCGGCCCGTGCTTGCAGCAACCGCCGCCCTTCGAGCAAGTCATTGCCCCGTGGACCTATGGTTTTCCGGTCGACAGCCTGATCACCCGATTCAAGCACAGCGCGAAGTGGCCGTTTGGTCGCTTGCTCGCCGAACTTCTTGCTCAATACCTGCAACATCGCTTCGATGAGGGGCTGGAACGGCCAGATGCGTTGGTCCCCGTTCCGCTCGCCGCTAAACGTCTGCGCCAACGGGGCTTCAACCAGGCCGCGATGCTGGCCCGCTGGTTGAGCGCCAGCCTGGATATCCCCTGTGACGAACAGCTGCTCAAACGGATTCAGGACACCAGCGCGCAACAGGAGCTGAAGGCCGATGCGCGCAGGAAGAACCTGCGTAACGCTTTCGCGCTGATGCCCGGAGCACTGATCAAGGGCCGTCACCTGGCGTTGGTTGACGACGTACTGACCACCGGCGCCACGACCCAGGCATTGGCTCGTCTATTAATGGATGCGGGCGCAACGCGGGTCGACGTCTACTGCCTGGCCCGAACACCAAAACCCGGCGACACCAATTGACTAATGCCTGGCACAAAACCTGTGGGAGCGAGCCTGCTCGCGATGGCGGCTGGTCAGTCGCCATCTACATTACTGACC
>NZ_JAGYGF010000030.1:0-68015 GCF_019947305.1 Pseudomonas sp. BF-RE-21 | reverse complement strand
CTGCAATTCTGTGCCTGCGCCCTGTAGGAGCCAGGCTTGCCGGCGAAGGCGTCTTTGAAATCGCCTTCGCCGGCAAGCCTGGCTCCTACAGGGACCGTGAACAGTCCGTAGAGTGTTGTTCACTATTGTTCATTGTCAACGGTTCGATTGTTCAATTGTTCAGTCGTCGTTGTTCATTTCTGTTCAGCAACGAAAGCGCTTTCACCGCTGTTTCACGGATTTCCAAACCAGATCAACCACTTGCAATTTCTGGCATGAAACTCGCTCTACTGCTCCGGTCGCTTGACTCCAATAATAAAAAGGCCGAGCCATGTCACTCACTCTGGAGCACGTCAGCCGCACCGTCGAGGGCCAGACCTGGATCGACGATGCGTGCCTGAGTTTCGAACCTGGATCCTTCAACGTTTTGCTGGGCCGCACGCTGTCCGGCAAAACCAGTCTCATGCGCCTGATGGCGGGCCTGGACAAGCCCGACAGCGGCCGCATCCTGATGAACGGCGTCGACGTCACCCAACGCCCGGTGCGCTTGCGCAACGTGTCGATGGTCTATCAGCAGTTCATCAACTACCCGACCATGACGGTGTTCGAAAACATCGCCTCGCCGCTGCGTCAGGCCGGCGTGTCCAACGAACTGATCCAGAGCAAGGTGCTGGAAACCGCGAAGATGCTGCGCATCGAGAAGTTTCTCCAGCGCTATCCGCTCGAGCTCTCCGGCGGTCAGCAACAGCGCACCGCGATGGCCCGGGCGCTGGTCAAGGACGCCGAACTGATCCTGTTCGACGAGCCGCTGGTCAACCTCGACTACAAGTTGCGCGAAGAACTGCGCCAGGAAATGCGCGAGCTGTTCAAGGCGCGGCACACCATCGCCATCTACGCCACCACCGAGCCCAACGAAGCGCTGGCGCTCGGTGGCACCACGACCATTCTTCATGAGGGCCGGGTGATTCAAAGCGGCAAGTCCTCCGAGGTCTATCACCAGCCGCAATCGGTGCTGGCCGCCGAGCTGTTCTCCGAACCGCCGATCAACCTGATGCCCGGACGCATCGCCGGCAACGAAGTCAGCTTCGCCAATTTCGTGCACTTCCCGTTGAACGTCGATTTGCGCCCGGTGGGCGAGGGCGAGTTCCGCTTCGGCGTGCGCCCGAGCCATATCTCGCTGGTGCCGAGCAACGACGATGACCTCGAACTGGCAGTGACCGTCGAGGTCGCCGAGATCAGCGGCTCGGAAACCTTCCTCCACGTGCGCAACGAGCATTTCCTGCTGGTGCTGCATTTGCCCGGGGTTCACGAATACGACGTCGATGCGCCGATCCGCATCTACATCCCGACCCATAAACTGTTTGTGTTCGATGCGCAGGGGCGGCTGGTCCAGGCGCCCGGTCGCCGTATATCGAGGGTTGCCTGATGGCCGAAATCCGTTTGCAGAACCTCGCCCACAGTTACACGCGCACGCCGAGCGGCCCCGAGGATTACGCGATCCGCGAGATGGATCACATCTGGGAGCAGGGCGGTGCCTATGCCTTGCTCGGGCCTTCGGGTTGCGGCAAGTCGACCTTGCTCAACATCATTTCCGGGTTGCTCAGCCCGTCCCAGGGCCATGTCCTGTTCGACGGCAAAGCGGTCAACGACCTGACCCCGGAGAAGCGCAACATCGCTCAGGTTTTCCAGTTCCCGGTGGTCTACGACACCATGACGGTGTTCGATAACCTGGCCTTTCCGCTGCGCAATCAGGGCATGGCCGAAGCGAAAATTCACAGCAAGGTGCAGGAAATTGCCGAGGTCCTCGACCTCCAGGCGTTGCTGAGCAAGAAGGCGCGCAACCTCACCGCTGACGAAAAACAGAAAGTCTCGATGGGCCGCGGGCTGGTGCGCGATGACGTCTCCGCCATCCTCTTCGATGAACCGCTGACGGTGATCGACCCGCACTTGAAGTGGAAGCTGCGGCGCAAGCTCAAACAGATCCATGAGCAGTTCAACATCACCATGGTCTACGTCACCCACGATCAACTTGAAGCCTCGACCTTCGCCGACAAAATTGCGGTGATGTACGGCGGGCAGATCGTGCAATTCGGCACGCCACGGGAATTGTTCGAACGGCCGAGCCATACCTTTGTCGGTTATTTCATCGGCAGCCCGGGGATGAACCTGATCGACGTGCAGCCGCAACCGGGCGGTGTCGGTTTTGCCTCGACGCATTTGCCGTTGTCCGAGGCGCAACTGCAACGCATCGCCGGGTCCGAATGGAAAACCCTGAAGGTTGGCATCCGACCTGAGTTCGTACACGTGTGGGAGGAACCGTTTGACGACGCGATGCAGGCAAAGGTCGTACACGTCGAAGACCTCGGCACCTACAAGATCATGACCCTGAACCTCGACGGCGTGACGTTGAAAGTGCGGTTGGCCGAAGACAAACCGGTGCCGGAGGGCACGGCGTACATCAGCTTTCCGGCGCAATGGTTGATGGTCTATGCCGATGATTACCTGCTGGAGGTGCTGCCATGAACAAGGTGCAGAACAACAAGGCCTGGTGGCTGGTGCTGCCGGTGTTTTTGCTGGTGGCGTTCAGTGCGGTGATCCCGATGATGACCGTGGTCAACTATTCGGTGCAGGACATCTTCGACCAGTCCAGCCGCTACTTCGTCGGCGCCGACTGGTACAAACAGGTGCTGCTCGACCCACGGCTGCACGACTCGTTGCTGCGTCAGTTCATCTACTCCGGCTGCGTATTGCTGATCGAAATCCCGCTGGGCATCGCCATCGCCCTGACCATGCCGACCAAGGGCCGCTGGTCTTCCCTGGTGCTGATCATCCTGGCGATTCCGCTGCTGATTCCATGGAACGTGGTCGGCACCATCTGGCAGATCTTCGGCCGGGCCGACATCGGCTTGCTCGGTTCGAGCCTCAATGCGATGGGCATCAACTATAACTATGCGGCCAACACCATGGACGCCTGGGTCACGGTGCTGGTGATGGACGTCTGGCACTGGACGTCGCTGGTGGCGCTGTTGTGTTTCTCCGGGTTGCGGGCGATTCCGGACGTGTACTACCAGGCGGCGCGGATCGATCGGGCATCGGCCTGGGCGGTGTTCCGACACATCCAGTTGCCCAAGCTCAAGAGCGTGCTGTTGATCGCAGTGATGCTGCGGTTCATGGACAGTTTCATGATCTACACCGAGCCGTTCGTGCTCACGGGCGGCGGGCCGGGCAATGCCACGACCTTCCTCAGCCAGACCCTGACGCAAATGGCCATCGGCCAATTCGACCTTGGCCCGGCGGCGGCGTTCTCGCTGGTGTACTTCCTGATCATCCTGTTGGTGTCCTGGCTGTTCTACACCGCCATGACTCACTCTGACGCCAACCGCTGAGGCCCGCCATGAGCAAGAGAAAGCTGATTCCACTGCTGATCTACATCCTGTTCCTGCTGGTGCCGATCTACTGGCTGCTGAACATGTCCTTCAAGAGCAACACCGAAATCCTCAGCGGCCTGACGCTGTTTCCGCAGGATTTTACCTTTGCCAACTACAAGGTGATCTTCACCGATCCGGCCTGGTACACCGGTTACCTCAACTCGCTGTATTACGTGAGTCTGAACACGGTGATTTCGTTGAGCGTGGCGTTGCCGGCGGCGTACGCGTTCTCGCGGTATCGCTTCCTCGGCGACAAGCACCTGTTCTTCTGGCTGCTGACCAACCGCATGGCACCACCGGCGGTATTCCTGTTGCCGTTCTTCCAGCTGTATTCGTCGATCGGCCTGTTCGACACCCACATCGCCGTGGCGTTGGCGCATTGCCTGTTCAACGTGCCGTTGGCGGTGTGGATTCTCGAGGGCTTCATGTCCGGCGTTCCGAAGGAAATCGACGAAACCGCCTACATTGATGGCTACAGTTTTCCCAAGTTCTTCGTGAAGATTTTTGTGCCGCTGATTGGCTCGGGGATCGGCGTGACGGCGTTTTTCTGCTTCATGTTTTCCTGGGTCGAGCTGTTGCTGGCGCGGACGCTGACCTCGGTCAACGCCAAGCCGATTGCCGCGGTGATGACCCGAACCGTTTCGGCGTCCGGCATCGACTGGGGCGTGCTGGCGGCGGCGGGGGTGTTGACCATCCTGCCGGGCATGCTGGTGATCTGGTTTGTCCGTAACCACGTGGCCAAGGGCTTTGCCCTCGGCCGAGTATGAGGAACTGATGATGGAATGGATGAGTTGGACTGTCCCCACAGCGGCGTTCTTCACCGTCATTGGCCTGATTCTGGTGGGCATGACGACGTGGGAACTACGCTCGCCGAGCGTTCTTCGGCGTGGTTTTTTGCCGATTGCCACCACCCGTGGCGATCGGTTGTTTATCGGTCTTCTCGGCAGCGCCTACCTGCATTTGCTGGTAATCGGCGTCACCGACTGGAGCATCTGGGTAGCGTTCGCGTTGTCCCTGGTGTGGCTGTTGGCTGTGATGCGTTGGGGCTAGTCGAATCGCTCGGCAATGTTGCTCCGAAACCCTAAAAGGAGGTCTCTATGTTCGACAAAAACAATAAGCTGCGACATAGCATTTCATTGGCAGCCATGCTGGCACTCAGCGGTTTGAGCGCTTCGGCCTGGGCCGATGCCTACGAAGAAGCTGCGAAAAAATGGGTCGGCAGCGAGTTCAAGCCGTCCACCCTGACGGCGGATCAGCAGCTCGCGGAACTGAAGTGGTTCATCAAGGCCGCCGAGCCGTTTCGCGGGATGGACATCAAGGTCGTCTCGGAAACCCTGACCACTCACGAATATGAGTCCAAGGTGTTGGCCAAGGCTTTTACCGAGATCACCGGGATCAAGGTGACCCACGATTTGCTGCAGGAAGGCGACGTGGTGGAAAAGCTGCAGACCGTGATGCAGTCGGACAAGAGCATCTATGACGGCTGGGTCAACGACTCGGACCTGATCGGTACGCACTTCCGTTACGGCAAGACTGAATCGATCACCGACCTGATGGCCAATGAAGGTAAAAACTTCACTTCGCCGACCCTGGATCTCAAGGATTTCATCGGCCTTTCCTTCACCACCGCGCCCGACGGCAAGCTCTATCAACTGCCCGACCAACAGTTCGCCAACCTTTATTGGTTCCGCGCCGACTGGTTCGAGCGTGCGGACCTAAAAGCCAAGTTCAAGGAAAAGTACGGTTACGAGTTGGGCGTTCCGGTGAACTGGTCGGCCTATGAAGACATCGCCAAATTCTTCAGCGAAGACGTCAAGGAAATCGACGGCAAGCGGGTTTACGGGCACATGGACTACGGCAAGAAAGACCCGTCCTTGGGCTGGCGCTTCACCGATGCCTGGTTCTCCATGGCGGGTGGTGGCGACAAGGGCTTGCCTAACGGTTTGCCGGTGGACGAGTGGGGCATCCGCGTCGAGGACTGCCACCCGGTCGGTTCCAGCGTGACTCGCGGTGGCGACACCAACGGCCCGGCGGCGGTATTTGCCACCACCAAATACGTCGACTGGCTCAAGGCCTACGCACCACCGGAAGCGGCGGGCATGACCTTCTCCGAGTCCGGCCCGGTGCCATCCCAGGGCAACATCGCCCAACAAATCTTCTGGTACACCGCTTTCACCGCCGACATGACCAAACCGGGTCTGCCCGTGGTGAACGCCGATGGCACACCGAAATGGCGCATGGCGCCTTCGCCGCGCGGTCCGTATTGGGAAGAGGGCATGAAGCTGGGTTATCAGGATGTGGGTTCCTGGACGTTCATGAAGTCCACGCCTGAGAAACAGAAACTGGCTGCCTGGCTCTATGCGCAGTTCGTGACGTCGAAAACCGTGTCGCTGAAGAAAACCATCGTCGGCCTGACACCGATTCGCGAGTCGGACATCAACTCGCAAGCGATGACCGACCTGGCGCCGAAACTCGGTGGTCTGGTCGAGTTCTACCGCAGCCCGGCCCGCGTGCAATGGACCCCGACCGGGACCAACGTGCCGGACTATCCGCGTCTGGCGCAACTGTGGTGGAGCCACATCGCCGAAGCCGCCAGCGGCGACAAAACCCCTCAACAGGCGCTCGACGGCCTGGCCAAGGATCAGGACGCGATCATGTCCCGCCTGGAACGCTCAAAGGCCCAAGCCACCTGCGCCCCGAAAATGAACCCCGAGCGCGATGCGCAATACTGGTTCGATCAACCGGGTGCACCAAAACCGAAACTGGCGAACGAAAAGCCTAAGGGTGAAACCGTGAGCTACAACGAACTGCTGAAATCGTGGGCAGATGCGCGTAAGTAAAGGGCGGCACTGAGAAAGGCGAACGGCACCGGAAGGTGCCGTTTTTGTTGGTGCCTGATCCATTGCTATCGCGAGCAGGCTCACTCCCACAATGATCCGCGATGTTCACAGCACGTGTGCCCGACGCAATACCTGTAGGAGTGAGCCTGCTCGCGATAGCTGATTTGCATTCAACACTTCTGTTGCCTGACACACCGCTATCGCGAGCAAGCTCACTCCCACAGGTTTCAGGGGGGCTCACACCTTCTGCGGACGACGGTGATCACTGTGGGAGCCGGGCTTGCCCGCGATGAGGCCGGCCCCGACGGCGCAGAGCTCGAGTCTGATGCCTCAGTGCGCCACCACCTCAATCGCTGGAAACCCCAACCGGAACACCGTCACCGCCCCCGGCAAGCTCTTGACCTCCGCTACCCCCTGATGCAGGCACATGATCGAGCGCACAATCGCCAGACCCAGCCCGGTGCTGCCCTGCGAGCGCGAGCGGCTGCTGTCGACGCGATAGAATCGGTCGAACAGATACGGCAAGTGTTGTGCTTCAATCCCCGCGCCGGGATTGCTCACCAGCAGCGAAGCCTGATTTGCGCCTTGCTCAATCAACAACGTCACCGTTTTCCCGCTCGGGCAGTGGCGCAGTGCGTTGGACAGCAAATTCGAAATCGCCCGTTGAATCATCAACCGGTCGCCCAATACCTGCGCGTTCCCCAGCACCGTCAAATGGATCTGCTTGTCCTGTGCCGACAGTGAAAACAAATCCACGACTTTCAGCGCTTCCTCCTCCAGCGCAATCGACTCGAACGGCACCAGTGCCGAAGGGGGGCTGACCTGGGCGAGAAACAGCATGTCCGAGACAATCCGTGCCACACGCTCCAGCTCTTCGGTGCACGACACCAGAACGTCTTTGTATTCCTCGGTCGTACGTTCGCGGGATAACGTCACCTGTGCCTTGCCCATGAGGTTATTGATCGGCGTGCGCAGCTCATGCGCCAGGTCATCGGAGAACTGCGACAACTGCTGCACCCCGGCATCAAGCCGATGCAGCATGAAGTTGATGCCGTACGCCAGTTCGCTCAGTTCCTGCGGCATATTCACCACCGACAGCCGATGGTCGAGATCCTGGGTCGAGACCATCGCCGCCACTTTGCGAAACTCGCGCATCGGCGCCAGCCCGCGCTGCACCGCGCCCCAGGCACTGAGACCGATGAAGATCAGCAGCAACGGCAAGGCAATCAGCGTCGAGCGCAGGTAAGCGCTGAGCAGCGCCTGATCGTGGGCGTTATCCATCGATAGCAACACCGGCACGCTGCTGCCGTCCTTGAGACGAATCAACTTCGAGGCCGTGAGGAATTTCCTGCCTTCAGCGTCGGTGCTGTCGGAGTAGGTCAACTGATCGTTGGTGTTTCGCACGGCTTTCAATTCAACCCGTGGATCAGTCAGGCCCGAGCCGGATTTAAGCAGTGGCGAGCGCAGGTTTGAGCGGTCATAAATCGTCAGCGTCAGGTTGTCATGACCCATGACCTGATCGAGCAGGATGTGCGGCTTGCCACTGACTTCATTGGCATCGACGTACAGCGACAGGCTGTGCTCGACCTGGGCCATCTTCTTTTCCAGACTGTCCCGGGACAGCGCATTCAGCTCATGGGTCAGGGCGAAGTACGCAAGGATCGCCAGAAACACCACCAACAGTGCGCCGAGAATACTCACCGTCAGACCCAGGCGCATCGACAGGCTGGCCGGCTTCATTCCCGCGCCTCCAGCACATAGCCGACACCGCGCAGGGTGTGGATCAACTTGCTGTCGAACGGGTCGTCGATCTTCGCCCGCAATCGACGGATCGACACTTCGACCACGTTGGTGTCGCAGTCGAAATTCATGTCCCACACCAGCGAAATGATCTGCGTGCGGGTCAGCACATCGCCGGACTGGCGCATCAGCAGATGCAGCAGGGCGAATTCCTTGGTGGTCAGGTCGATGCGCTGCTCGCCACGAAAGGCGCGATGACGGCCGGGATCGAGTTCCAGGTCGGCGACTTTGAGTACCTGCGGCACCGGGATGTTTTCGCTGCGCCGCATCAGCGTGCGCACTCGTGCCAACAACTCCGGGAACTCGAACGGCTTCACCAGATAGTCATCGGCCCCCAGATCCAGGCCGCGAATCTTGTCGGCCAGGCGCCCGCGTGCGGTGAGCATCATCACCCGTGTCGAGTGGGTGCGCCGCAGCTGTTCCAGCACGTCCCAGCCATCCAGTTCCGGCAGGTTGACGTCCAGAATCACCACGTCATACGCCTGCTGTTGCGCCAGATGCAAACCATCGGCACCGGTTGCCGCGTGGTCGACGATATAACCACTTTCCGTCAGGCCCTGATGCAAGTATTCGGCAGTTTTAAGCTCGTCCTCGACGACAAGGATTCGCATGATTTATCACCACTTTTATTTAATGGACATTTAATTAAGGTGGTCGGGAAAGTTGTTGTTTTTGTAAGGGCTTCCGGACTGGATTCAATAACTGAGTGGCGTGCACGGTAAAGGCTGAAGTGGCTACAGGGTCAACGGTTGAGGCCTTTAAATAGGCTGTCCGCGACAGCCTGTCGCAGCAAAAATCTGAAATTCCCATGACTTTTATTCAGGCAAGTGCTGTTCGGCGGATAACTACCGTGTAGTTGTTTCCATGTATTGCGGTAATGCCACTTGCACTTGGCATCCTAGAGCAAAACAACTTCCGCCAACCGTGGATAACGGATTTGTAATGTTCCAGTCATCTTGTCGATAAGTTCAAAACCCTACCGTGGCGGCATTAATTAAAAAGGAACTCCTCCCTTGCCCGGTTTAATAGAACTGACGGCGCGATCACGCCTGAAAAAGCGCTTTTTAATCGCCAGCAGCATGGCATTGCTGACCAGTGCGGGTCTTGCGCAAGCCTCGACCCTGACCCTCGACCAAGCCTTGCAAACAGCCTTCGCCGGCAACCCGGATCTGGCCGCCGCGCAGTGGGAAATCGGCATCGCCGAGGGTGATCGCAAACAGGCTGGTCTGATGCCTAACCCCGAAGTATCGTGGGAGGCCGAAGACACCCGGCACAACTCACGCACCACCACGGTGATGCTCAGCCAGCCGATAGAACTGGGCGGCAAACGCGGGGCGCGGATCGACGTCGCCAGCCGTGCGCAGGATGCCGCCGGGATCGAGCTGGAGCGCAAGCGCAATGCCTTGCGCGCCGATGTGATTCAGGCGTTCAACAGTGCCCGGACGGCGCAGCAACGCTTGCAGTTGTCCCGCCAGTCAATAGCGCTGGCCGAACACGGTTTGCGGGTGGCGAAGGGGCGTATCGACGCCGGCAAATCGTCGCCGGTCGAAGGCACGCGAGCGCAGGTGCAACTTTCCGAAGTGCGCCTTGAACTGAGCCGTGCCCAGCGCGATCAGGCCAACGCCTACCAACAATTGGCGCAGGTCATGGGCGCGCCGCTGCCAACTTCGACCACGGTGCAGACGGCCGCGCAAGACATGCCTGCCGTGCCGCCACCGACGCGCTTGCTTGAACGCCTGAATGAGACCGCCGAATTGCGTCTGGCCACGTTGCAGATCGACCAGCGCGAGGCATCTTTAGGGCTGGAAAAGTCCCAGCGTATTCCCGATCTCACCGTCAGCATCGGCAGCCAATACAGCGAAACCGAGCGCGAGCGGGTCAACGTGGTCGGGCTATCGATGCCAATCCCGTTGTTCAACCGCAATCAGGGCAACGTGCTGGCGGCAGCGCGACGCAGCGATCAGGCGCGGGATCTGCGCAACGCCACCGAGCTGCGTTTGCGCACGGAAATCCAGACCACTCTGGCGCAGTGGCAGACCGCCAACGGCGAAGTCCAGGCGTTCAATCAGACCATTCTGCCCGCCGCGCAAAGCGCTGTGGACAGCGCCACGCGCGGCTTCGAAACGGGCAAGTTCGGTTTCCTCGACGTGCTCGACGCCCAGCGCACCCTCATCAGCGCCCGCAGCCAGTACATCCAGGCCGTCAGTGAAGCATCGGACGCCCGTGTACGCATCGAACGCATTTTCGGCGACCTCGCCGTCATCCCCTGAAGTTCATCTTTTTGATCACTGCGCGATGGCCTGACGCAGAGGAGTTTCCATGGATAAAAAATTGATAGCGGTCGCTGCGGCGACCCTGGCTTTGGGCATCGGCATCGGTTCGATGTGGACCGGCAACGCGTCCATCGACGCGCACGCCGATGAAGCCTCTGAGCATGCCGATCACGCCGAAGAAGGCGCCGCCGCCGAGGGCGAGCATGCCGAAGAAGGGCACATTGAATTGAGCACCGAGCAGATCGCCGCGGCGGATATTCAATTGGCCGAGGCCCGTGCGCAGCGCATCAGCCTCGGCTTGTCGTTCCCCGGCGAAGTGCGTTTCGATGAGGATCGCACCGCGCACGTGGTGCCTCGAGTACCGGGGGTGGTCGAGTCGGTGCCGGTCAATCTCGGGCAGTCGGTGAAGAAGGGCCAGTTGCTGGCGGTGATCGCCAGTCAGCAGATCTCCGATCAGCGCAGCGAGCAAGCCGCCGCGCAACGGCGCCTGACCTTGGCGCGCACCACCTACGAACGCGAGAAGAAACTGTGGCAGGACAAAATCTCCGCCGAACAGGATTTCCTCCAGGCGCGTCAGGCACTGGAAGAGGCTGAAATCGCCCTGAACAATGCGCGACAGAAAATTAGCGTGCTCAGCGGCAGCATGGTTGCCACTGGCGGCAATCGTTATGAGTTGCGCGCACCGTTCGACGGCGTGGTGGTGGAAAAACACCTGACGCCGGGGGAGGTGGTCGACGAAACCAGCAACGCGTTCACGCTCTCGGATTTGTCCCGGGTGTGGGTGACATTCGGCGTTTCGCCCAAGGACCTGAACAAGGTGCAGGTGGGCAAACCGGTCACCGTCAGCGCGGCGGAACTGAACGCCGAAGTCGCCGGCACAGTGGCTTACGTCGGCAGTTTGCTCGGTGAACAAACGCGCACGGCAACGGTTCGCGTCACCCTGGAAAACCCGCAAGGTTCGTGGCGTCCGGGATTGTTTGTCACTGCGCTGGTCGCCACAGACAGCCGTGAGGCCAGCGTCGCCGTACCGGAAACCGCAATCCAGACCGTCGAGGACAAACCCACGGTATTCGTGCGCACCGACGATGGCTTCAAGGCGCAAGCGGTGGAGCTGGGCAGTCGTGCCTCAGGCCAGGTGGAAATCACACAAGGGCTCGAACCTGGCGTGCAAGTCGCTGCGGCCGGCAGCTTCGTTCTCAAATCGGAATTGGGCAAGGCCTCAGCCGCGCACTCTCATTGATCCCGGAAGGTCCCCATGTTCGAACGCCTGATCCAGTTTGCCATCGAGCAGCGCATCATCGTGCTGCTCGCCGTTCTGCTCATGGCCGGCCTCGGCATCGCCAGCTATCAAAAGCTGCCGATCGACGCCGTGCCCGACATCACCAACGTCCAGGTACAAATCAACACCGGGGCTGCCGGGTTCTCGCCGCTGGAAACCGAGCAACGCATCACCTTCCCGATTGAAACCGCCATGGCTGGTTTACCGGCGCTGGAGCAGACCCGCTCTCTGTCGCGTTCGGGGCTGTCGCAGGTCACGGTGATCTTCAAGGACGGCACCGATCTGTTCTTCGCCCGGCAATTGGTCAACGAGCGCTTGCAGATCGCCAAGGAGCAATTGCCCGAAGGCGCCGAAGCGGTCATGGGGCCGATTTCTACCGGGCTCGGAGAGATTTTCCTGTGGACGGTGGAGGCGAAGGAGGGCGCGCTGAAGGACGATGGAACGCCCTACACGCCGACCGATCTGCGAGTGATCCAGGACTGGATCATCAAGCCGCAATTGCGCAACGTGCCGGGTGTCGCCGAGATCAACACCATCGGTGGTTTTGCCAAGGAATATCAGATTGCGCCAGACCCGAAACGGCTGGCTGCGTACAAGCTGACTCTCACTGATCTGATCACTGCGCTGGAGCGCAACAACGCCAATGTCGGTGCCGGTTACATCGAGCGCAGCGGCGAGCAATTGTTGATCCGTGCGCCGGGTCAAGTGGCGAGCACCGACGACATAGCCAACATCGTCATGGCCAATGTCGACGGCACGCCGATCCGTATCAAGAACGTCGCTACCGTGGACATCGGCCGTGAACTGCGCAGCGGCGCGGCCACCGAAAACGGTCGCGAAGTGGTTCTTGGCACGGTGTTCATGCTGATCGGCGAGAACAGCCGCACCGTGTCCCAGGCCGTGGCCAGCAAACTTGAGCAGATCAACAAATCCTTGCCCGAGGGCGTGATTGCCGTGCCGGTTTACGACCGCACGCACTTGGTCGATAAAGCCATCGCCACGGTGAAGAAAAACCTCGTGGAAGGTGCGATTCTGGTGATCGCGATTTTGTTCCTGTTCCTCGGCAACATCCGTGCAGCGCTGATTACCGCGATGGTGATTCCGCTGTCGATGCTGTTCACTTTCACCGGCATGTTCAGCAACAAGGTCAGCGCCAACCTGATGAGCCTCGGCGCGCTCGACTTCGGCATCATCGTCGATGGCGCGGTGGTAATCGTCGAAAACACCCTGCGCCGATTGGCCCACGCGCAGCAGCATCACGGGCGCTTACTGACCCGCTCCGAGCGCTTCCATGAAGTGTTTGCGGCGGCGAAAGAGGCGCGCCGGCCGCTGATTTTCGGCCAGTTGATCATCATGGTCGTGTACCTGCCGATCTTCGCCCTGAGCGGTGTCGAGGGGAAAATGTTCCACCCGATGGCATTCACCGTGGTTATCGCATTGCTTGGTGCCATGCTGTTGTCGGTGACTTTTGTGCCCGCGGCGATTGCGCTGTTCGTCACCGGCAAGGTCAAGGAAGAAGAGGGCGTGGTCATGCGCGGTGCTCGCAAGGTCTACGCACCGGCGCTGGCCTGGGTGATGTCCCATCGGGCGGTAGCCGTGGGCGCTGCGTTGGGCGTGATCGTGCTCAGTGGCGTGGTCACCAGCCGCTTGGGCAGCGAGTTTGTACCAAGCCTCAGCGAGGGCGACTTCGCCTTGCAAGCCTTGCGCGTGCCGGGTACTAGCCTCACGCAATCGGTGGGCATGCAGCAGCGACTGGAAACCCTGATCCTCGCCAAAGTGCCGGAAGTCGAACGTGTCTTCGCCCGCACCGGCACCGCCGAAATCGCTTCCGATCCGATGCCGCCAAACATCTCCGACAGCTACGTGATGCTCAAGCCCAAGGAGCAGTGGCCGGACCCGGGCAAGTCTCGTGAAACCCTGATGGCCGAAGTGCAAGCCGCCGCCGCGACGCTGCCGGGCAGCAACTATGAACTCTCGCAGCCGATCCAGTTGCGCTTCAACGAACTGATCTCCGGCGTGCGTAGCGATGTGGCGGTCAAGGTGTTCGGCGATGACATGGACGTGCTGAACGCCACGGCGGCGAAGATTGCCGCCGCCATGCAGAAGGTCAACGGCGCCTCTGAAGTGAAGGTCGAGCAAACCACCGGACTGCCGGTGCTGACCATCAACATCGATCGCGACAAGGCTGCGCGTTACGGGCTCAACGTCGGCGATGTGCAGGACACCATTGCCGTGGCAGTGGGCGGGCGTCAGGCCGGGACGTTGTATGAGGGTGACCGGCGTTTCGACATGGTCGTGCGTTTGTCCGACGCCATGCGCAAGGACATCGATGGCTTGTCGGCGCTGTTGATTCCGGTGCCGGCGCCGCTGAATGGCGATGCGGCGCAGATCGGTTTCATTGCCTTGAAGGAAGTCGCCAGCCTCGATCTGGTGCTCGGGCCGAATCAGGTCAGCCGTGAAAACGGCAAGCGCCTGGTGATCGTCAGCGCCAACGTGCGCGGACGCGATATCGGCTCGTTCGTCAGCGAAGCGGGTGAGGTGATCGAGCGTGACGTGCAGGTGCCGGCCGGTTACTGGATCAGTTGGGGCGGCCAGTTCGAACAGTTGCAGTCGGCGGCCAGGCGTTTGCAGATCGTGGTGCCGGTGGCGTTGCTGCTGGTGTTTGGGTTGTTGTTCATGATGTTCAACAACCTCAAGGATGGCCTGTTGGTGTTTACCGGGATTCCGTTTGCGCTGACCGGGGGGGTCATGGCGCTGTGGCTGCGGGATATTCCGCTGTCGATTTCGGCGGGTGTCGGTTTTATCGCGCTGTCGGGTGTCGCAGTGCTCAACGGTCTGGTGATGATCGCGTTTATCCGCAATCTGCGGGAGGAGGGGCGCTCACTCGGCGACGCGATCACCGAAGGCGCACTCACACGGCTGCGGCCGGTGTTGATGACGGCGCTGGTGGCGTCATTGGGCTTCATTCCGATGGCCCTGGCAACGGGCACAGGGGCGGAAGTGCAGCGTCCGCTGGCGACCGTGGTGATTGGCGGGATTCTTTCTTCGACGATTCTGACGCTGCTGATATTGCCCGCGCTGTACCAGCTGGCGCATCGCCGTGAGGAGGACGTAACACCCGCTACATAGTTCTTCCCTGTGGGAGCGAGCCTGCTCGCGATAGCGGTGGGTCAATAAACGATAATGTTGAATGTTATTGAGTCATCGCGAGCAGGCTCGCTCCCACAAGTTTGTGCCACATAACGGATATGTAATTTTCACGCCACCGTCACGAAAGGTTCGGCTTGTTACCTTGATCCCGTCAGCTACTTAAACGAGGAATCAAACATGAAACTTGCCCAAATCGGTGCCGTTGCAGCAGCTCTGGTGATGTCTTCTCTGGCGATGGCCGAAGGCGGCGGTGACCGCACCTTCGACAGAATGATGACCGCCAACGACCGCTCCGTTGAGCTGTTCGTCGCCAAGGAACAGACCCGCGATCCGGTCGTCGTCAACGAAAAGAAAGACGAAAAAACCAAGGATCTGTAAGCGTGCCGCATCGCACCAAGCCTGTCATCGAACGCCGATGCCGGGCTTTTTCATGATTCCGCACTGGAGGGATATGGATATGGAAGGTTTCAAATTGCTCGCGTTTGCCGGCGTCATGGCCGTGTCTCAGAATGCACTGGCCGAAGGGGGCGGCGACCGAACCTTTGAGCGCGCGTTTAGCGCCAACGTCAAAGCCATGGAGCAATACGCCGTGAGCCAAGGCAAAGCGGCGCCGGTAGTGAAGGACTATGAGTACGGCATGAAGCTGGATGTAGTGAAAATTGTCAGCGTTGTGAAGCCGCAGCCGGCCTGCGTTGTCGCCCCCGCCGCCATGACCTATGAGGATTCGAAAGGACAGCTCAACACTCTCAAATACAGCGTGGCGGGTGCCTGCCGAAACAACGGTGGCTGAGGCCACACAATCCCCCGAGCGTATTTCAATTCGGGGTGTTTAAAGGTTGTTTGGGAGATGGGGAGCCTTCTGTGTAACTAATCCACCTTTAGCTGATGAAGGGGGATTTAGCGCTTTGGCATTCCTTGAATAACCGCGACCCGTTGAGGGGCGCGGTTTTTTAGTGTGCTGGATGACTCAGTTTTTTCTGCTCTTTACGATAGAAAACATCATCCCTGTGTAACGAGTCGTCGTCGCTGAGTAATTAAGGTCGCCCACCTTGCGCTCGGTTGGTTCTTTAGCGTCGAAATTCTTGACCGACTCATGGAAAACGTCCATGACCATTTTTTTGTTCTGCTCAACCGGGATGCCAGGGTTGAGTGCTTCAGTGATCGCAAGCAGAACAGAAAATATCTGAAGTGATTGCTCCTCATTTGGTGAAATGTTAAGGATCACCATGTCCACGTTGCCGTCATTTTTATCGATGGTTCCCATCATCGCCAGGTCCTGGCTGAAAGCATGCGAGAACGTGTCGGTGGCCCCACCCGTCTGAACTTCAAAGTCGGCAGTTTTGAATTCCTTATTGTATCGACCTACCGCGTCGTTGAACGCGTTATGGAACTCATTGACAGTCAAACCCATGGAGTCTGCGGAACGGTTGGCGTTTGCTTCAACAGTTGCCACGGACTCGAAGCCTTGAGTTTTGGGGTTGAGGTAGTCAACAAGAGCAGAAGCCAGAAGCATGAAGCCCAACCCACCCATGAACAAGGTCCATCGTGTCGGGACCTTGCCGGTTTTTTTGCTCTTGAAAACAGTCGGCGCTATCAGCCCGACAACCGCCACCACCAAAGACAGCAATCCAAACAACGCCACCAACCCTATTAGTACCACCACGATTCATTCCTTTTGATTTACAGTTTTAAAGTGATGACATTCTAATATCGCGCATCTGAAAAGCCCACGGCCGTGGAGTCGCAAGCGAGCGGGACCACGCTCCCTCGCTACAAAATCGGTTAGTCAGCGGGCGAAAAAAAAGGCGCCCCGAAGGACGCCAAAGGATTCACCTCTTACCAAAGGAGCAAGGAGCTTCTAAAGGTGAATGGGTATGAAGGGGTAACTCAGAGAATCGCCAGCGGGTATTCGATAATCACCCGCACTTCATCCAGATCCGATTCATACGCAGTGGCGCGGGTATTGGCCTGGCGCAAACGCAGTGACAGGTCTTTCAACGAGCCGCTCTGCACCACGTATTTGACTTCGATGTCGCGTTCCCAGCGCTTCTGGTCGGTCAGCGGATTGCCGTCGGTATCGCGGCGCATGTACACGGCGTTGGCGCTGGAATAGTCGGCGTCGGTGCCACGGGCGTAACGGGTCATGAACGATAATCCCGGCACGCCATAGGTCGTCATGTCGAGGTCGTAACGCACCATCCACGAACGTTCCTTGGGCGAGTTGAAGTCGCTGTACTGGATGGAGTTGTCGAGGAAGATCGAATCGGATTGGCGCAGATAATCGAAGTCGTCATTGCCGTTGTTGCGCTGGTGCGAGAGGGCCACGGAGTGCGCGCCGAGTTTCACTCCGACGCGGCCGCTCCAGATGTTGTTGT
This sequence comes from Pseudomonas sp. BF-RE-21, assembly GCF_019947305.1. NCBI lineage: Bacteria > Pseudomonadati > Pseudomonadota > Gammaproteobacteria > Pseudomonadales > Pseudomonadaceae > Pseudomonas > Pseudomonas sp. BF-RE-21. Next base: position 50,891 of record NZ_JAGYGF010000030.1, on the reverse strand, counting down.
CGAACTCGCCGAGCAGTTGTTTGCCTTCGTCGACAGCCGTGTAGTAGTTCAGGCCGCCAAACAACGACAGGTCATCCGACAGCGGGTACGTCCACGCGCTGCCTGCGTAGTATTGAATCCAGGCATCCTTGAGGCGACTGGAATACAGACTGAAGCTGAGGTTGTTGTTGAGTGCGTAGTCCCCACCGAAGTAACCAATCCACGGCGAATTGACCGGCCCCGCGTAGAACGTCGCGAAGTTTTCGCGCATGTCGCTGGAAACCGGTTGGCTCATCGCATGCAGGCGACCGCCCTGTACTGACAGGCCTTCGATACTGGTATTGGTGGCGGTGACACCCCGGAAGCTTTCCGGCAGCAGCCTGGAGTCGCCTGCCGCGACGACCGGGTTGGAGGGAAAGACATCGCCCACTTTAACCACCGTATCAAAGGCTCGCACTTTCGCCGCGCCCCCGACCTTGGTGTATTCGTCCCGCGCCTGGCCTTCACTGTTGACCGGCAGTACGTCGAACGAACTGCGGCCTCCGTTGCGGCCATCACCGGTATCAAGTTTTAACCCGATCATCGCAAACGCATCGACACCCACCCCGACAGTGCCTTGTGTAAACCCGGATTCAAACTTGCTGATGATGGCGTGGGCCCAGGCTTCGGAATAACCGTTGCCGGTGGGACTGGACTGACCGTCACGGTGATCACGATTGAAGTAGTAGTTGCGGTTGAGCAGCGTCAGGCTGCTGCCTTCGATAAACCCCTCGGCTTTTTCTTCCGCTAACACCAGGGTCGGCCCCGAACCGACCACCACGGCTAAAGCCGCCATCGACATTTTTGTATTGTTAACCATCAAGCACTCCTTGGGATCGGCAGAACTGGAACGTTCTTCGGCGTGGGTTTTATTGTTCGGCGGGAGGGCAGGGCCCACCCGCGTGATCGCCGGGAGACATCGTTGCAATCTGCGGATAACGCCAAGGTGATGGGGTTATTACAATTTCGTCATGTGGGTGGGTACAGCGCGCGGCGACTCAAGTCAGCGCCGCGAGCTGCTCGATGGTCTGGCCAAGGATCAGGACGCGATCATGTCCCGTCTGGAACGCTCGAAGGCCCAAGCCACCTGCGCCCCGAAAATGAACCCTGAGCGCGATGCGCAATACTGGTTCGATCAGCCGGGGGCACCAAAACCGAAACTGGCGAACGAAAAGCCTAAGGGTGAAACCGTGAGCTACAACGAACTGCTGAAATCGTGGGCGGATGCGCGTAAGTAAACGGCGGGACTGAGAAAGGCGAACGGCACCGGAAGGTGCCGTTTTTGTTTGTGCCTTTTTCAGTATCAGCCAACCTGATCACCCAGTTGCACACGTTCCCCTGTAGGCGCCGGCTTGCTGGCGATAGCATCTGTCCAGCCAATACATACGTTGACTGATCCACCGCTATCGCCAGCAAGCCGGCTCCTACAGGGGATTGGGTTCACACGATTCAAAATTGTAGGAGCCAGCTTGCTGGCGATGGACGTCAACGATAACGCGTGCTGTCTGATTGAACGCGTCGCCTAGACGTTTTTCGCCGGCAAGCCGGCTCCTACAGGGAATCCCATACGCTTTTGCTTTCCACCACTCATCAGGCCGAGCGTTAGCTCGCCTTCCGCTTTTGATCTGAGCGCCCCCTCGAGAGGCCGAGTGGAGGTTCTGCGCAGTGGGCAACCCGGCATGGATGCCGGGTTAGCCGCCCCCGGCCATGGATGGCCGATGGCGGCGGGCCCACGGAGCAGGACCGGAGCGAGGGAATGCCGAGCCATGGCGAGGCACCGAACGAAAGGGGCAAGAGCCCTTGGTTACTTGGGGCTCTTCCAAGTGACTCGCCGTAAGGGCGAAACCCATAGCCGCCGTGACCGCAAAAATGGATATGTACGCCAGAGGAGGGGGAAAACATCAGTACCAAACCCCACAAACGCAAAAACGGCACCCGAAGGTGCCGTTTCTGTTTTCTACGATCTACCGCTAAGCGATCAACCCGCCAGACCAGCCTGCTGAACCAGAGCCAGCAACGGCTGCGGATACAGCCCGAGGAAGAACGCCAGTACGGCGATGGCCAGCAGCATCACGCCGCCTGCACGTTGTTCCCAATGCAGTTGCGCATCGTGGCGACGCAGGTTTGGCTCCATCAGGTACAGAGTGACCATGACGCGCAGGTAGTAGAAGACGCCGATGGCGCTGCCCAGTACCAGGGAACCAACCAGCCACCATTGGTGCGACTCGACACCGGTGGCGATGATGTAGAACTTGCCGATGAAGCCCGCGGTCAGCGGGATACCGGCCAGGGACAGCATCATCACGGTCAGTACGGCGGTCAGGTACGGACGGCGCCAGAACAGGCCGCGGTATTCGTACAGGGCATCCGCGTCACGGCCGTTGTACGGCGAGGACATCAGGGTGATCACGCCGAAGGCGCCGAGGCTGGTGATCACGTAGGTGACCAGGTACACGCCGATGGCTTCCACGGCCAGACCCTTGCTCGCCACCAGGGCGATCAGCAGGTAGCCGAAGTGCGCGATGGACGAGTAACCCAGCAGACGCTTGAGGTTGCTTTGGGTCAGGGCCAGCAGGTTACCGAACAGGATCGAGGCGATGGCGATGATGGTCAGCACGTCGCTGAGTACACCGCTGCTCGCCGCTGGCGAGATCTGGAACAGACGCACCATCACTGCGAACACAGCGACTTTGGAAGCGGTCGCCAGGAACGCCGCCACCGGTGCCGGAGCACCTTCGTAAACGTCCGGGGTCCAGAGGTGGAACGGTACCAGCGACAGTTTGAACGCCAGGCCGATCAGCATCATGCCCAGGCCCATCTGCGCCAGGGAGCTTGGCAGACCGGTGGCCGCGAGGGCCTGGCCGATACCGACAAAGCTCAGGCTGCCGGAATCGGCGTAGAGCAGGGCCATACCGAACAACAGGAACGCGGAACCGGCGGCCGACAGCACCATGTACTTGATACCGGCTTCCAGCGAACGCTTGTTGAAGAAGGCGTAGGCCACCAGACCGTAGACCGGCACCGAGAGCAGTTCCAGACCGATGAACAACCCGGCCAGGTGCTGCGCGCTGACCAGAACCAGGCCACCGGCGGCGGCCATCAGGATCAGCAGGTACAGTTCTTCACGGTTGCCCGGGTAACCCGAACCGCCATCGCCGAGGTAGGCGTGGGCGAGGGTCACACAGGCCAGGGTGGCGACCAGGATCAGCGCCATGTACAAGCAGGCAAAGCTATCGATCTGCAGCAGTGGGGTCACGGCCAATGGCGCGACTTTCAAGGCTGGCAGGATCGACAGCAACGCCAGGTTCAGGCCCGCCACGGAAATCAGGAAGGTCTGCGAGTGGTTGCGGCGCCAGGCAATCGCCAGCATCACCACGATGATCGTGGCGCTGGTGATCAACAACGGCGCTAGCGCGATAAAGTGTTGAGTCGTGAATTCCATAGCGCTCTTACCGGGCCGAAGCGAGTTGAGTGAAGGCGGTGCCGAGCCATTGCTGCACGCCATGCATCGTCGCAGCAGAGGTATCGAGGAACGGTTGCGGGTACACGCCGATGTAGATCAGCAATGCCGCCAGACCGACCACCATGATCAGTTCGCGACCGTCCATGCCATGCAGCACCGCGTCCGATTTGGCCGGACCGAAGTACGCACGGTGGATCATGATCAGCGAGTAGACCGAACCGAACACCAGACCGGACGTCGCGATGATGGTGACCAACGGTGCAGCAGGGAAGGTACCGATCAGGATCAGGAACTCACCGACAAAGTTACCGGTGCCCGGCAAGCCCAGCGACGCGGCTGCGAAGAACAGGCTGAGGGCTGGCAGGTAAGCGATCTTCGACCACAGGCCACCCATTTCACGCATGTCGCGGGTGTGGGTACGCTCGTACAACTGACCGCTCAGGATAAAGAGTGCCGCGGCCGACAGACCGTGCGCCAGCATCTGCATCACCGCGCCCTGCAGCGCCAGTTGGCTGCCGGAGTAGATGCCGATCAGTACGAAGCCCATGTGGGAAACGGACGAGAAGGCAATCAGACGCTTGATGTCGGTTTGTGCGAAGGCCAGGAACGCGCCGTAGAAAATCCCGATCAGACCGAGGGTCATGGCGATCGGCGCAAACTCGGCCGACGCATTCGGGAACAGCGGCAGGGCGAAACGCAGCAGACCGTACGCAGCGGTTTTCAGCAAGATACCGGCCAGGTCGACGGAACCTGCGGTCGGCGCCTGGGCGTGAGCATCAGGCAACCAGGAGTGGAACGGTACGACTGGCAGCTTGACCGCGAAGGCGATGAAGAAACCGAGCATCAGGATGTACTCGGTGGTCAGCGACATCTTGGTTTTCAACAGATCGGCGTAGTTGAAAGTAATTACGCCGGTGTCGTTGAAGTTGACCAGTACCAGACCCAGGATCGCCACCAACATGATCAGGCCGGAAGCCTGAGTGAAGATGAAGAACTTGGTCGCCGCGTAGATCCGGGTTTTCTTGCCGTCCGAAGAGCTGTGACCCCAGAGCGCGATGAGGAAGTACATCGGCACCAGCATCATTTCCCAGAAGAAGAAGAACATGAACAGGTCGAGGGCGAGGAACACGCCGACGACACCGCCCAGGATCCACATCAGGTTCAAGTGGAAGAAGCCAACGTGACGTTGAATCTCTTTCCACGAGCAGAGTACCGAAAGCACACCCAGCAGACCGGTCAGCATGATCATCAGCAGCGACAGGCCGTCGAGGGCCAGGTGCACGCTGATGCCGAAGCGCTCGATCCAGATGTGCTTGAACTCAAGCGCCCAGGTCGGGTCGGCGCCAGGCGCCGGGGCAAATGAATAGTCACCGGTGGCCCACAGCCAGAGGCCGAGGGAGAGCAACAGGGACATGGTGATCAGCGCAATCCAGCGGGGGAGGGTGGCGCCGAAGCGCTCACCCATCCAGCACAGCAGGCCGCCGATGAAGGGGATCAGGATTAGCCAAGGCAGAATCATGACGGGCTCAATTCCTTTCGCAAGTTCGCAAGGTTCATATTCAGACCGCTACCAGCACGATGGCGCCGATGACCAGCACGGAGCCGGCTGCCATCGATGCCGCGTACCAACGCAGTTGACCGGTTTCGGTACGGCTCAGGGCGGTGTGACCGCCTTTGGCCATACGCGGGATCAGACCGATGGTCTGGTCGAGCGGGTCTTTGCGCAGTACATGGCTGATCGCCAGGTATGGCTTGACGAACAGTTTGTCGTAGATCCAGTCGAAGCCCCAGGCAGCGAACCACCAGGCCGAAAGGAAGCGGCCGATGCCGCTGTTGGCGATTGCAGTGACGAAACGACGCTTGCCGAGGAACAGCAATGCGGCCAGCAGGATACCGGCCAGGGCGATGGCGCCCGAGGCGATTTCCAGACTGTGCTTGGCTTCGCCGCCGGCGTGGCCGACGCTTTCCGGCAGCACACCGTGCAGCGGCGGAACGATCATCGCGCCAATGGCGGTGGACAATACGATCAGCACCGACAGTGGCAGCCAGTGAGCGATGCCGTGACCGGCGTGCGCTTCGGTCTTCACTTCACCGTGGAACGCGATGAAGATCAGGCGGAAGGTGTACAGCGAAGTCATGAACGCACCGACCAGACCTGCGTACAGCAGACCCTGGTTGCCGCTGGCAAACGCTTCCCAAAGGATTTCGTCCTTGGAGTAGAAGCCTGCGGTCACCAGTGGCAGGGCCGCCAGGGCCGCGCCGCCGACGATGAAGCTGGCGTAGGCCAGTGGCAGTTTCTTCCACAGGCCGCCCATCTTGAAGATGTTCTGCTCGTGGTGGCAGGCAACGATCACCGCACCGGACGCAAGGAACAGCAGCGCCTTGAAGAAGGCGTGGGTCATCAGGTGGAAAATCGCGCCATCCCATGCACCAACGCCCAGCGCCAGGAACATGTAGCCGATCTGGCTCATGGTCGAATAGGCGAGGATACGTTTGATGTCGGTCTGAACCAGTGCCGCGAATCCGGCGAGTACCAGGGTCACGCCGCCGACGATGCCTACCAGATGCAGGATTTCCGGCGCCAGGGTGAACAGGCCGTGGGTACGGGCGATCAGGTAGACACCGGCGGTCACCATGGTCGCGGCGTGGATCAGTGCCGAAACCGGGGTAGGACCGGCCATCGCATCCGCCAGCCAGGTTTGCAGTGGCAGTTGCGCGGATTTACCGACAGCGCCGCCCAGCAGCATCAGGGTGGCCATGACCATCCAGAAGTCGCCGGCCTGGAATTTCTGCGGTGCCAGCACCAGCAGTTCCTGGACGTTCAGCGTACCCAGTTGGGCGAACAGGATGAACAGGCCGATGGCCATGAACACGTCGCCGATGCGGGTCACGATGAAGGCTTTGAGTGCGGCGTTACCGTTGTTGCGGTTGCTGTAGTAGAAACCGATCAACAGGTACGAGCACAGGCCCACGCCTTCCCAGCCGAAGTACAGGAACAACAGGTTATCGCCCAGGACCAGGAACAGCATGCTGGCGATAAACAGGTTGGTGTAGGCGAAGAAGCGCGAGTAACCGGCTTCACCGCGCATGTACCAGGACGCGAACAGGTGGATCAGGAAGCCGACACCGACGACTACACCGAGCATGGTCAGGGACAGACCATCCAGGTACAGCGCGAAGTTCGGCGTGAAGCCTTCCACCGCCATCCACTGCCACAACACCTGGGTGTAGTGACCGCCTTCAGGTGGCGCGATGTTGAACTGCCAGATCACGTAAGCGGTGACGATGGCAGACAGGCCGATGGAACCGACGCCGATCAGCGCCGACAGGTTTTCCGAGAGGCGTCCACGGGAGAACGACAGCAGCAGGAAACCGATGAGAGGGAATACGAAAGTCAGATAGAGAAGATTCATCCGCGCATCTCACTGGCAGCGTCGATATCGAGCGTGTGGAAGCGGCGATACAGTTGCAGCAGGATCGCCAGGCCGATACTGGCCTCGGCGGCTGCCAGGCTGATCACCAGGATGAACATGATCTGTCCATCCGGCTGCGCCCAGCGGCTACCGGCAACGATGAACGCCAAAGCGGAGGCATTCATCATGACCTCCAGGCTCATCAGCACGAAGAGAATGTTGCGGCGGACCATCAGGCCGACCAGACCGAGGCAGAACAGGATGCCGGCGACCGCCAGACCATGCTCCAAAGGGATAGCAGGCATCGTCATTGCTCCTTGGCTTCGTTACGGCCCAAGTGGAACGCCGTCACGGCTGCGGCGAGCAGCAGCATCGAGGCGAGTTCGACCACCAGCAGGTACGGACCGAACAGGCTGATGCCCACGGCCTTGGCGTCTACGGTGGTGTGGCCGACGGCCTGGCCGCTCTGGTGGGAGAACAGCACGTACAGCAGTTCAGCCAGCAGCAGGGCGCCGAGAATCACCGGGCCGAGCCAGATGCCGGGCTTGAGCCAGACGCGCTCTTGCTGAACCGAGGCCGGGCCCAGGTTCAGCATCATCACCACGAACACGAACAGCACCATGATGGCGCCAGCGTAGGCGATCACTTCCAGAACACCGGCAAACGGTGCGCCGAGGGCGAAGAACGTCATGGCCACGGCGATCAGCGAAATGATCAGGTAGAGCAGGGCGTGCACAGGGTTGGTGTGGGTGATCACGCGAAGCGTGGACACCACAGCGATACCCGATGCGAAATAGAAAGCGAATTCCATCTTTCTTCCTTAAGGCAGCAAGCTCTTCACGTTGATCGGTTCGGCTTCATTCTGCGCGGAGCCTTTCGGCTTCCCGGCAATCGCCATACCTGCAACACGATAGAAGTTGTAATCAGGGTTTTTGCCGGGGCCGGAGATCAGCAGATCTTCTTTCTCGTAAACCAGGTCCTGACGTTTGAACTCGGCCATCTCGAAATCCGGTGTCAGCTGGATCGCGGTGGTCGGGCAGGCTTCCTCGCAGAGGCCGCAGAAAATGCAGCGCGAGAAGTTGATGCGGAAGAAGTCCGGGTACCAGCGACCGTCTTCGGTTTCAGCTTTCTGCAGCGAGATGCACCCGACCGGGCACGCCACGGCGCACAGGTTGCAGGCTACACAACGCTCTTCGCCATCAGGGTCGCGGGTCAGGACGATACGGCCACGGTAGCGCGGCGGCAGGTAGACCGGTTCTTCCGGGTACTGCAGCGTGTCGCGCTTGCGGAAGGCGTGGCCGAAAATCATCACCAGGCTGCGAAGCTGGGTGAAGAAGCCATGCACGATGTCAAATATGTACTTCATGATTCTCTATCCTCACTGAGCCGCGACGGCGGGCGTGTTGAGCAACACGATCGCAGCGGTCACCAGCATGTTGACGAGGGTCAGCGGCAGGCAGAACTTCCAGCTGAAGTCCATCACTTGGTCATACCGTGGGCGCGGAATCGAGGCGCGCAACAGGATGAAGATCATGATGAAGAACGCGGTTTTCAGCGCAAACCAGATGAACGGGATCTGCGGCAGAATGTTGAACGGACCGTGCCAGCCACCGAAGAACAAGGTCACCAGCAGCGCCGAAATCAACACGATGCCGATGTACTCGCCGACGAAGAACATGCCCCATTTCATGCCGGCGTATTCAATGTGGTAACCGTCAGCCAGTTCCTGCTCCGCTTCCGGCTGGTCGAACGGGTGACGGTGAGTCACGGCGACGCCGGCGATGAAGAAGGTCAGGAAACCGAAGATCTGCGGGATGATGAACCACAGGTTCTGCGCTTGGTATTCAACGATGTCGCGCATGTTGAACGAGCCGACCTGGATCACGATGCCCATCAGCGACAGGCCCATGAACACTTCGTACGACACGGTCTGTGCCGAGGCCCGCAAGCTGCCCAGCAGGGCGAACTTGTTGTTGCTCGACCAGCCGGCGAACAGCACCGCGTAGACCGACAGGCCGGCCATGGCGAAGAAGAACAGGATGCCGATGTTGATGTCCGCCACGCCCCAGGTCGGGGTGATCGGGATGATCGCGAAGGCAATCAGCAGGGCGCTCATGGCCACGACCGGTGCCAGGGTGAAGATCATCTTGTCGGCGAACGGCGGGGTCCAGTCTTCCTTGAAGAACATCTTGATCATGTCGGCCGCGATCTGGAACGCGCCGAACGGGCCGACGCGGTTCGGACCGTAACGGTCCTGCCAGAGGGCGAGCAGACGACGCTCGACCCAGCTCAGCAGCGCGCCGCACACCACCACGGCGAGCAGAATCACGATGGCCTTGAGGACCGCGATGATCACGTCAATCACTTCAGGCGTGAACCAGGTCATTGAGCTGCCTCCTGCAGACCGTCAACGGATTTGCCAAAGATCGCTGGCGGAATGCCCGCGATACCGGCCGGCAATGCGACCAGGCCAGCACCCAGTTCTTCGTTGATGCGCAGTGGCAGACGCAGGGTCTGGCCGGCAACGTTCAAGCTCAGCAGGGCACCGTCATTGACACCCAGGCGATCCGCTTCGGACTTGGCCAAAGCGACGTAGGCGGCCGGGATGCGTTCCTGAACCGGTGCGGCTTTCGAAGAGTTCTCTTCGCTACCGAGCAGGTGGAAGAACGGCACGACCTGCCAGGTGCCCGGCGCCGGGTTGAAGGCGCGCGGAACAGCCGAGAACCAGTTCAGCGAATCACCGGTGCTTTCGATCAGGCGGGTGCCCGGGTCGCCAGCGCGGATGTGACCACCGACTTCGTCCTGGAACTTGTTCCAGGCTTGCGGCGAGTTCCAGCCCGGAGACCAGGCGAAAGGCACTTGCTGACGCGGTTCGGCCGAGCCCGAGTAACCTTCCATGGAGAAGGCGAACGCGGTGTCCTTGTCTTGCGGGGTACGCGGTTCGTGCACGTTGATGTCAGCGCGCATGGCGGTACGACCCGAGTAACGCAGCGGTTCGCGGGCAAGCTTCATGCCCTTGATGCGGAACGAGGCGGACGGTGCGGCATCGACGATGCGGTTCAGTTGCGGCGTGCTTGCAGCGACGGCAGCGGTGACGTGGTCCAGTTGGGTCCAGTCGATCGGCTGGTTCAGCAAGGTAGCGCGCAGGGCATGCAGCCAGCGCCAGCCTTCGTGAACCAGGATGCTCGCGTCCATGTACTTCGGATCGAAGACCTGGAAGAAGCGCTGGGCGCGGCCTTCCTGGCTGACCAGCGTACCGTCGCCTTCAGCGAAGCTGGCGGCTGGCAGAACCAGGTGCGCGCGATCGCTGGTGGCGGTTTTCTGGTGGTCGGCAACGATCACCACTTTCGCGGCGGTCAGGGCGGCATCGACACGGGCTTTGTCGGTACGGGTGTACAGATCGTTTTCCAGCACGACGATGGCGTCGGCCTTGCCATCGATCACCGCTTGCAGCGCGGCGTCGACCGATTCGCCACCGAGCATGGCCAGGCCGAGGCTGTTGGCCTCTGGCACGATCAGGCTGATGGAACCGTTCTTCTCGCGCAGCTTCAGGGCTTTGGCGATGTTCGCGGCGGCTTCGATCAATGCTTTGGAACCCAGCGAGGTACCGGCAATGATCAGTGGACGCTTGGCCGCGAGCAGGGCGTCGGCAATGCGCTTGGCCAGTTCGAGGGCTTCGGTGTCGAGGCCTTCAACGGCTGGGGCGCTGGCGTCGAGGGCGTGAGCCACGGCGAAACCGATGCGGGCCAGGTCATCTGGAGCGGCGTGAACGCACTCTTCGGCGATGTCGTCGAGCTTGGTTTCAGCCAGGCTGGCGATGAACAGCGGGTTCAGCTCGTGCTGACCGATGTTCTTCACCGCAGCGTCGAGCCAAGGCTGAACGCGCATGCCGTCGGCCATGTCTTCGGCCTTGCCCTTGACCGATTGACGCAGGGACAGCGCCATACGGGCGGCGGTCTGGGTCAGGTCTTCGCCGAGGACGAAGATGGCGTCGTGGTCTTCGATGTCGCGCATGTTCGGGATCGGCAGCGGGCTGTCTTTCAGCACCTGCATGACCAGACGAATGCGTTCCAGCTCGGCGGCTTCGATACCGGAGTAGAAGTGCTCGGCACCGACCAGCTCGCGCAACGCGTAGTTGCTTTCGAGGCTGGCACGCGGCGAACCGATACCGACGATGTTGCGACCGCGCAGCAGGTCAGCCGCTTTATCCAGCGCTTCGTCGAGGCTCAGCTTGGTGCCGTTGGCCAGCAGAGGCTGACGCGGGCGGTCTTCGCGGTTGACGTAGCCATAGCCGAAACGGCCACGGTCGCACAGGAAGTACTGGTTGACCGAACCGTTGAAGCGGTTTTCGATCCGACGCAGTTCGCCGTAACGCTCGCCCGGGGAGATGTTGCAACCGCTGGAGCAGCCATGGCAGATGCTCGGCGAGAACTGCATGTCCCACTTGCGGTTGTAGCGCTCGGAGTGAGTCTTGTCGGTGAACACACCGGTCGGGCAGACCTCGGTGAGGTTGCCGGAGAATTCGCTTTCCAGTACGCCGTCTTCAACGCGACCGAAGTACACGTTGTCGTGGGCGCCGAACACACCAAGGTCGGTGCCGCCAGCGTAATCCTTATAGAAGCGCACGCAGCGGTAGCAAGCGATGCAGCGGTTCATTTCGTGGGAAATGAACGGGCCCAGTTGCTGGTTCTGGTGGGTACGCTTGGTGAAGCGATAACGGCGCTCGTTGTGGCCGGTCATCACGGTCATGTCTTGCAGGTGGCAGTGACCGCCTTCCTCACAGACCGGGCAGTCGTGCGGGTGGTTGGTCATCAGCCATTCAACAACACTGGCGCGGAAGGCCTTGGACTCTTCATCTTCGATGGAGATCCAGGTGCCGTCGGTGGCAGGGGTCATGCAGGACATGACGATGCGACCGCGGGTGTCGTTCTCGTCGGTGTACTGCTTGACCGCGCACTGGCGGCAAGCGCCAACGCTGCCAAGGGCAGGGTGCCAGCAGAAATAAGGGATATCGAGGCCTAGCGACAGACATGCCTGTAACAGGTTGTCTGCCCCATCGACTTCGAGCTCTTTGCCGTCTACGTGGATAGTGGCCATGGTTCAAAGTTCTTCGTTGGCCCGGTGTCAGCGGGCGTGGCTAATGGAATCTTGTTATTCGCGTGAATCAACACAGCCGTTCAAGGCGTCATCACACGAGAAGGCGAACGGCACGGACCGTTCGCCTTTTTTAAGCGTTAAGCGCCGACTACGATCGGCCTTGCCAGAGGCGGGACGACGGCGCTGACAGGCGCGATGCCGGCTTCGAACTCATGGCGGAAGTATTTGATTGCGCTGCCCAATGGCTCCACGGCACCCGGTGCGTGAGCACAGAAGGTCTTGCCTGGGCCGAGGAAACCGACCAGACCCAGCAGGGTCTCGATGTCGCCTGGCTGGCCTTCGCCGTTCTCGATGGCCATCAGCAGCTTGACGCTCCATGGCAAGCCATCGCGGCAAGGGGTGCAGAAACCACAGGATTCGCGGGCGAAGAACTGCTCCATGTTGCGCAGCAGCGAAACCATGTTGACGCTGTCGTCCACCGCCATGGCCAGGCCGGTACCCATACGGGTGCCCACTTTGGCGATGCCGCCGGCGTACATTTGTGCGTCCAGGTGTTCAGGCAACAGGAAGCCGGTACCGGCGCCGCCTGGCTGCCAGGCCTTGAGCTTGTAACCGTCGCGCATGCCGCCGGCGTAGTCTTCGAACAACTCGCGACCGGTAACGCCGAATGGCAATTCCCACAGGCCCGGGTTCTTGACCTTACCGGAGAAGCCCATGAGCTTGGTGCCCATGTCTTCACTGCCTTCGCGAGCCAACGATTTGTACCAGTCCACGCCATCGGCAATGATCGCCGGGACGTTGCACAGGGTTTCAACGTTGTTCACGCAAGTCGGCTTGCCCCACACGCCAACGGCGGCAGGGAAGGGCGGCTTGGAGCGCGGGTTGGCGCGGCGGCCTTCGAGGGAGTTGATCAGTGCGGTTTCTTCACCGCAGATGTAACGCCCGGCGCCGGTGTGGACGAACAGCTCGAAATCGAAGCCGCTGCCCAGGATGTTTTTGCCCAAAAGGCCAGCTGCCTTGGCTTCTTCCACGGCACGGTTGAGGTGCTTGGCGGCGGTGGTGTATTCGCCACGCAGGAAGATGTAGCCACGGTAGGTTTTCAGCGCGCGGGCACTGATCAGCATGCCTTCGATCAGCAGATGGGGCAGTTGCTCCATCAGCATGCGGTCTTTCCAGGTGTTCGGCTCCATTTCATCCGCGTTGCACAGCAGGTAGCGGATGTTGATGGATTCGTCTTTCGGCATCAGGCCCCACTTCACGCCCGTGGGGAAGCCTGCACCGCCGCGACCTTTCAGGCCGGCGTCTTTCACGGTCTGGACGATGTCGTCCTGTGCCATGTCGGCGAAGGCTTTGCGCGCAGCCGCGTAACCGTTCTTGGCCTGGTACTCGTCGAGCCAGACAGCTTCGCCGTCGTCACGCAGACGCCAGGTCAGCGGGTGAGTCTCGGCCGAACGCTTGATGCGGTTGGCAGGACCGAAGGAAGTCAGGGTCATACGTAGCCCTCGAGCAATTTGGCAACGCCGGCAGGCTGCACATCACCGAAAGTGTCGTCGTCGATCATCAACGCCGGCGCCTTGTCGCAGTTGCCGAGGCAGCAGACCGGCAGCAGGGTGAAACGACCGTCGGCGGTGGTCTGGCCCAGGCCGATGCCGAGTTTGCTCTGGATTTCGCTGACTACCGATTCATGGCCGCCGATGTAGCAGACCATGCTGTCGCAGACGCGAATGATGTGGCGACCGACTGGCTGACGGAAGATCTGGCTATAGAAAGTAGCCACGCCTTCAACGTCGCTCGCCGGGATGCCGAGGATCTCGCCGATCGCGTAGAGCGCGCCGTCAGGCACCCAGCCACGTTCCTTCTGGACGATCTTCAGGGCTTCGATCGACGCCGCGCGCGGGTCTTCGTAGTGATGCAGCTCGTGCTCGATGGCCGAGCGCTCGGTTTCACTCAAGGTGAAACGGTCTGTCTGGATAAGCGTGCTGTTCATGCTTAGCGGTCCACGTCGGCCATAACGAAATCGATACTACCCAGGTACGCAATCAAGTCCGCGACCATGCTGCCTTTGATCACCGAAGGGATCTGCTGCAGGTGCGGGAAGCTTGGGGTGCGAATCCGGGTGCGGTAGCTCATGGTGCCGCCATCGCTCGTCAGGTAATAACTGTTGATGCCCTTGGTCGCTTCGATCATCTGGAAGGATTCGTTGGCCGGCATGACCGGGCCCCACGAAACTTGCAGGAAGTGCGTGATCAGGGTCTCGATGTGCTGCAGCGTGCGCTCTTTCGGCGGCGGCGTGGTCAGCGGGTGATCCGCCTTGTACGGGCCTTCCGGCATGTTGCGCATGCACTGGTCGATGATCTTGATGCTCTGGCGCATTTCTTCGACGCGCACGATGCAACGGTCGTAGGCATCGCCATTGGCGGCCAGCGGCACTTCGAATTCGAAGTTCTCGTAGCCCGAGTATGGACGCGCTTTACGCAGGTCGAAGTCGCAACCGGTCGAACGCAGGCCTGCACCGGTGACGCCCCATTCGAGGGCCTCTTTGGTGTTGTAGGCAGCGACGCCGATGGTCCGGCCACGCAGGATGCTGTTGTCCAGGGCGGCTTTCTGGTATTCGTCCAGACGCTTTGGCATCCACTCGACGAAATCTTTCACCAGCTTTTCCCAGCCGCGCGGCAGGTCGTGGGCGACGCCACCGATGCGGTACCAGGCCGGGTGCAGACGGAAACCGGTAATGGCTTCGATCACCGTGTACGCCTTCTGGCGGTCGGTGAAGGTGAAGAACACCGGGGTCATGGCGCCGACGTCCTGGATGTAGGTACCCAGGAACAGCAGGTGGCTGGTGATCCGGAAGAACTCGGCCATCATGATGCGGATGACGTCGACCTTCTCGGGCACCTTGATGCCGGCCAGCTTCTCGACCGAGAGCACGTACGGCAGGTTGTTCATCACGCCACCGAGGTAGTCGATACGGTCGGTGTACGGGATGAAGCTGTGCCAGGACTGACGCTCGGCCATCTTCTCGGCACCACGGTGGTGGTAGCCGACGTCCGGTACGCAGTCGACGATCTCTTCACCGTCCAGCTGCAGGATGATGCGGAACGCACCGTGCGCGGAAGGGTGGTTGGGACCGAGGTTGAGGAACATGTAGTCCTCGTTCGCACCGGAACGCTTCATGCCCCAGTCTTCAGGCTTGAAGCGCGCGGCTTCTTCCTCAAGCTGTTGCTTGGCCAGGTTCAGGGTGAACGGGTCGAACTCGGTGGCACGGGCCGGGAAGTCCTTGCGCAGCGGGTGACCTTCCCAGGTCGGCGGCATCATGATGCGGGTCAGGTGCGGGTGGCCGGCAAAGTCGATGCCGTACATGTCCCACACTTCACGCTCGTACCAGTTGGCGTTCGGCCAGATCCCGGTGACGGTCGGCACGCTGAGGTCGCTCTCGGACAAGGCGACCTTGATCATCACGTCACTATTACGTTCGATCGACATCAGGTGATAGAACACGGTGAAGTCGGCGCCGCTTGGCAGCCCTTGACGCTTGGTGCGCAGACGCTCGTCCACGCCGTGCAGGTCATAGAGCATGACGTACGGCTTGGGCAGGTTGCGCAGGAAGGTCATCACTTCGACGAGTTTGGCACGGGCAACCCAAAGCACCGGCATGCCGGTGCGGGTAGGCTGGGCGGTGAACGCCTCGGGGCCAAAACGGTTATTCAGTTCGACGACCACATCCTGGTCGTCTGCCTTGTAAGGCGGGATGTACAGAGCACTGCCTGTAGT
The DNA here is from genome assembly GCF_019947305.1 of Pseudomonas sp. BF-RE-21. Lineage (NCBI taxonomy): Bacteria > Pseudomonadati > Pseudomonadota > Gammaproteobacteria > Pseudomonadales > Pseudomonadaceae > Pseudomonas > Pseudomonas sp. BF-RE-21. Next base: position 35,129 of record NZ_JAGYGF010000030.1, on the reverse strand, counting down.
CATGGTTATTTATCGCTTTCGGTCAACGTAAAGAATGAAGCCAGTGTCTCGTTCTATATAAGAAGCAGATCTGGATCAGACTTCGTCGGGGCTGCGCAGGTTGGTGACTGCGATTCGCTGTTCGCGGCGCTTGTCCTTCTCGGAAGGCATCTCGGCGCGATACACGCCTTGATCGCCAACGACCCAGGAAAGCGGACGACGCTCCTGTCCTATCGACTCCTGCAAAAGCATCAAGCCTTGCAGAAAAGCTTCAGGGCGGGGCGGGCAGCCAGGCACGTAGACGTCCACGGGCAGGAACTTGTCCACCCCTTGAACGACTGAGTAGATGTCGTACATGCCACCGGAGTTGGCGCACGAACCCATGGAGATGACCCATTTAGGTTCGAGCATTTGCTCGTAGAGACGCTGAATGATCGGCGCCATCTTGATGAAGCAGGTACCGGCGATAACCATGAAATCCGCCTGACGCGGCGATGCCCGGATAACCTCGGCGCCAAAGCGCGCGATGTCGTGGGGCGCCGTGAAGGCGGTGGTCATTTCCACGTAGCAGCACGAAAGGCCGAAGTTATACGGCCACAGGGAGTTCTTGCGCCCCCAGTTGATCGTGCCGTTAAGCACGTCTTCGAGCTTGCCCATGAAGATGTTTTTGTGGACTTGATCTTCTAACGGATCGGAAACGGTTTCCCGTTCGCCAATCGGATACTGCTCGTTAGGAGCATCGGGGTCGATCCTGGTGAGATTGTATTGCATTGCCAAAGCCTCATTGTTTCAGCTTCGCTTGCCGCTTACGACGAGCTTCCGGAGCCCAGTCAAGGGCGCCCACTCGGAATAGGTAGACAAGGCCTGCCAACAGAATTGCTATGAAAACGAGAGCTTCGACGAATCCGGTCCAGCCGCTTTCGCGGACGGACACAGACCAGGCAAAGAGAAAAAGGGCTTCGATATCGAAGATCACGAAGAGCATCGCGACCAGATAGAATTTGGCTGAGAGCCGCAAGCGGGCGCCACCTGTAGGTAGCATGCCGGACTCGAACGGTTCGTTTTTGCTGCGGCCCCAGGCTTTTGACCCGAGGAGGCTGGAGACGCCGAGCATGAAGGCGCAAAGGCCGACGACGCCCAGAAGGAAAATGGCAAAGCCCCAGTTGTGGGCCATGAGTCCTGTCGCTTCGGGCATGCTGGTAATCCTTAACAGAGAGCAAAGGTCTCTGAGCTTGAAAAAGAAACAAAGCAGTGACGATATGTCGCAGCAATCAATCCCGCTGATTTTATGGCACAACACCGTGCAAGTAAAATTCCTATAGCGAAATTATTTATAGGAATAAGGACATAGCGCACCTCCAAAGTCCCGCAGCCCATGCGTTGCGGGCATTAGCAGGCTTTTCATCAATTATGTTTTGTAGGGAATGTAACGAACATAGTTTGAGCTAAATGATAATCAATATTGTTTGAAGCGGTTTTCAAACTGTTTAACGGGTAGGTGGGTGGAAAGTTGTCTTATATGCGCGTTACTGCAAGTAGCGGGCGGCACCGTTTTACCCTGTTTTTCTGATCGTGAAACTGCGCTGGATCAAGGATTTTTCCTGAATCACCCCCTTCCTTCTGTAGGAGCGAGGCTTGCCCGCGAAGAATGCGCTGCGGTCTACCTGGCATGTCGCGGTGCATTCTTCGCGGGCAAGTCGGATCGCCGCACCGCTCGCTCCTACAGGGGTCGTATCGTGTAAAAAATGAACGCAAAAAAAACGCCCCGAACCAGTCGGGGCGTCAGATATGCGGCGTTGCGGTTAGCTTTTTATTCGGTCCGCAACGGCCGTTCGTTCAGGCGAAGCAGATCAGTGGAACTGTTCTTCTTCAGTCGAACCGGTCAGTGCGGTAACCGACGAGGAGCCGCCCTGGATCACGGTGGTCATGTCGTCGAAGTAGCCGGTGCCCACTTCCTGCTGGTGAGCCACGAAGGTGTAACCCTTGGCGGCGTCGGCGAATTCCTGCTCTTGCAGCTTCACGTAGGCAGTCATGTCGTTGCGGGCGTAGTCGTGCGCCAGGTTGAACATGCTGTGCCACATGTTGTGAATGCCGGCCAGGGTGATGAACTGGTGCTTGTAACCCATGGCGGACAGTTCGCGCTGGAACTTGGCGATGGTCGCGTCGTCCAGGTTTTTCTTCCAGTTGAAGGAAGGCGAGCAGTTGTACGACAGCAGTTGGTCCGGGTATTCCTTCTTGATCGCTTCAGCGAAGCGACGGGCTTCGTCCAGATCCGGCTTGGCGGTTTCGCACCAGATCAGGTCGGCGTACGGGGCGTAAGCCAGGCCGCGAGCGATTGCCTGGTCCAGGCCGGCGCGCACTTTGTAGAAGCCTTCCTGGGTACGTTCGCCAGTCACGAATGGCTGGTCGTACGGGTCGCAGTCGGAAGTCAGCAGGTCGGCCGCGTTAGCGTCGGTACGTGCCAGGATGATGGTCGGAGTACCGGCAACGTCAGCCGCCAGACGGGCAGCGGTCAGCTTCTGTACGGCTTCCTGGGTAGGAACCAGTACCTTGCCGCCCATGTGGCCGCATTTTTTCACGGAAGCCAGTTGGTCTTCGAAGTGAACGCCGGCGGCGCCTGCTTCGATCATGCTCTTCATCAGCTCGTAGGCGTTCAGTACGCCGCCGAAACCGGCTTCGGCGTCAGCCACGATTGGTGCGAAGTAGTCGATGTAACCTTCGTCGCCCGGGCCCTTGCCGGCTTTCCACTGGATCTGGTCAGCACGACGGAACGAGTTGTTGATGCGCTTGACCACGGTTGGAACCGAGTCCACCGGGTACAGCGACTGGTCCGGGTACATCGATTCGGCGGAGTTGTTGTCCGCAGCAACCTGCCAGCCCGACAGGTAGATCGCCTGGATGCCGGCTTTGACTTGTTGTACAGCCTGGCCGCCGGTCAGGGCGCCCATGCAGTTGACGAAATCTTTCTCAGGACGGAAGGACGGCTTGGCGCCCTGGGTGACCAGGTTCCAGAGCTTCTCGGCGCCGAGTTTTGCAAAGGTGTGCTCAGGTTGAACCGAGCCACGCAGGCGGACGACGTCAGCAGCGGAGTAAGCGCGTGTCACGCCTTTCCAGCGTGGGTTTTCAGCCCAGTCTTTTTCGAGGGCTGCAATTTGCTGTTCGCGTGTCAGTGCCATGGAGATAAACCTCGTCGCGTCTTTTACGGAAAGTTGTTCTGCGGTGGAAAATTCATGCGCTCGCAGACCAGAAGCTTAGGCGGTCAAGTCGAATTCGGCGGGGTTGGCGACGGGATGAACGATGGGCTCGAGGGGAAGTGAGCAGGTAAGGGCGGACTGGCGAGCGCATTCGGGCGTCGTGGGCCTTTATACGAACTTCAGTGTGATGCCGGGTTACCTAAATACGCTTCCGTCCCTCGGGACAACTTCGTTCCAGTCGGCAACCTCGTCAAACACACCTTGTGGGCGGTACAGACACGAAACGGCTCGCGGGGTAGGTGCGAGCATCGCCTCGAAGGCCCTTGCCAGGGCCCCTGATTAGCGGGAGCGAGGCCATCATGCCTTCGCTTTTTTGGCTCGTCAAACGTTTTGTAGTGCTTTTTTTCGAGCACTACATCTTTGGTCTAATACGACTAATCAGTCAGTTTTTGGTGGTTTAGTCCAAAGTATCGACTTTCACCCGCAGGGTCATGTCATCCCGGCCCTGAGTCGAGTAGCTGCGGGTCATGCCCTGTTTGTCGGCCTGAGTCTGGTGATTCACGCCGGCGAGGGTGATCCATTCGCCGAGGCGGCCGGTGACGGTTGTGTCGGTGCTTTGCACGTTCACTACATCGGGACGTTCCTGGCTCATGCGGTCACGGTTGGTACTGATCGACAGGTGAACGATGTCGCCGGTGACGCTGGCGGTGACATAGAAACCCTGGGTGACGTTGCGGTATTCGGTCTGGCTGCGGGGATCGCCATAGGAATCGATCTGCGTGCTGGTCAACGGCACGCTCTGGCCGACCTGGATCAGCGCCGGTGTGCCTTCGCTGGCCTGGACTTGCTGAATGCCGCCGTCACGGCTTTCGGTGCTGCGATTGATGATTCGGGTCTGGTTGGGTTTGGCGCCGTTCACCGAGTAACCCTGATCGCCCTGGAAGTTGTTTTCGTTGGTGTCGACGGTGATCAACAGGCGCTTGGGTTGAGTGTCGAGTTGGGCGATAAGCGCTTTAAGTTCGTCGATCTTGCGTTGATCGGCATTGACGATCAGTTGGTTGCCGTAGGCGCTGACCTGGCCGTCCTTGCCGATAAAATCCTGCGCCATCGGCAGCATGTCGGCGCTGGTGTGGTAGTTCAACGGCACGATCTCGGTGGCTGCCATGACCGAAAAACTGCAGGTCAGCAGCAGCGTGGTGAGCAGGGTGCGTAGGGACATATCCGTTATCTCCGGCCTTGAAGTTTGTGTGTAGGAGCCAGCTTGCTGGCGATGGTCGTCAACGATGACGCTGGAAGCCTGATACCCCGCGGCGGTCTCACGACTATCGCGAGCAGGCTCGCTCCTACAGGTCTTGAGTTTGCCAGTTTGTCGGCCTGGCGTGGGGCAAGTTGAATCCTAGACAGCAAAACGCCCCGGCATCCGAAAATGGCGGGGCGTTTTGTGGTGTGCTTTCGGGCCTCTTCGCGGGCAAGCCTCGCTCCTACAGGTTCGGTGTGATCCTGTAGGAGCGAAGCTTGCTCGCGAAGGCCGCGCCGCGGTTTTAAGCCGAGTGCCGCACCATGTCCACATGCGGAATCCCGGCTTCCAGGAACTCCTCACTGACCAGGCTGAAACCAAGGCGCTCATAGAACGCCGTCGCCTGCACCTGCGCGCTCAGCATCTGCTGCTTCAGCCCGCGCTTCTCGGCTTCACCGATCACCGCTTGCATCAGCGCATCGCCAACCTTCAAGCCGCGCCAGTCTTTCAGCACCGAAACCCGGCCAACATGCCCGTCGGGCAGCAAGCGTGCGGTGCCAATCGGAAAGTCACCTTCGAAGGCCAGGAAATGCACCGCTGTCGCGTCATCTGCATCCCATTCCAGCTCGGGCGGAACGGATTGCTCGGCGATGAACACCGTCTCACGAATGCGCCGGATCTCGGCGTTATCCTTTTGCCAGTCTGCGACACGTACGTGAATTTTATTCATCGGCAAACCCCAGGCTTCCTTGCTTGATCAGTTCGCAAATCAAGCCGCGACCGTCTTCGTCGCTCAGCCATTCGCCGAGGTTGTCGATGTGCAGCGCATCGGCGGCACAGATCAACTTCAGCAGGTCGCGCAGTTTGCCCGGCAGATAACGGCTCTGACCGCTGGCGAACAGCAGCAGGTCGTCATCGACTTCGGACCAGGCCATACGGGCGCTCGGGTTGCGGATCAGTACGGCGCCTTGCTCCAGGCTGGCGAGCAGGTCGTCTTCTTCGATTTCTTCAGGGCCGACCACCAGTTCCGGGTAGCGCGGTTCGGTCATGAACTGGCCGAACCAGGTCAGCAGCAGGCGTTCGTCGCTCATGTGCTCGGCCAGCAGGGCTTTCAGGCGATCGAGGGCGTCGTGCTGGATCTGATGCGGATCAACCGCAGGCAGGGCGTCGGCGTCGGTGTAACGCTCTTCGTCAGTCAGGAACTGGCTGAGGAAGTCGGTGAAGTGGGTCAGCACTTCAGCGGCGCTCGGCGCGCGGAAACCTACGGAGTAGGTCAGGCAGTTATCGACGGCCACACCGCAGTGGGCCAGGCGTGGCGGCAGGTAGAGCATGTCGCCCGGTTCCAGTACCCACTCATCGGTGGCTTCGAAATCAGCCAGGATGCGCAGGTCCGCGTGTTGCAGCAGCGGACTGTCGGAATTGCACATCTGGCCGATTTTCCAGTTGCGCTTGCCGTGGCCTTGCAGCAGGAACACGTCGTAGTTGTCGAAGTGCGGACCGACGCTGCCACCCGGGGCAGCGAAGCTGATCATCACGTCGTCGATGCGCCAGCTCGGCAGGAAGCGGAACTGTTCCAGCAGTTCGCTGACTTCCGGCACGAACTGGTCAACCGCTTGCACCAGCAGGGTCCATTCGGTTTCCGGCAGCTTGCTGAATTCGTCTTCGGCGAACGGGCCGCGGCGCAATTCCCAAGGGCGCTCGCCGTGCTCGATGATCAGGCGCGATTCAACTTCTTCTTCCAGCGCCAGGCCGGCCAGTTCGTCGGCGTCGATCGGGCTTTCGAAATCAGGGATCGCCTGACGGATCAGCAGGGGTTTTTTCTGCCAGTAGTCACGCAGGAATTCGCGCGCCGTGATGCCGCCCAGAAGTTGAAGAGGAATGTCAGGATTCATGTGTAACCTATTGAAAAAAAGCACTTTTCATACGGGAATAAAAACGCCCGGCGCTGCCGGGCGTCTCAAACGGGTAAAGCGGTCGATCAGATGCGCTTGGCTTGCTCTACAGCGTTGCCGATGTAGTTCGCCGGGGTGAGCAGTTTCAGCTCGGCCTTGGCGGCGGCAGGCATGTCCAGCCCGTCGATGAAAGTTTGCAGCGCTTCAGGGCTGATGCCCTTGCCACGGGTCAACTCTTTCAGCTTCTCGTACGGGTTTTCGATGTTGTAGCGACGCATCACGGTCTGGATCGGCTCGGCCAGGACTTCCCAGCAAGCATCGAGGTCAGCAGCGATTTTCTGAGCGTTGAGCTCCAGTTTGCTGATGCCTTTGAGGCTGGCTTCGTACGCGATCACGCTGTGGGCGAAGCCGACACCGAGGTTGCGCAGTACGGTGGAGTCGGTCAGGTCGCGCTGCCAGCGGGAGATCGGCAGTTTGCTCGCCAGGTGCTGGAACAGTGCGTTGGCGATACCCAGGTTGCCTTCGGAGTTTTCGAAGTCGATCGGGTTGACCTTGTGCGGCATGGTCGACGAACCGATTTCGCCAGCGATGGTGCGCTGTTTGAAATAACCCAGGGAGATGTAGCCCCAGATGTCGCGGTCGAAGTCGATCAGGATGGTGTTGAAGCGCGCGATCGCGTCGAACAGCTCGGCGATGTAGTCGTGCGGTTCGATCTGCGTGGTGTACGGGTTGAAGCCCAGGCCCAGTTCGTCTTCGATGAAGGCGCGGGCGTTGGCTTCCCAGTCGATCTCAGGGTAGGCCGACAGGTGAGCGTTGTAGTTGCCGACAGCGCCGTTGATCTTGCCCAGCAGCGGAACGGCAGCGACTTGAGCGATTTGACGCTCCAGACGGTAAACCACGTTTGCCAGCTCTTTGCCCAGGGTGGTCGGCGAGGCCGGTTGACCGTGGGTGCGCGACAGCATCGGCACGTCAGCGAAACGGATGGCCAGTTCGCGGATGGCTTCGGCAGTCTGGCGCATCAGCGGCAGCATGACGTCATCACGGCCTTCGCGCAGCATCAGGGCGTGGGACAGGTTGTTGATGTCCTCGCTGGTGCAGGCAAAGTGGATGAACTCGCTGACAGCCGCCAGTTCCGGCAGCTTGGCCGCTTGCTCTTTGAGCAGGTATTCGATGGCTTTGACGTCGTGGTTGGTGGTGCGCTCGATCTCTTTGACACGCTCGGCGTGCTCCAGAGAGAAGTTTTCCGCCAGGGTGTTCAGCACAGCGTTGGCTTCGGCGGAGAACGCCGGCACTTCGCTGATGGCAGGGTGAGCGGCGAGGCGCTGGAGCCAGCGCACTTCAACCAGCACGCGAGCACGGATCAGGCCGTATTCGCTGAAAATTGGGCGCAGGGCCTGGGTTTTGCCGGCGTAGCGGCCGTCAACAGGGGAAACCGCAGTGAGCGAAGAAAGCTGCATGGGGTGTTCTCGGACAGTCGGGCAACGAAATGGGGCGCGTATCATACATGAAAAAATCCGCCGGTCCGTTGCCAACTGACCAGCGTATTACGCGTTACTGACTACAAAACGGTGTTGCGGGCGCGGTTCAGCTGCTGCGCATCAGCGGGTAAAGCTCTTTCAGCAATTTGCGGCGGCTGACGACCAACTGCCAGCGATGACCGCCCAACTGCCGCCACAGGCGCGCCGAACGAATCCCGGCCAGCAACAGCGCGCGGATCTTCGAAGCGTTGCTCGGCTGCTGCAGGTTGCGCATGTCGCCGTGAACCTGAATCCGTTGGCGCAAGGTGCTCAGGGTGTCCTGGTACAGCGCGCCGCAGGCGGCGATCACATTTTCGTGCGCCGGGCCGAAGTGTTCGACCTGGGACTGAATCTGCGGCAGACGTTTGCCGATCACCTCGAGCATGTCGCCGCGCTTGGCCAGTTGCCGCTCCAGCCCGAGCATTGCCAGGGCGTAGCGCAGCGGTTCGCGCTGCAGGGTGCTCGGGTCACGTTCAAGGGCGCCGATCAGTGCGCGATAACCTTCGCGCAGATTGATGTCGTCGCCGCCGTAGACTTCCAGCGTGTCCTTGGGGTCGCGAATCAGCAGGCTGCCAAGCATGCACGTCAGGCCGGCTTCGCTGGTCTGGCCGGTCTTGGCGATCTTGTCGACAAGGACGGCGGCGAGAAACACGCCGCCCAGCGCCGTCAGTTGCTCCTGAGTGGGGCTCATTGCTGCTCGCCTTGAAGGGTGCCTTTGCTGGTCCACGGTTCCGCCACTTCAATCACGCCGCCGCCGAGGCAGATTTCGCCGTCGTAGAACACCACAGACTGACCTGGAGTGACCGCGCGTTGCGGCTCATCGAAGGTCGCGCGGTAGCCGGTGGCGGTTTTCTCCAGCGTGCACGACTGGTCGCTCTGGCGATAACGCACTTTGGCGGTCAGTTTGCGCGGCTCGCTCAGGTCGATCGGGTTGACCCAATAGATGTCGGAGGCGAGCAGGGCGCGGGAGAACAGGTAAGGGTGGTCATTGCCCTGGCCAACGATCAGTTCGTTGTGCTCCAGGTCTTTGATCAGCACGTACCACGGCTCGTCACTGGCGTCTTTCAAGCCGCCGATGCCCAGGCCCTGACGCTGGCCGATGGTGTGGTACATCAAGCCGTGGTGGCGGCCGATGACTTCACCTTCGGTGGTTTTGATTTCGCCTGGCTGCGCCGGCAGGTACTGCTTGAGGAAGTCGCTGAAGCGGCGTTCGCCGATGAAGCAGATCCCGGTGGAATCCTTTTTCTTCGCGGTGGCGAGTTCGTATTTCTCGGCAATCGCCCGCACTTGCGGTTTTTCCAGCTCGCCGACCGGGAACAGGGTCTTGGCGATCTGTTCGCCGCCGACGGCGTGCAGGAAGTAGCTCTGGTCCTTGTTCGGGTCCAGGCCCTTGAGCAGTTCGGTGCGGCCGTCGATGTCGCGGCGGCGCACGTAGTGGCCGGTGGCGATCAGGTCGGCGCCGAGCACCATGGCGTAGTCGAGGAACGCCTTGAACTTGATTTCGCGGTTGCACAGGATGTCCGGGTTCGGCGTGCGACCGGCCTTGTATTCGGCCAGGAAGTGCTCGAACACGTTGTCCCAGTACTCGGCGGCGAAGTTGGCGGTGTGCAGCTTGATGCCAATTTTGTCGCACACGGCCTGGGCGTCCGCCAGGTCGTCCATGGCGGTGCAGTATTCCGTTCCATCGTCTTCTTCCCAGTTCTTCATGAACAGGCCTTCCACCTCATAACCCTGCTCGATCAGCAGGAGGGCGGAAACGGAAGAGTCCACGCCGCCGGACATGCCGACAATGACGCGCTTCTTTTGTGTGTCAGAAGGGGCTGGATCACGCATAGGGATTCAATGAGTGTCTTGAAAAAGGACGCGATTCTAGCAGGCCGCAGCCCACAAGGCTAAAGAGAAGGGCGGATCAGTTCGAGGCCGAAGTGTTTACCGTCCAGATAATCATCGATACAACGGATGATCAGCTCACTGCGCCAGTTTGCGCGTTGTGCCAGCAGTTCGTCACGCGTCAGCCATTTTGCGCCGACGATGCCGTCATCCAGTTGATAGTCGGGGTGGTGCTTGAGCGCTTTTGCAATGAAGCAGACTCGCTGATACGTCACGCCGTTGCTGGGCGCGGTGTAGAGGTAAATGCCCACCACGCCGGTCGCCTCGACGTCCCAGCCGGTTTCTTCGAGGGTTTCGCGTACGGCGGCTTCGGTCAGGGTTTCGTTCGGGTCGAGGTGGCCGGCGGGCTGGTTGAGTACCGTCCGTCCGTGCTTGGTTTCTTCGACCATCAGGAAGCGGCCATTGTCTTCGACGATGGTGGCGACGGTGATGTGGGGTTTCCAGTCCATAGATAGTCCTCAAATGTTGAAATGCGAAACCTGTAGGAGCCGGCTTGCCGGCGATCGCGGAGTGTCAGCCAATAAAAATGTTGAATGATAAACCGCTATCGCCGGCAAGCCGGCTCCTACAAGGTTGTGGTCAGCCTGTAGAAACAGAAACCCCGGCACTGGGCCGGGGCTTCTTTGCATCCTTACAACCTTAAACCAGCGCAGCGATAGCCGCGTTGAAAGTGTTGCTTGGGCGCATGGCCTTGCTGATCAGCTCGGCATTGGCGTGGTAGTAACCGCCGATGTCCACTGGCTTGCCCTGAACGGCGTTGAGCTCGGCAACAATGGTCGCCTCGTTCTCGGTCAGGGTTTTTGCCAGCTCGCCGAACTGCGCTTGCAGTGCAGCGTCTTCAGTCTGGGCGGCCAGGGCCTGAGCCCAGTACAGCGCCAGGTAGAAGTGGCTGCCGCGGTTGTCGATGTTGCCGACTTTACGCGATGGCGACTTGTTGTTGTCCAGGAACTGGCCGGTGGCCTGGTCCAGGGTCTTGGCCAGAACCAGCGCCTTAGGGTTGTTGTAAGTAACGCCCAGGTGCTCAAGGGAAGCGGCCAGTGCGAGGAACTCGCCCAGGGAATCCCAGCGCAGGAAGTTCTCTTCCAGCAGCTGCTGAACGTGCTTCGGTGCCGAACCGCCGGCGCCGGTTTCGAACAGACCGCCGCCGTTCATCAGCGGAACGATCGACAGCATCTTGGCGCTGGTGCCCAGTTCCATGATCGGGAACAGGTCGGTCAGGTAGTCGCGCAGTACGTTGCCGGTCACCGAGATGGTGTCCTTGCCTTCGCGGGTGCGGCCCAGGGTGAAGGCCATCGCGTCGACTGGCGACATGATGCGGATGTCCAGGCCGGAGGTGTCGTGATCCTTCAGGTAAGCCTGAACTTTCTCGATCACTACGCCGTCGTGAGCGCGCATTGGGTCCAGCCAGAAAATCGCCGGGGTGCTGCTTGCGCGAGCACGGTTGACGGCCAGTTTGACCCAGTCCTGGATCGGCGCGTCTTTGGTCTGGCACATGCGGAAGATATCGCCGGCTTCAACCGACTGCTCCAGCAACAAGGTGCCTTTGCTGTCCGTCACGCGGACAACGCCGTTGGTCTTGATCTGGAAAGTCTTGTCGTGCGAGCCGTACTCTTCGGCTTTTTTCGCCATCAGGCCAACGTTTGGCACGCTGCCCATGGTGGTCGGATCGAAAGCGCCGTGCAGCTTGCAGTCTTCGATAACGGCCTGGTAGATGGTGGCGTAGCAGCGATCTGGGATCACAGCCTTGGTGTCGTGCAACTGACCGTCGGTGCCCCACATTTTGCCGGAGTCACGGATCATCGCCGGCATCGAGGCGTCGACGATTACGTCGCTCGGCACGTGCAGGTTGGTGATGCCTTTGTCGGAGTTGACCATGGCCAACGACGGACGAACGGCGTAGACCGCCTGGATGTCCGCTTCGATCTGCGCTTGTTGCTCGGCAGGCAAAGCCTTGATGCGAGCGTACAGGTCGCCGATGCCGTTGTTCAGGTTGAAGCCGATCTGTGCCAGCACGTCAGCGTGCTTGGCCAGTGCGTCTTTATAGAACTCGGCAACGATCTGGCCGAACATGATCGGGTCGGAGACCTTCATCATGGTGGCTTTCAGGTGAACCGACAGCAGCACGCCCTTGGCTTTGGCGTCTTCGATCTCGGCAGCGATGAAGCTGCGCAGAGCGTTTTTGCTCATGACCGCGCAATCGAGGATCTCACCGGCTTGCACGGTGGTCTTTTCTTTCAGGACGGTGGTGGTGCCGTCTTGAGCGATCAGTTCGATTTTGACGGCGTCAGCGGCGTCGATCAGGGCGGCTTTTTCGCTGCCGTAGAAATCGCCGGTGCTCATGTGCGCGACGTGGGACTTGGAGTCCGCAGCCCAGGCGCCCATTTTGTGCGGGTGCTTGCGAGCGTAGTTCTTGACCGACAGCGGGGCACGACGATCGGAGTTGCCTTCGCGCAGAACCGGGTTCACGGCGCTGCCCTTGATCTTGTCGTAACGCGACTTGGCTTCTTTGTCGGCGTCGCTGGTCACGGTTTCCGGGTAGTCCGGCAGTGCGAAGCCCTGGGCTTGCAGCTCTTTGATCGCGGCCTGCAGTTGCGGAACCGAAGCACTGATGTTCGGCAGCTTGATGATGTTGGCTTCTGGCGTAACGGCCAGGTCGCCCAGTTCGGCGAGGTGGTCGGCTACGGCTTTGTCACCCAATTGCTCGGGGAAGCTGGCCAGGATGCGCCCTGCAAGAGAAATATCGCGGGTTTCAACGGCGATATCAGCCGAAGCGGTGAACGCTTCTACGATAGGCAACAGTGAATAGGTGGCGAGGGCTGGGGCTTCGTCGGTGAAGGTATAGATGATCTTCGAGCGGGTGGGCATATTCGGATTAACTCTCTCTTCTTTGCTAAAGCGTGCGCAGAAACTCGAGGGGCGCCGGGTAAGCGCGTTCGTTCAAAGTCATCCATGAGCCGAATGTCGAGATTTGTGCGCGGTGATGTTGGGTGCATCAGTCGAGCGTCAAGCGGGTGGACTGCGGTAACAGTCCTGCTTTTTCGGGTCCAAAGTCTCGTGCTAGAGAGGTCGGCCGTCGTGACTCTGTGGTCAGCGGGCGGCATTATACATAGGTAGCTGGCAATCTGCCGATGGTTCATACGTAACGATTGTCGTCCATTGGTCTAAAGGTCGCAGGGGAGTGCAGGGCGTAGAGTCGTTGGCCGTGCTTGAGTTTGGCGCTTTTCCCTTTGCTTTCAGGCTTGTAGAACACGAACTGCGCAGCTTTGCAGTCGATGGGCAGAACATAGGGTTTGCGCGCCGATTTAACTGGGGTACGCTCGGACGAAGCCAGATGTTCAATCCAAACAATGGAGTTCAGCATGGGATACAAGAAGATTCAGGTTCCAGCAGTCGGCGACAAAATCACCGTCAACGCGGACCATTCTCTCAATGTTCCTAACAACCCGATCATCCCCTTCATCGAAGGCGATGGTATTGGCGTTGATATCAGCCCGGTCATGATCAAGGTTGTCGATGCTGCTGTTAAGAAGGCTTACGGCGGCGAGCGCAAAATTTCCTGGATGGAAGTCTACGCCGGGGAGAAAGCAACTCAGGTTTACGATCAGGACACCTGGCTGCCTCAGGAAACCCTGGACGCGGTCAAGGATTACGTTGTTTCCATCAAGGGCCCTCTGACCACGCCGGTCGGCGGCGGCATTCGTTCCCTGAACGTGGCCCTGCGTCAGCAACTCGACCTGTACGTGTGCCTGCGCCCGGTGCGCTGGTTCGAAGGCGTGCCTAGCCCGGTCAAGAAGCCAGGCGACGTCGACATGACCATCTTCCGTGAAAACTCGGAAGACATTTATGCCGGTATCGAGTGGAAGGCCGGTTCGCCGGAAGCGACCAAGGTCATCAAGTTCCTCAAAGAAGAAATGGGCGTCACCAAGATCCGTTTCGACGGAAACTGCGGTATCGGCGTCAAGCCGGTGTCCCTGCAAGGCACCAAGCGTCTGGCGCGCAAGGCCCTGCAGTACGTGGTCGACAACGACCGCGACTCGCTGACCATCGTGCACAAAGGCAACATCATGAAGTTCACCGAAGGTGCCTTCAAGGAATGGGCCTACGAAGTGGCGGCTGAAGAGTTCGGCGCGACCCTGCTCGATGGCGGTCCGTGGATGCAGTTCAAGAACCCGAAAACCGGCAAGAACGTCATCGTCAAGGATGCCATCGCCGACGCCATGCTCCAGCAGATCCTGCTGCGCCCGGCCGAATACGATGTGATCGCGACCCTGAACCTGAACGGCGACTACCTCTCCGACGCCCTGGCGGCGGAAGTGGGCGGTATCGGTATCGCGCCGGGTGCCAACCTGTCCGACACCATCGCCATGTTCGAAGCGACCCACGGTACTGCGCCGAAGTACGCCGGCAAGGACCAGGTCAACCCGGGCTCGCTGATCCTGTCCGCCGAGATGATGTTGCGTCACCTGGGCTGGACCGAAGCGGCCGACCTGATCATCAAGGGCACCAACGGCGCGATTTCCGCGAAGACCGTGACCTATGACTTCGAACGTCTGATGGACGGCGCGAAGCTGGTGTCTTCTTCCGGGTTTGGCGATGCACTGATTTCGCACATGTAAGCGAATCGGCACAAAAAAACCGCCTTCGGGCGGTTTTTTTATGCCGGGATGACAGTGGCTTCAGTTCGGCACGGTTTCCTGCAAATTGGCAGCGACAGTCTGTTCATTCTTGGTGGTCGCATCCTTGATCTCCACGGCATGCAACCCTTTGGGGCCCTGAATGATCTCGAAGCTCACGATTTGTCCAGCCTTGAGGGTTTTGTAGCCGTCCATTTCAATGGCGGAATAATGGGCAAAGAAATCGATCTCTTTACCGTCCTCGTCCTGCCCTTCGCGGGCGTCGGTGTTGATGAAACCGAATCCCTTGGCATTGTTGAACCATTTCACCTTACCGACAGCCATGCTCATATCCCTCTGCAACAGACTCCATCACTGGAGTATCATCCAGTACATCCGCAGTCGAATCCTGTAAATAAGATTGACTCCGCGGACCTTTTTTACCCACTGTGGGCTCTATTGGTTGTAACACCGTTTTGCCGATAGTCAAGGTGACCCGGCAGTCGGTATTGAAATCGTTCATAACCGTCCCCACTACTGTATTCGCACAACTGACGAACCTTTCTTTCCATGCATGCAATCAGCCAGATTCGACTAACATTCAATCAGGATCGCCCTGATTTACACGACGACGATTCCGCAGGCATTGCTGTTCAGGAGGCCAAGCCTGCTTTACAGGCGCCGCCGATGTACAAGGTGGTTTTGTTTAATGATGACTACACACCGATGGATTTCGTCGTCGAAGTGCTCGAGGTGTTTTTTAACCTGAATCGCGAGCTGGCGACCAAGGTCATGCTGGCCGTCCACACAGAAGGACGGGCAGTATGTGGAGTGTTTACCCGCGACATTGCCGAGACCAAGGCCATGCAGGTCAACCAGTACGCCAGGGAAAGCCAGCATCCGCTACTCTGTGAAATCGAGAAGGACGGTTAATCGCCGACCACTTGGGTATGAGGTGAAGCTATGTTAAACCGCGAGCTCGAAGTCACCCTCAATCTTGCCTTCAAGGAGGCCCGTTCGAAGCGTCATGAATTCATGACCGTCGAACATCTTCTGCTGGCCTTATTGGACAATGAGGCTGCCGCCACCGTTTTGCGTGCCTGCGGCGCCAACCTCGACAAACTCAAGCATGATCTGCAGGAGTTCATCGACTCCACCACGCCGTTGATCCCTATTCATGATGAGGATCGCGAGACCCAACCTACCCTGGGCTTCCAGCGTGTTCTGCAGCGTGCTGTTTTCCACGTACAGAGCTCGGGCAAACGCGAAGTGACTGGCGCCAACGTGCTGGTTGCGATCTTCAGTGAGCAAGAAAGTCAGGCAGTGTTCCTGCTGAAACAGCAGAGCGTTGCACGCATTGATGTCGTCAACTACATCGCACACGGCATTTCCAAAGTGCCGGGGCATGGCGATCACTCTGAAGGTGAGCAAGATATGCAGGACGACGAGGGCGGTGAGTCTTCTTCTTCAGGCAATCCTCTGGATGCTTATGCCAGTAACCTCAACGAACTCGCGCGCCAGGGTCGTATCGATCCGTTGGTAGGTCGTGAGCTCGAAGTCGAGCGTGTCGCGCAGATCCTCGCGCGTCGACGCAAAAACAACCCGCTGCTGGTGGGCGAGGCGGGCGTGGGTAAAACCGCGATTGCCGAAGGCCTGGCCAAACGTATTGTCGACAACCAGGTGCCGGACCTGCTGGCCAACAGCGTGGTGTATTCCCTCGATCTGGGCGCCTTGCTGGCCGGGACCAAATACCGCGGCGATTTCGAGAAGCGCTTCAAGGCGTTGCTCAATGAACTGAAAAAACGTCCGCAGGCGATCCTGTTCATCGACGAAATTCACACCATCATCGGTGCGGGTGCCGCGTCCGGTGGCGTCATGGATGCCTCGAACCTGCTCAAGCCGCTGCTGTCGTCCGGTGACATCCGTTGCATCGGTTCGACCACCTTCCAGGAATTTCGCGGCATCTTCGAGAAGGACCGTGCCCTGGCGCGACGCTTCCAGAAAGTCGATGTATCGGAACCGTCGGTGGAAGACACCATCGGCATCCTGCGTGGCCTGAAAGGGCGTTTCGAGCTCCATCACAATATCGAATACAGTGATGAAGCCCTGCGCGCCGCTGCCGAACTGGCCTCGCGTTACATCAATGACCGGCACATGCCGGACAAGGCCATCGACGTGATCGACGAGGCGGGCGCCTACCAGCGTCTGCAGCCGATCGAGAAACGCGTGAAACGCATCGAAGTGCCTCAGGTCGAGGACATCGTCGCGAAAATCGCGCGGATTCCGCCAAAACACGTCACCAGCTCCGACAAAGAGCTGCTGCGTAACCTTGAGCGTGACCTGAAGCTGACGGTGTTTGGTCAGGATGCCGCAATCGACTCGCTGTCGACTGCGATCAAACTGTCCCGTGCCGGCCTCAAGTCGCCTGACAAGCCTGTCGGTTCGTTCCTGTTCGCAGGCCCGACCGGTGTCGGTAAAACCGAAGCGGCGCGTCAGTTGGCCAAGGCGTTGGGTATCGAGCTGGTTCGTTTCGACATGTCCGAGTACATGGAGCGCCACACCGTATCGCGTCTGATCGGTGCGCCTCCTGGCTACGTCGGGTTTGATCAGGGCGGTCTGCTGACCGAAGCCATTACCAAGCAGCCTCACTGCGTGCTGTTGCTCGATGAAATCGAGAAGGCGCATCCGGAAGTCTTCAACCTGCTGTTGCAGGTCATGGACCACGGTACGCTGACCGATAACAACGGGCGCAAGGCGGACTTCCGTAACGTGATCGTCATCATGACGACCAACGCCGGTGCCGAAACCGCAGCGCGTGCTTCGATCGGTTTCACCCATCAGGACCACTCGTCCGATGCGATGGAAGTGATCAAGAAGAGCTTCACGCCGGAGTTCCGCAACCGTCTGGACACCATTATCCAGTTTGGTCGCCTCAGTCATGAGGTCATCAAAAGCGTGGTGGACAAGTTCCTTACCGAGCTTCAGGCGCAGTTGGAAGACAAGCGCGTGCAGCTGGAAGTGACCGACGCGGCGCGCAGCTGGCTGGCGGCAGGTGGCTACGACTCGGCAATGGGCGCTCGGCCGATGGCGCGTTTGATTCAGGACAAGATCAAGCGTCCGCTGGCGGAAGAGATTCTCTTTGGCGAGCTGGCTGACCATGGTGGCGTGGTGCATATCGATCTGAAGGACGGCGAGCTGACCTTCGAGTTTGAAACCACGGCTGAAATGGCCTGACGGTTGTTGATCTGTTGTAAAGCGAAAGGCGCCTTCGGGCGCCTTTTTTGTTGGCTGCTTGGTTTGGGGGCAGATCCGTTTTTTTGGTAACGGCGGCTATTGGTTTCGCCCTTACGGCGAGTCACTTGGAAGGGCCCCAAGTAACCAAGGGCTCTTGCCCCTTTCGTTCGGTGCCTCGCCATGGCTCGGCATGCCCTCGCTCCGGTCCTGCTCCGTGGGCCCGCCGCCATCGGCCATCCATGGCCGGGGGCGGCTAACCCGGCATCCATGCCGGGTTGCCCACTGCGCAGAACCTGCACTCGGCCTCTCGAGGGGGCGCTCAGATCAAAAGCTGAAGGCGAGCTAACGCTCGGCCTGATGAGTGGTGAAAATCAAAAGCAAACGCAAACGCCGATCCCTGTAGGAGCCGGCTTGCCGGCGAAAATCGTTTGGACAACGCGTTCATTCAGACAGCCCCGCGTTATCGTTGACGTCCATCGCTGGCAAGCCAGCTCCTACAATTTTGAATCGTGTGAACCCAATCCCTTGTAGGAGCCGGCTTGCCGGCGAAAAGCGTTTGGGCGACGCGTTCATTCAGACAGCCCGCGTTATCGTTGGCGTCCATCGCCAGCAAGCTGGCTCCTACAATTTTGAGTCGTGTGAACCCAATCCCTTGTAGGAGCCGGCTTGCTGGCGATAGCGGTGGGTCAGTCGCGCATTTATCGCCTGAAAGGACGCCATCGCCAGCAAGCCGGCTCCTACAGGGGATTGGTGTACATGTTCGGAATGAGTGAGCGCAGCAGTGAAGGACAACGCGGACAACTGCAGAGCCAGGTCGGCTTTCAGGCCGCCTCGGCGGCTGTGGCGGTGGTCGCCCCCTCGAGAGGCCGAGTGGAGGTTCTGCGCAGTGGGCAACCCGGCATGGATGCCGGGTTAGCCGCCCCCGGCCATGGATGGCCGATGGCGGCGGGCCCACGGAGCAGGACCGGAGCGAGGGCATGGCGAGCCTTAGCGAGCCACCGAACGAAAGGGGCAAAAGCGCTTTGGTTACTTTCGCGCTTTTCGAAAGTGACTCGCTGTAAAAGCGAAACCAATACCAGCCATCACCAAAAAAATGGATATTCACACCACACCACACCACACCACACCAAATCGCAGACAAACAAAAACGCCCGGCAAAAGCCGGGCGTCTTGTATTGACTTGATTAGCGAGCGCGGTAAGTGATGCGCCCTTTGCTCAAGTCATAGGGCGTCAGCTCGACGCGCACTTTGTCACCGGTAAGAATACGAATGTAGTTCTTGCGCATCTTGCCGGAGATATGCGCGGTTACGACGTGCCCATTTTCCAACTCCACGCGAAACATGGTGTTGGGCAGGGTGTCGACGACAGTGCCTTCCATTTCGAAGCTGTCTTCTTTCGACATGCAGTAAAGCCCTCGGTGTCCAATGAATGGCCCGGTGCAACTGCGCCAGGCAAAAGCGGCGTGCATTGTGCCCGAAAAATGGGGTTTAAGCCAAGGGGTTCTAGTTCAGGATGACCCAGCGCTGATTAATCAACAGTTCGATCGGGCGATATTGGGTCTTGTAGCTCATTTTTTTGCAGTTCTTGATCCAGTATCCGAGGTAGACCGCTTCAAGCCCCAGGCGCTGGGCCTCGGCGATTTGCCAGAGAATCGCGTAGCGCCCCAGGCTGCGGCGTTCTTCAGAGGGTTCGTAGAAGGTGTAGACCGCCGACAGACCGTTCGGCAGCAAGTCAGTGACCGCCACCGCCAACAGCTGGCCCTCCAGGCGAAATTCGTAGAAACGCGAAAATGGCAGGTCACGCACCAGGAAGGTCGAGAACTGGTCACGACTCGGCGGGTACATGTCGCCATCGGCATGGCGCTGTTCGATGTAGCGCTGATACAGGTCGAAGTACTCTTCGCTGAACTTCGGCTTGGTCGGGCGCACCTGCACGTCGGCATTGCGCTTGAAAATGCGTTTCTGCTGACGATTCGGCGAAAATTGCGCCACTGGAATGCGCGCAGGCACGCACGCATTGCAATTCTGGCAATGTGGCCGATAAAGATGATCGCCGCTGCGACGAAAACCCATTTCAGACAGGTCTGCATAGACATGCACATCCATGGGCTGGCTAGGGTCGAGGAACAGCGTTGTGGCCTGCTCCTCGGGCAGATAACTGCAAGAGTGGGGCTGAGTGGCATAAAACTTCAAACGCGCCAACTCGGTCATGATCAACCCTCGGTATAAGCTTTGAATTAAGTGTAAGCCACGCGCGCGAAAGTCGCTCAGCAAACCCAGGTGGCACGGCTGGGTTGGTCCAGATGCTGCGCAAGATAGCGGGCAAACTCGCGACGAGGAATGGCGCGGGCGCCCAGGCTGTGCAAATGATCGGTGGGCATCTGGCAGTCGATCAGCACGAAACCCGAGTCTTTCAGATGTTTGACCAGGGTGGCAAAGCCGAATTTGGAGGCGTTGTCGGCGCGGCTGAACATGGATTCGCCGAAAAACAACTGCCCCATCGCCAGGCCATAGAGCCCACCGACCAGTTCCCCCTGATCCCAGACCTCCACCGAATGCGCGTAGCCCCGCTGGTGCAGCGCCAGGTAGGCGTTCTGCATCGCTTCGGTGATCCAGGTCCCGTCGGCATATTCGCGCGGTGCAGCGCACGCGCGAATGACTGCGGCAAAATCCTGATCAAAGGTCACTTGATAGCGTTGCTGACGCAGCAGCTTGCTGAGGCTGCGCGAGACGTGCAGTTCGTCGGGAAACAGCACGGTACGCGGATCCGGCGACCACCAGAGAATCGGCTGGCCTTCCGAAAACCACGGAAAGCAGCCATGGCGATAGGCCTGAATCAGACGATCGGCGGACAGATCGCCGCCCGCAGCCAGCAATCCGTTGGGATCGCGCATGGCTTTTTCCAGCGGTGGGAAGGTCAGAGTGTTGCGTTGTAACCAAGTCAGCATGGCATCCGGGCTTACAGAAGGGGAGGGCAGTGGTGGGCGGTTGGGCCCACCGTGAAGTTTGCCGTCAAACGGCCGGAATGTCGTCGAGGTATTTCTCGGCGTCGAGTGCGGCCATGCAGCCGGCGCCGGCGGAAGTGACGGCCTGGCGATAAACGTGGTCGGCCACATCGCCTGCGGCGAACACGCCGGGGATCTCGGTGGCGGTGGCATCGCCTTCGCTGCCGCCTCTGATCAGCAGATAGCCGTCACGCATTTTCAGCTGGCCTTCAAACAGCCCGGTATTGGGCTTGTGGCCAATGGCGATGAACACGCCGGCCACCGACAGCTCGCTGGTTTCGCCGCTGTGGCTTTCGCGCAGGCGGGCGCCGGTCACGCCGCTGGCGTCGCCCAGCACTTCATCGAGATTCTGGTTCCAGTGCAAACGGATATTACCGTTGGCGGCTTTTTCGAAGAGTTTGTCCTGAAGGATTTTCTCCGAGCGCAACTTGTCGCGTCGGTGGATCAAGTGGACTTCCTTGGCGATATTGGACAAATACAACGCTTCTTCAACAGCGGTATTGCCGCCACCGACTACGGCGACCACCTGATTGCGGTAGAAGAAGCCGTCGCACGTTGCGCAGGCCGAAACCCCTCTGCCGGCGAAGGCCTCTTCCGAGGGCAGACCCAGATACTGCGCCGAAGCGCCGGTGGCAATAATCAGTGCGTCGCACGTATAAGTGCCGCCGTCGCCGATAAGTTCGAACGGGCGCTGTTGCAACTTGGCTGTGTGGATGTGGTCGTAAACGATCTCTGTGTCAAAGCGCTCGGCGTGTTTTTGCATGCGTTCCATCAGTACCGGGCCGGTCAGGCCTTCGACGTCACCGGGCCAGTTGTCGACTTCGACGGTGGTGGTGAGCTGGCCACCTGCCTGTATGCCGGTAATGACCACAGGTTTGAGGTTGGCGCGGGCGGCATAAACCGCTGCACTGTAACCGGCAGGGCCGGAACCCAGAATGATCAGGCGGCAATGCTTGGATTCGCTCATAAAACACCTCATAAGCCTTTGTCACGAAAGAGAATGCGTGCTCAAATTGAATCGCAATCGGTGCGCCGTTAGCTATGCTGATCCATGGCCTGCCAGCATGGCATCGTACGAACAAACCCGTACAATGCGTGCCGGTCACTTGAATATTCAGTGCGCACCGTGTTTATAAAAACCGGAGTGCAGTGTTAAAAGTAGTCCCAGTTGCGCCGGTTAACTTTTTTACCTGCCTGGATTGGGCAGTTTTTTATAGTCATTCAACAGATGGACGCGCCATAGGCGCAGGAAAAGAAGCGTTTTGAAGAAATCCACCGCAGCACCTAAACCAGCCGTCGTTCCGCTCTGGCGCCAGCATTTGCACTACCGGCTCAAGGAAGGTGCATTGATCGCCATCGGCGGCCTGTGCCTGTTCCTGATGATGGCCTTGTTGACTTACGGCAAGGACGATCCGGGCTGGAGCCATAACAGCAAGATCGACGATGTTCAGAACTTTGGCGGACCGGTCGGCTCCTACAGTGCCGACATCCTGTTCATGGTGCTGGGTTACTTCGCCTACATTTTCCCGCTGTTGCTGGCGGTCAAGACCTACCAGATCTTCCGTCAACGCCACGAGCCGTGGCAGTGGAGCGGTTGGCTGTTTTCCTGGCGCCTGATCGGCCTGGTGTTCCTGGTGCTGTCGGGCGCGGCCCTGGCCCACATCCATTTCCATGCACCGACCGGTCTGCCGGCCGGCGCGGGCGGCGCGTTGGGCGAAAGCCTTGGCGATCTGGCCCGCAATGCACTGAATATCCAGGGCAGCACCTTGCTGTTCATCGCGTTGTTCCTGTTCGGCCTGACGGTGTTCACCGACCTGTCGTGGTTCAAGGTGATGGACGTTACCGGCAAGATCACCCTCGACCTGTTCGAGGTGTTCCAGGGCGCGGCCAACCGCTGGTGGGCTGCCCGTGTCGAACGCAAGCAGCTGGTTGCGCAGTTGCGTGAAGTCGATGATCGCGTGCATGAGGTGGTCGCACCGACCGTTACCGACAAGCGCGAGCAAGCCAAGGTCAAGGAACGCCTGATCGAGCGTGAGCAAGCCCTGAGCAAACACATGTCGGACCGCGAGAAGCAGGTCCCGCCGGTGATTGCCCCCGCGCCGCCGAAACCCGCCGCGCCAAGCCAGCGCGTGGAAAAAGAGAAACAGGCGCCGCTGTTCGTCGACAGCGCCGTCGAAGGCACCTTGCCGCCGATCTCGATTCTCGATCCTGCGGAAAAGAAACAACTCAATTATTCCCCGGAGTCGCTGGCAGCCGTCGGCCACTTGCTGGAAATCAAGCTCAAGGAATTCGGCGTCGAAGTCTCGGTGGATTCGATCCACCCGGGCCCGGTGATTACCCGTTACGAAATCCAGCCTGCCGCCGGGGTCAAGGTCAGCCGTATCGCCAACCTGGCGAAAGACCTGGCGCGTTCCCTGGCCGTGACCAGCGTGCGGGTGGTGGAAGTGATTCCGGGCAAGACCACCGTCGGTATCGAGATTCCCAACGAAGACCGGCAGATCGTGCGCTTCTCCGAAGTGCTCTCGACGCCTGAGTACGACAACTTCAAATCCCCGGTCACCCTGGCCCTGGGTCATGACATCGGCGGCAAGCCGGTCATCACCGACCTCGCCAAAATGCCGCACTTGCTGGTGGCCGGTACGACCGGTTCCGGTAAGTCGGTGGGTGTGAACGCGATGATTCTGTCGATCCTGTTCAAGTCCGGCCCGGAAGACGCCAAGCTGATCATGATCGACCCGAAAATGCTTGAACTGTCGATCTACGAAGGCATTCCGCACCTGCTGTGCCCGGTCGTGACCGACATGAAAGACGCGGCCAACGCCCTGCGCTGGAGCGTGGCGGAGATGGAGCGTCGCTACAAACTGATGGCGAAGATGGGCGTGCGAAACCTGTCCGGCTTCAACGCCAAGGTCAAGGAAGCCCAGGACGCCGGCACGCCGCTGAGCGATCCACTGTACAAGCGCGAAAGCATTCACGACGAAGCGCCGCTGCTGACCAAGCTGCCGACCATTGTCGTGGTGGTCGACGAATTCGCCGACATGATGATGATCGTCGGCAAGAAGGTTGAAGAGCTGATCGCCCGTATCGCCCAGAAGGCCCGTGCCGCCGGTATCCACTTGATCCTCGCGACCCAGCGTCCGTCGGTTGACGTGATCACCGGTCTGATCAAGGCGAACATCCCGACGCGCATGGCGTTCCAGGTGTCGAGCAAGATCGACTCGCGGACCATCATCGACCAGGGTGGTGCCGAGCAGTTGCTGGGCCACGGTGACATGCTCTACATGCCGCCGGGCACCAGCCTGCCGATTCGTGTGCATGGTGCGTTCGTGTCCGATGACGAGGTTCACCGGGTGGTGGAAGCCTGGAAGCTGCGCGGTGCGCCTGAATACAACGATGACATCCTCGCCGGTGTCGAAGAGGCCGGTAGCGGCTTTGAGAATGGCGGTGGCGGCGGTGATGACGATGCTGAAACCGATGCGCTGTACGACGAAGCGGTGCAGTTCGTACTGGAAAGCCGTCGCGCGTCCATCTCTGCGGTTCAGCGCAAGCTGAAGATCGGCTACAACCGCGCCGCACGCATGATCGAAGCCATGGAAATGGCCGGGGTCGTGACGTCCATGAACACCAACGGTTCGCGTGAAGTCCTGGCGCCTGGCCCGGTGCGCGACTGATTTGATTTGATGTTTTGAACGATGGTGCAGTGACGCGTCATCGTACTCCCCACGAATGTTATGAGGACTCCCATGCGTCTTATCCGCATGCTGTTGCTGCCGGTTCTGGCTTTGACCACACTCTCGGCCCACGCCGATGACAAGGACGTGGCACGTCTGACCCAACTCTTGGAAAAATCCCAGACCCTGACTGCACGCTTCTCGCAGCTGACCCTCGATGGCAGCGGCACCCAGTTGCAGGAAACGGCCGGTGAAATGTCGCTGCAGCGCCCGGGCCTGTTCTACTGGCACACCGATGCGCCGGCTGAGCAAGTCGTGGTTTCCGACGGCAAGAAAGTGACCCTGTGGGACCCGGACCTGGAACAGGCCACCATCAAGACCCTCGATCTGCGTCTGAGCCAGACGCCGGCGTTGCTGTTGTCCGGTGACGTGTCCAAGATCAGCCAGAGCTTCGCCATCAGCGCCAAGGAAGCTGGCGGCGTGATCGATTTCACGCTGAAGCCAAAGACCAAGGACACCCTGTTCGACAGCCTGCGCCTGTCGTTCCGCAATGGCCTGGTCAATGACATGCAACTGATCGACAGCGTCGGCCAGCGCACCAACATCCTGTTTACCGGCGTGAAGGCCAACGAGCCGATCCCGGCGTCGAAGTTCAAGTTCGACATCCCTAAAGGCGCGGACATCATCCAGGAATAAACCGCAGCCCCTTGTAGGAGCCAGCTTGCTGGCGATGGTGGGTCAGTCAACATCAATGTTGAATGATAAACAGCCATCGCCAGCAAGCTGGCTCCTACAGGTATTGCGGTGTTCATAGTGAGGTTTCATAAGCAGTGATGGACCTGTTTCGCAGCGCCCCGATAGCTCAGCCCTTGGCCGCCCGTTTGCGTGCGGCCAATCTGGACGAGTACGTCGGTCAGGAACACGTGCTCGCTCGCGGCAAGCCTTTGCGCGAAGCGCTGGAGCAGGGTGCGCTGCATTCGATGATTTTCTGGGGCCCGCCGGGCGTGGGCAAAACCACCCTGGCGCGGTTGCTGGCGGAAGTCTCGGATGCGCACTTCGAAACGGTCTCGGCTGTATTGGCCGGCGTGAAGGAAATCCGCCAGGCGGTGGAAATCGCCAAGCAACAGGCCGGCCAGTACGGCAAACGCACCATCCTGTTCGTCGACGAAGTGCATCGCTTCAACAAGTCGCAGCAGGACGCCTTCCTGCCCTACGTCGAAGACGGCACGCTGATTTTCATCGGCGCGACCACGGAAAACCCCTCGTTCGAACTCAATAACGCTTTGCTCTCCCGGGCGCGCGTCTACGTGCTCAAAAGCCTCGACGAAGCGGCGCTGCGCAAACTGGTGCATCGTGCGCTCACCGAAGAGCGTGGCCTGGGCAAACGGCAACTGACCCTCAGCGATGAAGGCTTTCAGATGCTGCTGTCCGCCGCCGATGGCGATGGTCGACGCCTGCTCAACCTGCTGGAAAACGCCTCGGACCTTGCCGAAGACAACAGCGAAATCGGCGTCGATCTGCTGCAAAGTCTTTTGGGCGATACCCGTCGCCGATTCGACAAGGGCGGCGAAGCGTTTTACGACCAGATTTCCGCGCTGCATAAATCGGTGCGCGGCTCCAATCCGGATGGCGCGTTGTACTGGTTTGCACGGATGATCGATGGCGGTTGCGATCCGCTGTACCTCGCCCGGCGCGTGGTGCGCATGGCCAGCGAAGACATCGGCAACGCCGATCCCCGCGCCTTGAGCCTGTGCCTGGCCGCGTGGGAGGTGCAGGAACGCCTCGGCAGCCCGGAAGGCGAGTTGGCGGTTGCCCAGGCCATCACTTATCTGGCCTGCGCGCCGAAAAGCAACGCGGTGTACATGGGTTTCAAAGCCGCGATGCGCAGCGCCACCGAACACGGTTCGCTGGAAGTGCCGTTGCACCTGCGCAACGCCCCGACCAAGCTGATGAAGCAACTCGGTTACGGCGACGAGTACCGTTATGCCCACGATGAGCCGGATGCCTACGCTGCCGGCGAAGACTACTTCCCCGAAGAGCTTGAGCCGCAACCGTTCTATCAGCCAGTGCCGCGAGGCCTGGAGCTGAAGATCGGCGAGAAGCTCAATCACCTCGCGCAACTTGACCGTTTAAGCCCCCGGCAGCGGAGAAAATAGTGCTTCCATTGATTGTTGCGGTTTCCGTCGGCGGGGTCGCTGGCACGCTGTTGCGCTTCGCCACTGGCAACTGGGTCAACGCTAATTGGCCACGGCACTTCTATACCGCGACGCTGGCCGTTAATATCGTCGGCTGTTTGCTGATCGGCGTTCTATACGGTCTGTTTTTGA
This sequence comes from Pseudomonas sp. BF-RE-21, assembly GCF_019947305.1. Classification (NCBI taxonomy): domain Bacteria; kingdom Pseudomonadati; phylum Pseudomonadota; class Gammaproteobacteria; order Pseudomonadales; family Pseudomonadaceae; genus Pseudomonas; species Pseudomonas sp. BF-RE-21. Next base: position 8,570 of record NZ_JAGYGF010000030.1, on the reverse strand, counting down.
TTCGCCCGGAGGTGCCTTTCGAAGTGCGCGCCGGGCTGATTGTCGGCTTCCTCGGGGGGCTGACGACTTTTTCATCCTTTTCACTGGATACGGTGCGCCTGCTGGAAAGCGGGCAGGTGCCACTAGCCCTGGGCTATGCTGCCATCAGCGTATTCGGCGGGCTGCTCGCCACCTGGGCCGGCCTGTCCTTGACCAAACTTTGATAACGAGAGACCGACATGCTCGATTCCAAACTGTTACGTAGCAACCTTCAGGACGTAGCGGACCGCCTGGCATCCCGTGGCTACACGCTGGATGTTGCGCGCATCGAAGCGCTGGAAGAACAGCGCAAGACCGTCCAGACCCGCACCGAAGCACTGCAGGCTGAACGTAATGCGCGCTCCAAATCCATCGGTCAGGCCAAGCAGCGCGGCGAAGACATCGCGCCGTTGATGGCGGACGTCGAGCGCATGGCCAACGAATTGAGCGCCGGCAAAGTCGAGCTGGACGGGATTCAGACAGATCTGGATTCGATCCTGCTCGGCATCCCGAACCTGCCGCACGAATCCGTGCCAATCGGCGATGACGAAGACGGCAACGTTGAAGTACGCCGCTGGGGTACCCCGACCGCGTTCGATTTCCCGGTCCAGGACCACGTCGCCCTGGGCGAGAAATTCGGCTGGCTGGACTTCGAAACCGCCGCCAAGCTGTCCGGCGCGCGTTTCGCCCTGTTGCGTGGCCCGATCGCCCGTCTGCACCGCGCCCTGGCGCAGTTCATGATCAACCTGCACACCAGCGAGCACGGTTACGAAGAGGCCTACACGCCTTATCTGGTCCAGGCGCCGGCGCTGCAAGGCACCGGCCAATTGCCGAAATTCGAAGAAGACCTGTTCAAGATTGCGCGCGAAGGCGAAGCCGATCTGTACCTGATCCCGACCGCTGAAGTGTCGCTGACCAACATCGTTGCCGGCGAAATCGTCGATTCGAAACTGCTGCCGATCAAGTTCGTCGCCCATACGCCGTGCTTCCGCAGTGAAGCCGGTGCGTCGGGTCGCGATACCCGCGGCATGATTCGCCAGCACCAGTTCGACAAGGTCGAGATGGTCCAGATCGTTGAGCCATCGACCTCGATGGAAGCGCTGGAAGGCCTGACCGCCAACGCCGAGAAAGTCCTGCAATTGCTGGAACTGCCTTATCGCACTCTTGCGCTGTGCACCGGCGACATGGGCTTTAGCGCCGTCAAGACCTACGACCTGGAAGTGTGGATCCCGAGCCAGGACAAATACCGCGAGATTTCGTCGTGCTCCAACTGCGGCGATTTCCAGGCCCGTCGCATGCAAGCGCGTTTCCGCAACCCGGAAACCGGCAAGCCTGAACTGGTTCACACCCTGAATGGTTCCGGTCTGGCGGTCGGTCGTACCCTCGTTGCCGTGCTGGAAAACTACCAGCAGGCCGACGGTTCGATCCGTGTGCCGGACGTGCTGAAACCGTACATGGGTGGCCTCGAGGTCATCGGCTAAATGGACTATCTGCCGCTGTTTCACAACCTTCGCGGCAGTCGTGTGTTGGTCGTCGGTGGGGGGGAAATTGCCTTGCGCAAATCCCGCCTGCTGGCCGAAGCCGGTGCGCTGCTGCGGGTGGTTGCGCCTGAAATCGAACCGCAACTGCGCGAACTCGTTGCCGGCAGCGGTGGCGAGTGCCTGTTGCGTGGCTACGTCGAAGCGGATCTGGACGGCTGCGGGCTGATCATTGCCGCCACCGATGATGAACCGCTGAATGCACAAGTCTCCGCTGATGCTCATCGGCGTTGCGTGCCGGTCAACGTGGTGGATGCGCCAGCCTTGTGCAGCGTGATCTTCCCGGCAATCGTCGACCGTTCGCCACTGATCATCGCGGTTTCCAGTGGCGGCGATGCGCCGGTGCTGGCGCGGTTGATCCGCGCCAAGATCGAAACCTGGATTCCTTCCACCTACGGTCAACTGGCCGGTCTGGCTGCGCGTTTTCGCAGTCAGGTCAAAGGCCTGTTTCCGGATGTACAGCAGCGTCGGGCGTTTTGGGAAGATGTGTTCCAGGGCCCGATTGCCGACCGGCAACTGGCCGGGCAGGGCGCTGAAGCCGAGCGCATGATGCAGGCGAAAATCAGCGGTGAAGCGCCGGTTGCCACGGGTGAGGTGTACCTGGTCGGTGCCGGGCCGGGCGATCCCGACCTGTTGACCTTCCGCGCCTTGCGCCTGATGCAGCAAGCCGATGTGGTGCTGTATGACCGGTTGGTGGCGCCGGCGATTCTCGATTTGTGCCGTCGCGATGCTGAACGGGTCTACGTCGGCAAGCGTCGTGCCGATCACGCCGTGCCGCAGGATCAGATCAACCAGCAACTGGTGGACCTGGCCAAACAGGGCAAGCGCGTGGTGCGGTTGAAAGGCGGTGATCCGTTCATCTTCGGCCGTGGCGGTGAAGAGATCGAAGAACTGGCGGCCCATGGCATCCCGTTCCAGGTGGTGCCGGGCATCACGGCGGCCAGCGGTTGCGCGGCGTACGCCGGGATTCCGCTGACCCACCGCGATTACGCGCAGTCGGTGCGATTTGTCACCGGGCACCTGAAGGACGGTTCCACCGATTTGCCGTGGGGTGACCTGGTCGCCCCGGCGCAAACCCTGGTGTTCTACATGGGGCTGGTGGGCTTGCCGATCATCTGCGAGCAGTTGATCAAGCATGGTCGCGCAGCGGATACGCCGGCGGCGTTGATTCAGCAGGGCACCACGGTGAATCAGCGGGTGTTTACCGGCACCTTGGCCGATCTTCCACGATTGGTGGCGGAGCATGAAGTGCATGCACCGACGCTGGTGATTGTTGGGGAAGTGGTGCAGTTGCGCGAGAAACTGGCGTGGTTTGAGGGGGCTCAGGCGCAAGTCTGAAGACCGCGTCGCTTCCTTCGCGGGCAAGCCTCGCTCCTACAGATTTTATGTTGTTCGCACGATTGCGGGTGGACACAAAACCTGTAGGAGCGAGGCTTGCCCGCGAAGGGGGCCTCAAAATCGAAATAGAACCCGGATCAGGCGCTGTTCTTGCGCCAAACCCCTTTCCCACTCAACCGCGCCCGATCATGCGCCACGGTAAAGTCCTGCTCCGGCCCCTTCGGCACAACCCCGGTCGGGTTAATGGTCTTGTGGCTGCCATAGTAGTGGTTCTTGATGTGCTGAAAATCCACCGTCTCGGCAATCCCCGGCCACTGATAAATCTCGCGCAGCCAGTTCGACAGGTTCGGATAATCGGCAATCCGCCGCAGGTTGCATTTGAAGTGCCCGTGATACACCGCGTCAAAGCGGATCAGCGTGGTAAACAGGCGAATGTCCGCTTCAGTCAGGTATTCGCCCACCAGATAACGATTGGCGTCTAACAGCTGTTCCAGTCGATCCAGTTCCGCAAACAACCCGTCAAACGCCTCTTCATAAGCCGTCTGCGATGTCGCGAACCCGGCGCGGTACACACCGTTGTTCACCGCCGGATAAATCCGCTCATTCAACGCATCGATCTCGCCGCGCAACGGCGCCGGATAGAAATCCAGGTCATTGCCGGTCAAGTCATCGAATGCGCCGTTGAACATGCGGATGATCTCCGCCGATTCATTGTTGACGATGCGATTCTGCTGCTTGTCCCAGAGCACCGGCACGGTGACGCGACCCGTGTAGTCGGCAGTGTCGGCGGTATAGCGCTGGTGCATGAAGTTGAAGTGATCGAGCTTGTCGCCGGTCGAGCCGAAGTGCTTGTCGAAGGTCCAGCCGTTTTCCAGCATCAGCCAACTGACCACCGACACGTCGATCAGGCTTTCAAGGCCTTTGAGTTTGCGCAGGATCAGTGTGCGATGCGCCCACGGACAGGCGAGCGATACGAAGAGGTGATAACGACCCGCTTCGGCGGCAAAGCCACCCACACCGGTCGGGCCGGGCGTGCCGTCGGCCGTCAGCCAGTTTCGACGCTGCGCCTGTTCGCGCTGGAACGCGCCGTCCTTGCTGCTTTCGTACCACTGGTCATGCCAGCGACCTTCGACTAACAAACCCATGTTCAAGACTCCTCAACCGATAAGCGTTGGAGAGGAGTCTATTCCGATAGGTTCGATAAAAAAGCGCAAAGGTTGGGCGCTTATGATCGGTTAAATCGATCTGTCCCGTGCATCCCAATATTTCTGGGCTGTTTCGAAGGCGATTTCGCGAGGTTGGCCGAGGCCGCGTAGTGCGAGGGCCATGGTCGAGATCAGCGCCATTTGCGGATAACTGTCGACCACGTCGCCACGCCATACGGCTTTCAAATGTTCGGGATCGAGAGAGGCGGGTTTGACATGGCGTTGCGCCGACAGCTGCGGCCATTCCTCATCCCAGCTCTCGCCGCCGGTGGTGCCGTAAAGGTGGCTGTCGTTGTCGGGGTTGATCTCGATCTCGCCGCCATCGCCCTTGACCACAATCGCGGTGTCGCCGAGCAAGCCGCTGGCATCGCGATGCACCGCCTGGTAGCCGGGGTGGAAAATGCTTTGCAGGCCGCAGCGAGCGTTCAACGGATTGAGAATGCGCGTCAGGGAGTGGATCGGCGAGCGCAGGCCCAAGGTGTTGCGCAGGTCGATCATGCGTTGCAGTTGCGGGGCCCAATCCACCAGCGGCATGAACGCCAAGCCGCCGTTATCGAGCGCCAAGCCGACCTGTTGCCAGTTGCGGCACAACGGGATCTTCAGCTCATCCAGCAGTTGCTCGCTGTACAGCCGCCCGGCCGTGTGCGCGCCGCCGCCGTGCATGAAAATCCTCACGCCGTTCTGCGCCAGGCACTTGGCCGCCAGCAGATACCACGGCAGATGGCGTTTCTTGCCAGCGTAGGTTGGCCAATCCAGATCGACATTCAAGGCCGGTGGTTGCAAGCGCTCACGCAGGGCTTCGGTGAAGCCGGCCATTTCCTCGGCGCTTTCTTCCTTGTGCCGCAGCAGCATCAGAAACGCACCGAGCTGAGTGTCTTCGACCTTGTCGTCGAGCACCATGCCCATGGCTTCGCGGGCTTCCTCGCGGGTCAGGTCGCGGGCGCCGCGCTTGCCTTTGCCGAGGATCCGCACGAATTGGGCGAAGGGGTGTTCGGCGGGCGTTTCTAGAGTCAGCACTGGATAATCGGTCATAAGCAATTCGTCGGTTTGGGCAGGCCCGCCAGTTTCGCGGCGAGTTTGGCAGGGGTGCCTTTGAACAGTCGGTTCAGGTGCAGGCTGTTGCCTTTTTCCGGGCCGAGCTTCAACGCTGTGTACTTGATCAGCGGACGGGTGGCCGGGGACAGCTGGAATTCGGCGTAGAAGCTGCGCAGCAATTCGAGGATTTCCCAGTGCTCGGGGCTCAACTCGATTTCTTCGGCAGCGGCGAGGGCGCTGGCCACGTCGGCGGACCAGTCGCTCAGTTCAACCAGGAAACCGTCCTTGTCCAACTCGATGGCGCGGGCGCCGACCGTCAGTGCATTCATAACCAGCTGTTGACCTTGTCGTAGTGAATCGACAGTTCGACGAAGGCGGGATAATCGATCGCCTTGGCCGTATCCGGAACCTCCACCGCACGCGCCTGGGCGTCTTCGGCCAACACGAACAGCGTCGGGTTGCCGGTGATCAGTGCGTTGAAGGGCGCGGTGCCCGGTTGCAACGCATACACCGCGTCACCGGTCAGCAGCAGCGCATCGTTCGCGCCGATCAAGCGCAGGCAACTGCTCAGGCGGTCGTCGCCGAACGGGGAATGAGACAACACATGCAAAGTCGACATCAGAGGGTGATCACCTGGTCGTAACGGTCAATAAGGGCGGTGATTTCGCGGGCGGCCAGCACCTGGGCGTCCTCCAGCGACAAGCTGTCCGGGGCCAGGCCGCGTTCAGCGGCGCTGTCGCCACAGACGAACAGGTCTTCGACGCCGAACATCGGCAACGCTTGCAGGTTGGCGCTCAAGTCTTTCTGTTGCAGGGCCTTGGCGTCCTGTTTCGGCGCGAGCTGGAACACCCCGTCATCAAGAAACAGCAGGCCGATCGGCAGGTCGAAGGCACCACCGGCCAGCACGATGTCCAGTGCTTCACGTGCGCTCGGCCCGGACCACGGCGCCTGACGGCTGATAATCAGCAAGGATTTAGGCATGTCACGCACCTCCGAAACAGATCAGTCGGTCGGCGTCCTGCACCGCGTCATGCAACTGACCGAGACCGGACAATTCCCACGGCGCGCCGACGGCGACCGCTTCGCGCTGATAACGCTGGGCTTCTTCGTCGTTCAATACGCCACGACGCAGGGCGGCGGCGATGCAGACGACGCCGTCCAGTTGATGTTCGGCCACAAAGGCGCGCCATTGCTTGGGCAGGTCCAGTTCATCCTGCGGCGTGACCACGCTGGCGGACGCGTTGTAGACGCCATCCTGATAGAAAAACAGCCGGACAATCTCATGCCCGCCGGCCAGCGCAGCCTGGGCGAACAACAAGGCACGGCGCGAGGAGGGCGCATGGGCGGCGGAAAACAGCGCTATGGCGAACTTCATGACGGACTCGATCAGCGAAACTGCGGCCATGATAAGGCGTGGACCGAGTTGTCGCCATCGCCAGCAAGCTGGCTCCTACAGGTCTCGTGTCGTTTACAAGCCTTCGACCCACCACAAAACCCCTGTAGGAGCTGGCTTGCCAGCGATGGCGGTCTGTCTGCCGACATAAATGCTGAATGTGCTACGCCGCTCAACGCGGCATATACCCCAACTGCCAACGCCTTGGAATCCTCAACGACAACACTCCAAGCGCCCCCGCCAGCAACCCGCTGACAAACAACGCCCTGAGTCCAAGATGATGCTCCAGCACAGCCCCCAGCACCGCGCCGGCAAACATTCCGGTCCAGGGGATCAACTGCACCCGCCAGCCATTGCGCCGCTCGCCGAGCATCCAGCGTCCCAGGCCGCGACCGAAGCGCGACAGGGCGCCCGTCACGTAAGTCAGGCCCACCGGCAGGCCATTCACTTCTTCGACGGCGGCATTGAGCATGCCCATCGCGATGATCGCTGCCAGCAGCGCTGGCAATTGTTCGTCATAAGGCCAGGCCGCTGCCGCACACAGCAACATGGCGATGCACAACAGCAAGGGCAGCGCGCGGCGCCCGCCGACCCGGCTGACGACAATGCCCAAGGCGTTGCCGAGGATGAACGTGGCCACGAGCAGCAGCAGGCGCAGGGTCAGGCCCATGTCGCCGTCGCTGATCGCCACGGCGAGGCGGGTGGTGTTGCCGCTCATGAAGGAGACGAAATCGCCGCTGGCCATGAAGCCGATAGCGTCGGTCATGCCGGCGAGTACCGAGAGTGCGGCCACCAGCGACAGGCCGATGCGGCCGCGCCATTTCTGAGTGTGCAGATGCCCCGGACTGGCGCGGGTCGTGGAGGACGAAGGCAGCATCGGTGGCGGGATCCTTGTGCGGCGACGGTTATGGGATCAGACCATATAACTCGCAATACTCCAGCCAGTCCATCCCCGCCATCTCGGCCACTTCCCGGTGTACGTTCAGGCGTTGAGCTTCATAGTCCTCCGGTGTCGCGGCGGTCAGTTGCAGGGTCAGCTCCCAGGCAAACAACCCCAGGCGTTCGGCCTCGGCTTCGAACGCTTCATGCAAGCGCTCGTCGCGAAATTGCGCCGCGGTTTCGCCCTTGGCCTGAGCCAGCAGCGGGTTGAGGTTGTCGAGTTCGTGGCGCAGTTCAGGTCGCTCATCTAGAAACTTCTGCAGCGCCTGCTCGTGTAGCTGTTCGGTTGCCGCCATGGTCGCTCCTTGAGAATGGGTTACACGGACTGCTTCTTGCTGGCCTTGGCCGCTGCGGCCAGGCATTCGAGGGCAAACTGCTCGCAGTAGGTCATCTGGATCGGCGTGGTTTCGCCCTTGACGGTGCGTTCGCCGTCGAGGATGTAACGGATCCGCTTGTCGGTGACGCCGATTCGCTTGGCGATCCAGGAAGGCGTCTGGCCGATCTGGCTGATCAGCTTGTCGGCATATTCAGCGGTCGGTTTGTAGAATTCGGCGTTGGGTGTCATGGACGTTCCAAAAAAATGAGCCCGAAAACAGGGGCGATGCAGCGGTTGGCGCGACAGGGTGCGCGAATCGTGGCGCGGTGTCGCGGTATAAATGAAGTAAAGCAGAACGATACGCCGGCCCACGGTGATACAGTCCGCTTTTTCTTGATGAGCACACGCAATGCGAATTCTGATGGTGGCGCTGGCCGCAACGTTGCTGGCGGGATGCGCCGGTTCGGTGATGAACGATGCCCGCACGGGCACCCCGTACAAAACCCTGACTTCGGACAAACCGGAAAAGGTCGTCGCCCAGTGCGTGCAGTTCGCCTGGCAGGACGAGGCAGTGTTCGGCGTCGATGCGGGCGCTTATTTGCAGCCGGGTAAGAAGGGTGGGTCTACCGTTTACACGCGTTCGGCGGAGTCCTTTGTGGACGTGACCACCGATGCGTCAGGGACGGCGTTGAGTTACTACGCGCAGCATGACGACTTTGTCGCCAAGCGCCGTTTGGCGGCGCTGGCTACCTGCCTCTGATCTTATGACCTGACGCATAACCTGTAGG